>NZ_CAJYVU010000096.1 GCF_913778135.1 uncultured Sphingomonas sp. | reverse complement strand
TTCCTTGCAGGCACGCGCGAACAGTTTTTGGCCGCGGCGCGATTTGGCGTTCACGATCAGGGCAGCGGACGCGATGCGCGTATGTGTCATGGAACGTTGAACGCCCCGGCTTCGCTTTCGCTTCCGTGACGTCTGCGAGCGGGCAAATACTTGCACCGGCACCGGGCATGGCCGACATGGCACCGATGCATGCCCCTTATCCTGCGCTTCGCCTCCGTCGTACCCGCGCCACTGCATGGAGCCGCCGGCTACATGCCGAAAACGTGCTGACACCGGCCGATCTGATCTGGCCGCTGTTCGTCACCGAAGGCGAGGAGGTCGAGGAGCCGATCGCGACCTTGCCGGGCGTGTCGCGCTGGTCGGTCGATCAGATCGTCGCACGTGCGAAAGAGGCGCGCGATCTCGGCATCACGTGCCTCGCGTTGTTTCCGAACACCCAAAAAGAACGACGCAGCGATGATGGGGCCGAGGCGCTCAACCCCGATAACCTGATGTGCCGGGCGATCCGTGCGATCAAACAGGCGGTGCCCGACATCGGCGTCCTGACCGATGTCGCGCTCGATCCGTACACCGCGCATGGTCACGACGGAATCGTCGACGATGCGGGCTATGTGCTCAACGATCGCACGATCGAGCTGCTGATCGGTCAGTCGCTCAACCAGGCGAAAGCGGGCGCTGACATCATTGCGCCATCAGACATGATGGATGGCCGCGTCGGGCTGATCCGCGAGGCGCTGGAAGGCGGCGGGCACGTCAACGTACAGATCATGGCGTACGCCGCCAAATATGCCTCCGCCTTCTACGGCCCATTTCGTGACGCGGTCGGAAGTCGCGGATTGCTGAAAGGCGATAAGACGACCTATCAGATGAACCCGGCCAACCGCGAAGAGGCACTACGCGAAGTGGCGCTCGACCTGGCAGAGGGCGCAGATAGCGTGATGGTCAAGCCCGGGCTGCCATACCTCGACATCGTGCGCGAGGTGAAGGACGCCTTCGCGGTGCCTGTCTTCGCCTATCAGGTGTCGG
The DNA here is from genome assembly GCF_913778135.1 of uncultured Sphingomonas sp. Taxonomy (GTDB): domain Bacteria; phylum Pseudomonadota; class Alphaproteobacteria; order Sphingomonadales; family Sphingomonadaceae; genus Sphingomonas. The sequence goes on along the minus strand of NZ_CAJYVU010000096.1, from coordinate 22,659 downwards.
GCGAGTACGCGATGATCGAAGCCGCGGTAGCCGCGGGCGCTGCGGACCGCGATGCGATGGTGCTGGAAACGCTGCTGGCGTTCAAGCGCGCGGGGTGTTCGGGCGTGCTGACCTACCACGCTCTCCACGTCGCCCGGCTGCTCGCTCGATGAGGCGGATGCGATGTTGGTAACCGAACGGCTGATTCTGCGCACGCCGCAACCTGCCGACCGTCCCGCGCTGTACGCGATGTGGGCAGATCCGGTCGCGATGAAGGATTTGGGTCCGGTGAAGACGGCCGAGCAGAGTGACGCCGCGCTCGCGCGTCATGCGTCCTATGGCCCAGATCTAGGATTCCAATCCGTCGTTCGCCGCGCCGACAATGCGGTGATCGGTTTTTGCGGGTTGAAGATTGCCGGCGACGATACCCCAGTCGCAAACGATCTGGAGGCCGGTTGGATGATTGCGCGGGCGCACTGGCGGCAGGGTTACGCGCTGGAAGCCATGCGCGCGGTTCTCGACTGGGGATGGCGCAATACCGCTGCGCCGCGAGTTGTTGCGATCACGGCAGGGTGCAACGAGAAGAGCCGGAGCGTGATGGATCGCCTCGGCATGATCCATAAGCCAGCGCTTGATTTCCGTCATGACAAGTTCGCGCCCGATGATCCGCGCGCTGATGCGGTCGTCTACGTGCTGGATCGCTCCGAAGCATGATCGAGCTGTGCCGCGGTTGCGCCGCCGCAATCGGTTTTGAAAGCCCGAGCTCCGCCGTGCACGTGATCGCGTCGGGCATCTGAGCGGTCGCATGATGGCTGATCCTGCGCGGGGCCGGCGTTGGCTGTTCGTCGCCACGATCCTGACCGGCTCGTTCCTGCTGTTCCTTGTCCAGCCGATGATCGCGCGCATCGCGCTGCCGCGTCTGGGCGGCGCCGCAGCGGTCTGGAACTCGGCGATGCTGGTATATCAGGCGTTGCTGCTGGGCGGCTACGCATACGCGCATCTGCTCGGGCGGTTGAGCGCGCGGCGGCAGGGGATGGTTCACCTGGGTGTGCTCATCACGGCAGCGACCTTTCTACCGATTGGACTGGCCGCGCGTGCGATGCCCGCGAGCGCCGAACCCGCGCTATGGGTGCCATACCTGTTCGCGGTTTCGATCGGACCCTTGTTCTTTGCGGTGTCGGCGCAGGCACCCTTGGTCCAGCGCTGGTTCGCGTTGTCGCACTCGGACGAGGATCCCTACGCACTTTATGCGGCCTCGAACCTCGGCAGCTTCGCCGGGCTGCTTGCCTTTCCGTTGCTGGTCGAGCCGTTGCTGACCGTGCCGTCGCAGCGATGGTTGTGGAGTGCAGGGTACATCGTGCTGATCGTGCTGGTGCTGGCGTGTACGCGGCTGCTGCCGCGCACAGCCGGGCGCCCGGATGACGTCGCAATCGCACCCGACACGCGCCAAGGCTGGCAAGTCGGGCGATGGCTGACGTGGATGGTACTTGGCCTAGTGCCCTCCGGCCTGATGCTCGCAACCAGCACCTTCATCAGCACCGATCTGCTGGCGATGCCGCTGTTGTGGGTGCTTCCGCTCGCGCTCTACCTGCTCAGCTTCTCGATCGCCTTCGCCACGGATCGCACCGCCGCGGACGCGATCACGCGCTATGCGCCGATTACGTTGGTCGTGTTCGGCGGCATGTTGATGGGCGGCTTCACCAATGCCTCACCACTGGCGCTGGTGGTCGCCGCCGCAGTCCTGTTCGTCGCCTCCGTCGCGCTGCATACACGATTGTACCGCCTGCGCCCGAACCCGCAGCATCTGACCGGCTTCTATCTCGCGATGTCGACAGGCGGGGCGCTTGGCGGCGTGTTCGCCGGGCTGATTGCGCCGATCGTCTTCGATTGGACGTGGGAATACCCGATCCTGATCATCGCGACGGGTGTGCTGATGCCGCAGACCTTCCTAGCGCAGCAGATCGCCCGGCTGTGGTTCGCGCGCCGAAGTCGCTACGTGCTGCCGGCATTGATCGCGGTCGTGTTGATCACGCTCATCGTCCTGAGCGCGCGTGAACTCGGCGGCTCGGACGAGGGACGCTACCTCGGCGTGTCGTTCCTGGCTGTTGCCATTTTTGGCATCATCAGCGTCGGCCGACGCGCGGTGTTCGTCGGCGTGCTCGTGTCGGGTCTACTGCTATTCGGCGGCCTGCAATCACTGGCGCTCTCGCTCGAGCCGGGCGCGCGCGTGCGCAGCTATTTCGGCGTTTACACGCTCGCCGAGGCACCGCGGCGACGTACGCTGGTTCACGGCACCACCGTGCACGGTGTACAGCTGGCCGGCAGTATGGCGCGTGAGCGGACGCCGACGACCTATTACGTGCCCGGCTCCGGCATCGGCCAGCTGATGCAGCTCGCGCCCATTCTCTACGGAGATGCGGGGCGGGTAGGGGTCGTCGGGTTGGGAACGGGGACGCTTGCCTGTTACCGCCAGCCGGGTCAGCGTTGGCGGTTCTACGAGATCGATCCCGCGATGGTGAGGATCGCCACCGGAGGCCACTTCACCTTTCTGCGGCGTTGCGCGCCAAGCGCGAGCCTAGTGATCGGCGACGCACGGGTGAGCCTGTCACGCGAGCCGAGCACCTCACTCGACGTGCTCGCGCTCGACGCCTTTTCGTCCGATGCGGTGCCGATGCACCTGCTGACGCTGGAAGCGTTCGACACCTATGGTCGCGTGTTGGCGTACCGCGGCGTGTTGGCGGTGCACGTGTCCAATCGCTACCTCGACCTGGTGCCAGTCGTCGCCGCGGCTGCGCAGGCGCGCGGATGGCATGCCGCGATCCTCAATTTCACGCCCGATCCGTTCGAGGAGGACGCCAGCAAGTCGTCGTGGATCATGATGACCCGCGATCAGGCAGTGTACGACGCGGTGAGGAGCCGCGACCCGAGCTGGAAAGCTATTCGCCCGCGGGACGGATTTCATCCCTGGACCGACGATTACGGCTCGATCCTGCCGCTGCTGCGCTTCTGACGCGTCACGCCGGCGCGAGGCTGGCAGCGATCGCGTCGATGCGCCGCGTTTGTGACGCACTGATGGCGCGCGCCGCCTGCAAGGCGGTTTCCAGCGCCGGATAGGCCGGCTGCAGCGCCTGCGCACGTGAAGAAGCGAGATCTTCGAGCACGCCCAGCGCATCCTGATGCCGCGCCCGCAAGGCGTCCAGCTCTGCAAGCGCAGTCTGTGCATCGAGCCAGGGTTCGCTGCCCGCCTTCGCGCCGCGCGCTGAGCGCGCCAGTCGCTCGGCACGGTTCGCGCCGGCATCGAACGCCTTCGCCGCTTCTAACCGCTCACGTGCATTGTCGGCCAATCGTGCGTCTAAGGCGGAATCGGGTGCGACTGTGGCAGGCGGCGGCGCAGCCGGCTCGGCGAACCCCAGCTTTTCCACGGCACGCGGCGCGAGCGAGGGGAAGGGTCCCTCCGGCACGGCGCAGCTGGAGAGCGAGGTGAGCGCCGCGCAGAGCAGCAGTGGGAGACGTGCGGGATGAGGCGGCATGATGCTCGCGATAAATTCTTCGGGAAAAGTGCGCAACGGACTTGCGCGATCAGAAAAGCCCTCGTATCAGCGCGCCTCCACAGGGCGCCCGTAGCTCAGCTGGATAGAGCATCAGACTACGAATCTGAGGGTCGGACGTTCGAATCGTTCCGGGCGCGCCACTCTTCTTCGGGAGAGTGTGTGGAGAAACCACCATCTGGGTGGATGAAGCCGGGTCAGCAATGACCCGGCTTTTTCTTGTTCAAGACAAATGCGATGAATACTTAGACGGGCCGATGCTAATCGCTCGCGCTTCGTTCAACCGCCTCGATGATCTTCGCGCCTGCCATGAAGACGGCAATCGTGCACGCACCGAATAGCACCCATCCTTGCGTACCCGGGTAGAGCGCGCGGTAGTGCATACCGCGCTCGACCGCACCGCAGCCAAGCCCGTAGATGACCAAGAAAGCCTCGAACTTGGTCTTGATGACGAACAGGCGTGCGATGCGGCTCCACATGACGAAACATTACGCAAAACACGGGCCAGCGGCTGATTTCAGCCACTCCGGCGTTACCGAGCTTGGTTAACTGTTAAGTAACTCGACAAGGTCGAGCGCCTGGAGCAGCGCCTCGCGTGCCCGCTCGACCTGCGCGATCAAGGCGGGGTCGCCGATTTGCTCGGGCCCGATCGTCTCGGGCCAGTAGCGGGTCACCACGTCCGCAATGAGGTCGAGACGCGCGTCGTCGACGAGGAAGCGACGATCAACCGTGGCTGGATCACAGACGACGCGCAGACGAAGGCACGCGGGGCCACCCCCGTTGGACATCGATTCGCGTACGTCGACCACCTTGACCCGGCGAATGGGCCCAATGCCCGCCACATGCTGTTGCAACCAGTTCCAAACTCGCGGGTTTTCGCGTGCCTCCTGCGGCACGATCAGCGTCTGATCGCCGCCCGGCGTGCTCACCAGCTGAGCGTTGAACAGGTAGGAGCCGATCGCGTCCGCCAAGCTGACGGCTGAAGCCGGTACCTCGACGATCTCGACCCTAGGCATGATCGCGCGCAGTTGCGCGTAGAAGCCGTCGCGATCAGCAAACGCCTGCTCGTGCGCGAAAAGCGTTCGTTCGTTGGCGACGGCGACGACGTCATTGTGGAACGCGCCGGCAGTGATCGCCGCGCTCGACTGTTCGACGAACAGCGTTCGTGCAGGGTCCAGGGTGTGGGCGCGCGCGACCGCGCGGCTTGCCTCGAGATGTTGTCGCGCGGGAAATGGTCCTCCGGTTACACCGTAGACGAAAATCTCTATACCATCCGCGTCATGCGCTGGCGCCAGGCGCATGTGATTCGCCGCGCCCTCGTCACCGAACGGAGGCGGGACGGGGGCGTGAACGCGAAAGGCAGGGTGCGCGAAGGCGAGCCGAAGCTGCGCCAGCGTTTCCGACCACTCGTGACTGCGGTGCGGCATCGTCACCAGATTAGCAACGCTCAAGTGGCAACGCCCGTCGGTGCAATCGGGAGCGGGGGAGACGGTCGCCGCGTTCGCCGCCCACATCGCCGACGCGGACAACGCGCGTGCCTTCAGATGCGGTTCGGCCGCTGCATAGTCAGTGTGCAGCGCGGATAGCCAACGGTGGTCGGGGCGGCGATGCGGCAGCAGCACGCCCTGAACGAGGCCGAGCGAGAGATTGGCGCGCATCTTCGCGATGCCCTGCAACGCCGCGGCGCGCGGGTGTGCGACCGCCCCCGCGTTGTGCGTGGCGGCGAGATTGCCGGGGCTCAGCCCCGCATAATTGTGCGTCGGGCCGATGATGCCGTCGAAATTGATCTCGCGCATGTTGTTCACAGCCGTCCGACGTGGCTGATCACCGCATCTTCCCCGATCCCCAGGATGTCGGCACACGATCGCGCAAGGATCACGCCGTCGCCGCACTCGCGCACGTTGCCGTATGCGCAGCGGAAGTCCCCGAGCGTACCGGTCGCGATCAGCGCCTGCTCGCCGCCATCGCCATCCAGCGCCACGACACGCGCCTGCCGAGCGTCGCGGATGCTGCGTACTGCGTCGGTGCGCGCGGTCATGGTCGGGCCACCGTCGAAGATGTCGACGTAGTTTTCAAACGCGAAGCCTTCGTTCTCCAGCATCCGCATCGCTGCGCGCCCACTCGGATGCGGCATGCCGATCGCGGCGCGCGCGCTGTCGGACAGCATCGCGGTATAGACCGGATGCTTGGGCATCAGATCGGCGATGAACTGGTGACCGTTGATCGCGTTGAACTCGTCCGCAGCTTGAAAATTCATGCCGAAAAAGCGTCCCGCGAGACCGTCCCAGAACGGCGATCCGCCGGCCTCGTCAATGATCCCGCGCAGTTCTGCCAGAATGCGCGGCGCGAAGCGTGCGCGGTGCGCCGCAATGAATAGGTAGCGCGCCCGCGCCAGCAGCATGCCAAGCCCGCCCGCACGCTCGCCCGGGTGAAGGAACAAGCCGCCGACCTCGCTCGATCCTTCGAGATCGGTCGCCAGCGTCAGCATTTCGGCACGAAACGTCCGGTCGAGCTCGCGACTGTGCTGTGTCAGCGTGCCGATGCGATAGCTGTAGAAGGGGTGTTGCTGGCCGACCATCGTGAACAGCTGACAGGTGCCGCGGACCTCGTGCGTGGCGGTGTTTTCCAGAACGAGCACGAACAGCTCGTCCGCCATCGGCCCACCCTTACGCCCGAACGCCTCGCGGCTGCGGGCGAGTTTCGCCGATAGCGCCTTGCGATCAGGGGGCAGGTTGGTGAAGCCGCCGCCGGTCAGCTTCGCCATTTCATACAGGTGCGGCAGGTCGGCCTCAGTCGCGGGACGAACGACAAACGTCAAAGAAGGGCTCCTTCGGCAATCCGTTTGATGGTCAGGGCGGAGAGCGCCGCGCGCTCGGCCAGGCTGTCGACCAGAAGATATTCGTCCGACGAGTGGATCGCGCCGCCGCGCACCCCCATCGTGTCCACCACCGGCACGCCCGCCGCAGCGATATTGTTGCCGTCGCACACGCCGCCGGTGTCACGCCAGGCGATGTCGAGGTCGAGCGCGGCGCCGGCGTTCTTCACCAGCGCGAACAGGCGCGCCGCGGCTTCGTCGATCGGCTTGGGCGGACGATTGAAGCTGCCGTGCACCTCGACCTGAACGTCGTGCCGAGCCGCGGCGTCGCTGGTGACCTCGTCGATCAGGCGGCGTGCTCGCTCGATTTCGCTCGTGTCGCCGGGGCGAAAGTTGACGCGCAGGATCGCCAGATCGGGGACGACGTTGTTGGGCCCGCCGCCGTCGATCCGCGCCGGATTGACCGCCAGTCGCGGTGCGCGCGCGTCGTGGAGCCTGAGCGCGATCTCGCTCGCCGCGACCACGGCATTGCGGCCGTCGCCCGGATTGCGCCCGGCGTGGGCCGCCCGTCCGCGCACGACGATCGAGAAGTTGCCGGTACCGCCGCGCGCGCCGGCGAGCGTGCCGTCGGGCAGCGCGGGTTCGTAGGTCAACGCCGCATGCTTGCCGCGCGCCGCTTCCGCGATCAGTCGTGCGGAGGAGAACGACCCCGTTTCCTCGTCCGAATTGATGACGACCTCGTAGCCGAGCGTAGAAGTGGCCGTCGCCTCGAAAACGCGCAACGCCTCCAGCATGACTGACAGGCCGCCCTTCATATCGGCGACGCCGGGGCCGTTCAGCGTGTTGTCGTCGCGCCACGTCAAATGCTGAAACGCGTGATCGGCCGGGTAGACCGTGTCCATGTGACCGGTAAACAGCATCTGCACCGGTGCGTCTGGACGCACGATCAGCCGCAAATGCTGGCCATGTTCCAGAGGCATGACCGAACCGTCCGCGGCGACACTCTCGGCCGTGTCGCCGTCGACCAGCGCCACCTCGCCCGGCAGCGCAGAGAATGCGTCTGCCAGCAGCCCGGCGACGTGCGACAATCCGCGGAGATTGCGTGTGCCGCTGTTGATCTCGCTCCACGCCCGCGTCCGCGCGAGTATCGCCGGCGGATCGATCCAGCCAATCAGCGCTTGGTGCGTTTGGTCATCTTTCGTCACTTCGACAGCCTAGCGCGAACAAGTCACAATTGCGACCTTCGTCAGATTTGCATCGGCAGCTGATCGCGTCGGAGTATCTTCAGAGAGTTATTGAGCGAGATGCAGACAGGTTAGAAACTGTACACCAGCGATGCGCGACTGGTGGTGTCTGTCGACACACGCCCTTCCGGCGGTGCGCTCTCATATTGGACGGTGTAGGATACCTGCGCCGACAAAGGGCCGATCAGCTTGGCGGCGAGGGCCGTGTTGCTGCTCACGGTGCTGTTGAACCGCTCGGCATAACCGGACGCGTTCTGCTTCACGGTCACGCCCGACGACAGCTTCCACGCGAGATCGAGGCTGCCGCGCGCTGCCGGACTGCTTTGCAGCCGCCCATCGGTGAAGCTGGTATAGCGGAACGCGGGTCCGAGCTCGACATCCAGCGTCAGCGACGGCGAGCGCAGCGCATTGTACCCGGCGCCGGTCGATGCCGAATAGCGCTGCCGATAGCCGAAGAAGCGGTCGGCCTCGAACTGCGCGCTGCCGTAGAGGTACAGCCGATCGTCGATCTTCCAATTGGGCTCGTAGGCGGCGAGGTAATGCTCGCGGCTGGTGACGCCGGCGTTGCGCTGGTAATCGGCCTGCAGCCGCAACTTGTGCCGCCAGTTCAGGCTCTCGCGCTGCAAATTGGCGGCACCGGTGATCCCGGCCACCTGCGTGTTGCCGGTGGAGGCGAAACCGCCGGCCTCGATCCGTCCGGTCCAGAGTTCGAGCGCGGTAGCTTCGCGCAATCGCTCGTTGCGTTCGCGCGCGCGAACCTCCTTCCACTCGCTCGCCAGCTTGAGCGACGCATCACCCGATGCCGGGTCGGCGACGCGAGCGTATTTGACGATTGTGTTGACCGCATTCTCGTCGCCCGACGCCATCGCGGCGTCGAGCATGGCTCGGATCGTCGGCGGGATCGCCATCGGATCGGGCGCATCCGCCGCGACGGCAACGGTCGAGATAAGCAGCGCTGCGATCATGGAGCACGCGTTCCTAGTCGGGCCGCGGAAGCCCTTAAACCCGCGGTGAAACGTGGCCGCGACGAAGCGAAGCTCAGTTCAGATGATCCGCGAAGGCGGCGAGCACATCCTCGTACAGCTTGCGCTTGAACGGCACGATCAGGCGCGGCAGGTCGGCCGGATCGGCCCAGCGCCAGGCGCGGAACTCCGGGTGCGGGGTGTCGATGCGGACATCGCTGTCCTGCCCATTGAAGCGGAACAGGAACCAGCGCTGCCGCTGCCCGCGATACCTGCCCTTCCACACCTTGCCGACGAGGTCGGAGGGAAGGTCATAGAACAGTTCGTGAGCTGCTTCGGCAATCAGCGACACCTTGTCGGCGTCGATCCCGGTTTCCTCACGCAGTTCTCGAACAGCCGCCGCGTGCGCGTCCTCGCCCGGATCGATCCCGCCCTGCGGCATCTGCCATGCCTCCAGCGTGTTATCGATCCGCTGGCCGACGAACACGCGGCCTTCATGGTTGACCAGCATGACGCCGGCGCACGGGCGATAGGGAAGCGAGGAGGGGTCGGTCATGGCAGCTCCCCTATCAGCGTGCGCGCGCTGACTCCATCGCCCGAGCGCACGAAGCCAGCGTCAGGTCGCTGCCTGCGCCCTCGCGCGCTGCCCCTCCGCTTCGTTGATCGCACCCTTAACCGCCGTGAGGTAGGCCGCGACATCGCCCGCGCTCGACGGCACCGCCTGACGCAAGGTGATAAAGCCGTGGATGTTGCCGCTCGCCTCGCGAAAGGTGACGGGTACGCCCGCCTGGATCAGGGCGGCGGCATAGGCTCGTCCCTGGTCGCGGATCGGATCGAGGCTGGCGGTGATGATGACCGCGGGCGGCAATCCGGCGAGCGACCCGTTCATCGGCGAAGCCTTCGCGTGCTCAGGATCGGGCGCGTAATGCTCGCCGAACCACATCATGCCGTCGCGTGTCAGCAGGAAGCCGTCGGCGAAGTCGTTGAAGGACGGATATTCCTTCATCATGTCGGCGGCGGGATAGATCGGCGCCTGCACGATCACCGGCACGGCTGCGGGTTCGTCACGGAGCGCAATCGCGGTCGTGATCGTCAACGTACCGCCGGCACTGTCGCCCGACAGGACCAACGCGGTGGCAGTGCGGCCGAGGTCGGTAGGGCTAGAGGCGACCCAGCGCGCCGCCGCCTCGCAATCGTCGGGTGCCGCCGGCCATTTCGCCTCCGGAGCCAGACGGTAATCGACCGAGACGACTGGCAGGTCGAGCTGCCGCGCCATCTCGGCGGCGAAGCTCGCGTGCGTGTCGGTGTTGCCGATCACGAACCCGCCGCCGTGAAAGAAGACCACGACGGGACCGGGTTCACGCGTCTCACGCGCGTCGAACAATCGGGCGGCAATGCTGCCGCCTTCGATCGTGATCGACACGTCGCGGATCGTCGCCAGCACGCCGACCGGCGGATCGGCGATGTCCTTCATCGCGTAGAACACCGCACGCGCCTCGCTGGGCGTCTGCTGGTGCATCTTGGGTCCGGGTATACTGTTCAGGTAGTCGAGGAAGTTACGCACGTCGGGCCGGACGAACGGCTTGCTGTCGGTCTGGGCGGGACGATCGATGGTCGTGTCGGTCACGTACGCTCTCCTGTGGTCGCGCCGATGTGGCGCGTCGTTCTTTGCAACCTATCTTAGCTGCATGATCGCGGTCGTCCACCATCCCGATTACGTCACCGAGGCGCCGGCGCGCAGCACCTATCGATGGGGCAAGAACGGTGCGATCCGTGACCTGCTGCGGGAGTATGGCGATCGCATCGACTGGCACGAACCCGAGGCGATGCCGCGCGAGTGGCTCGAGGCGGTGCACGACCCCGATTACGTCGCCGAGGTGCTGTCCGCGCAGGTACCGCGCGAGAAGGAACGGCGCACCGGCTTTCCAATCACCTCAAGTGTCGCGCGTCGCGCCGCCGTCGTGCCCGGCGGCACCTACCTTGCTGCGCTGCTCGCGCTTCGACGCGGGTTCGCGGCCAACACCGCGGGCGGGAGCCATCACGCGCTTGCCGATACGGGCGCGGGTTACTGTGTCTTCAACGATCTGGCGATTGCGGCGCATCGTCTGATCGGAGAGGGCCGCGTCGACCGGGTAGCCGTGGTGGACTGCGACGTGCACCAGGGTGACGGAACCGCTGCCCTGACCGCAGGCCATCCGCAGATCGCGACCTATTCGATCCACGCGGCGAAGAATTTCCCGGTGCGAAAGGCGCAATCGACGCTCGACGTCGCGCTCGCCGACGGGATCGGCGACGACGAATATCTCCACACGCTGGAGGCGACGCTGTCGGGTTTCCTCGACACGCACTGCCCCGATCTGATCCTCTATCAGGGCGGGGTCGATCCGTTCGCTGGCGATCGCCTTGGTCGCCTGTCGTTGAGCGAAGAGGGGCTGGTCGGGCGCGAACGCCTGATCGCGCGGCTGGCCGCGGCGCGTGCGCTGCCGGTCGCCTGCACCGTCGGCGGAGGCTACGGTGATGATGTGATGGCGATCGCTGCGCGCCATGTCCGCGTCATCCTGACGCTCGGTGCGGCGCTGGCTGATGCGGATGTTGCGGGTGCGGAACAGAACGGAGGGGCCGGCGTAGTCGCGGTGTGACGAACATCCTGTGGTTCCGCCAAGACCTTCGCCTCCACGACCAGCCCGCGTTGCGTGCAGCAGCGGCGGACGGCGCAGTCATTCCGCTCTACATTCTCGATGACGACACGCCGGGCGACTGGCGGATTGGCGGCGCGCAACGCTGGTGGCTCCACGCGAGCCTCGCCTCACTTGACGCCAGCTTGCGCAAGCATGGAAGTCGATTGATCATTCGCCGTGGCCGCGTGGACGAGGTGCTGCGCGATGTGCTGGAAGAAAGCGGCGCGACGCAGGTGCACGCGGTCCGACACTACGAACCTTGGTGGCGCAAGATCGAGGAGTCGCTGGGCGAACGATTGTGCCTGCACGATGGCAACCACCTGACCCGGATCGAGGACGTTCGCACCGGTGGGGGCAAGCCGTTCCGCATCTACTCGTCGTTTTGGAAGGCGTTGCAGTCGTTCCTGCCGCCCGAGCAGCCCGTCGCCGCACCGCGCAAGATCGAGGCGCCGACGAAATGGCCGACCTCGCTCAAGCTCGCCGACCTAGACCTGTTGCCGACCAAGCCCGACTGGGCGGTCGATTTCGACGGCACGCCGGGCGAGGAAGAAGCGCGAAAGAAGGCGCGTGCCTTCGCCAAGCGCGTCGACCGATACGAGGCGCTGCGTAACCTGCCTGCCGAGGAGGGTACGTCGATGCTCTCGCCGCACCTTCACTTTGGCGAGATCTCCGCGCGCGAGGTGTGGCACGCGGTCAGCGATCATCCCGACGCGGTCAAGTTCCAGAAGGAGCTGGCGTGGCGCGACTTCACCGACGGCGTCGTGTTGGCGCTGCCCGACTACGCCGACAAGAACGGTCGTTCGAAGTACGATGCCCTGCACTGGCGGACGGGCAAGCAGGCGAAGGCAGACCTGCGCGCGTGGCAGCGTGGCCGTACCGGTTACCCGATCGTCGACGCGGGCATGCGGCAGCTGTGGACCAGCGGCTGGATGCATAACCGGCTGCGCATGATCACCGCCAGTTTCCTGATCAAGCATCTGCTGATCGACTGGCGCGAGGGTGAGCGCTGGTTCTGGGACTGCCTGGTCGACGCCGATTACGGGAACAATTCGGTCAACTGGCAGTGGGTCGCGGGCACCGGCGTCGACGCCAACATGTTCTCGCGCGTCATGGCGCCGCTGACGCAATCGGAGAAGTTCGACGCCGGCGACTACATCCGCCGCTGGGTCCCCGAACTCGCCGACGTGCCCGACGCGGCCATCCACGATCCCGAGGCTGCGGGATGCCGTCCCCACGATTACCCGGCCAAGATCATCGGCCACCGCGAGGCACGCGAACGTGCACTGGCGGCAGCGGCACGGTTGCGATAACCGCCGCGTCCTATGGACGCTTCCGTTCGACAGCCTTCGCGCGCGGGCCGCTTTTCCGGGCTGAGCGCGCCCGTATTTCACCGCATCCTCGATCGCATCGATGCCGGGCTGGTCGAAGGCGCGATCGAGGCGACGCTGCCCGACGGCACGCACCGATTGCTCGGCGGGCGTGCCGACGGTCCGGTCGCGATCGTTTCGGTACGCCGCTGGCGTGCGCTGTGGCGGCTCGTGTCGGCAGGGTCGATCGGCTGGTACGAGGGCTGGGAAGCAGGCGACTGGTCGAGCCCCAACCTAGTGCCGATCTTCGATCTGTTCATGCGCAACCGCGTCGCACTGGGCGACACCGCGCGGGCCAAGCGTGGGGCGAAGCTTGCCGCGCGGGTGTTTCACGCAGTGCGGCGCAACGATCGCCGCGGCGCACGTCGCAACATCGCCGCGCATTACGACCTTGGCAACGATTTCTACCGCGAATGGCTGGACGAGACGCTGACCTATTCGTCGGCGATCTTCGCCCAGGCAGACGAACCGCTGGCTGAGGCCCAGCAGCGCAAGCTCGACGTGATCCTCGACCGGACGGCGGCAAAGGCGGGCGAGCGGGTGCTGGAGATCGGCTGCGGCTGGGGCTCGTTCGCCGCGACTGCAGCGGCGGCCGGCGTCCACGTTCACGCGCTGACGCTGTCGACCGAGCAGAAGGAGCATGTTGCGGCGCGCGCGCTGCCCGGCGTTGCCGTGTCGCTGACAGACTATCGCGACGTGACCGGTACATTCGACGCAGTCGCGAGCATCGAGATGGTCGAGGCAGTGGGCGAGGCGTACTGGCCGGCCTATCTGCAGACGATCGCGCGCGTGCTAAAGCCCGGCGGGTGCGCGGCGATCCAGTACATCTCGATCGCCGACGACGTGTTCGACTCCTACGCCGGCGGTGTCGATTTCATCCAGCGCTACGTTTTTCCGGGCGGATTATTGCTGTCGGAATCGCGCTTCCGCCGCATCGCGGAGGCGAACGGGCTGGAATGGCACGACCGACACGCCTTCGGGCTCGACTATGCCGAGACGCTGCGGCAGTGGCGCGACCGATTCGACGCGGCCGCGCGAGAAGGCCGTCTGCCGCCACGGTTCGACGCGCGATTTCAGCGGCTGTGGCGGTTCTACCTGATGTACTGCGAGGGCGGCTTTCGCGGCGGCGGGATCGACGTCGCGCAGGTGACGCTGGTCAAACGGTGAGCGTCACGCCTCTACGCGCTCGCGGTGACCGGCAGGGAAACCGTCGATCGCCAGCCGGACGATCCGATTCGCCACTACCTCGGGCGGCTTGACCGAGGCGGGGTCCTCACCAGGATAGGCGCGCGCGCGCATCTTGGTGCGCGTGGCGCCGGGGTCGAGGATTGCGGTGCGCACCTTGCTGACTTCGACCATCTCGTCGCCGTAAGCGCCGAGCATCGTGTCGAACGCGGCCTTAGACGCTCCATACGCGCCCCAATAGGCGCGCGGCTTGGCGCCGACCGACGAGGTGACGCCGATTACCCGCGCACCCTCTGATCGACGCAGCAATGGGTCGAACGCCTGGATCATCGCGACCTGCGCCGATACGTTGAGCGTCAGAACCTGCGCCAACTCCTTGGGATCGATCGCCGGCACCGCGGCGAGCTGCCCGAGCATCCCTGCGTTCAGCACCAACACGTCGAGCGCGTCCCACCGGTCCGCCACGGCCGTCGCCAGCCGCGCGATCGAGTCGGTCTGCGTCAGGTCGAGCGGCGCAATCGTCGCCGATCCGCCCGCGTCGAAGATGCGCTCCTCGACCCCTTCCAGGTCCTTCGCGGTGCGCGCGGTGATGACCACGTGCGCGCCTTCTGCCGCCAGCCCGATCGCAGTGGCCGCACCAATACCGCGGCTCGCGCCAGTCACCAGCGCGAGCTTGCCTTCCAGTCCTTTGGTCAAATCAGTTCACTCGTTCTGCCAGTAGCGCGAATTGATCGACCGCCGTCGTGTCGTCGTGATCGGTCAGGCTGGTGGGGTAATCGCCGGTGAAGCAGGCATCGCAGTACTTCGGGCGAATGTCGGCGCGATGCGTCTCGCCAAGCGCTTTGTAGAGCCCGTCGATCGAGACGAAGGCCAGACTGTCGGCGTGAATGAAGTCGGTCATGCCTCCCAAGTCGTGCTTTGCGGCGAGCAGCTTGGCACGTTCGGGCGTGTCGACGCCGTAGAAGCACGAGTGTCGCGTCGGCGGAGAGGCGATCCGCATGTGCACCTCGGCCGCGCCTGCCTCGCGCATCATTTGCACGATCTTGAGGCTGGTCGTTCCGCGCACGATCGAATCGTCGATCAGCACGACGCGCTTGCCTTTGATCAGCGCACGATTGGCGTTGTGCTTGAGCTTCACGCCCAGATGGCGAACCTTGTCACCTGGCTGGATGAAGGTGCGCCCGACATAGTGCGAGCGGATGATCCCGAGCTCGAAGGGAAGGCCGCTTTCCTGCGCGTAGCCGATCGCTGCGGGCACGCCGGAATCGGGCACGGGGATGACGAGATCGGCCTCGACCGGCGCCTCGATCGCGAGCTGCGCGCCGATGTTCTTGCGCACCGAATAGATTGATTGATCATCGACGATCGAATCGGGGCGGGAGAAATACACCCACTCGAAGATGCACGGACGCGGCGACAGTGGCGCGAACGGATGCACCGAGCGTGTCTCACTACCCTGTACGATGACAAGTTCGCCGGGCTCGACTTCGCGCACGAACTCCGCGCCGACAACGTCGAGCGCGACCGATTCGGAGGCAAAGATGATTGCGTCGTCGAGCTTCCCCATCACCAGCGGGCGGATGCCGAGCGGGTCGCGACACGCGATCATCCCTTCGGGCGTCATCACGATCAGCGCATAGGCGCCCTCGATCTGCTTCAACGCATCGATGAAGCGGTCGAGCAATGTGCGATAGCTGGACGTCGCGACGAGGTGGATGATCGTCTCAGTGTCGGAGGTCGATTGGAAGATCGAGCCGCGCCGTACCAGTTCGCGGCGGAGCTTCATCGCGTTCGACAGATTGCCATTGTGCGCGATCGCGAACCCGCCCGACGACAGCTCGGCATAAAGCGGCTGCACATTGCGCAGCGCGGTCTCTCCAGTGGTCGAGTAGCGGACGTGCCCGCAGGCGACCTGGCCCGGCAGCGAGCGGATTACGTCGTCGCGGTCGAAGTTGCCCGCCACGTGACCCATCGCGCGGTGCGTGTGGAACATCGCGCCGTCGAAGGTGGTGATCCCGGCGGCTTCCTGCCCGCGATGCTGAAGCGCGTGGAGACCGAGTGCCACCAGTGCCGCGGCGCCTTCGGTCTGCGACACACCGAATATGCCGCACTCCTCGTGCAGATGGTCGTCGTCGAACGGATGTGTGGTCAGCATGGGGCTGAAGCTCGCGTTAGGGGGCTCGCGGGGTGCGCGGCCGCATATAGCGGTTGTCGCGGGAATGTCATCCTACACCGCCGCCCTGTCGCCTAGCGTCGAACGACGCTATCGCTTGGGCATGGACGATCGAGAGCAGGGCACGACATTTCAACCAAGGTTCGACGCGAATGGACTTGTCACAGCGGTGGTGAGCGACCGCATCGGTGCGCTGCTGATGGTGGCGCATATGAATGCGGAGGCGATTGCGGCGACGCATGCGAGCGGCGAGGCGACGTTCTGGTCGCGCAGCCGCGGGCGACTGTGGAAGAAAGGCGAGACCTCGGGCAACGTCATGCGCGTGATTGAGATGCGCGTCGACTGCGATCAGGACGCGTTGTGGTTGATCGTCGAGCCCGCAGGACCTGCCTGTCACACCGGTGCGACAAGCTGCTTCTACCGTCGCGTTTCCGGTGACGTGCTCGAGCGGGTTGGATGAAGCAAACTGCCATCGCCGTAATCCTGCTGCTGTGCGCGTGTGGGCGGCAACCCGCGACCGAGCAGGAAAGCGGTGCGGGTGCGGCGCTCGAACGCGCAGCACGCGCGAGCGGCATGGTGCCCGATCCTTCACGGGTGGTGCCAACCGGCGTGTACGGCAGTGGCGAGGACAAGGTGTGCGTGGTGCCGCAAGGCGAGGGGCAGTACCGCGTCGGGGCGTCGGTCGATCTCGGCGAGCAGCAACGTTGCGCGGGTCGCGGCACCGCGCGCGGGCGCGATAAGCTGGATGTGCGGATGAGCGGCGGGTGCGAGTTCGTCGCCTCGCTCGACGGCGACACGATTGCGTTTCCCGCCGTGTTGCCGGGTGCGTGCGACACGATGTGCGAGGGTCGTGCGACGCTTGCCGCATTGTCCGCGACGCGGTTGAGCGAGAGCGTGTCGGAGGCGACGCGGGTCGCGGGGTCGGATGGCAAGCCGCTCTGCGGCGGTTGACGTTCACGTAAAGGGAAGGTAGGGAGGATGACCATGAGCGCTGTTGCCCATGCCGTCGTTCCGCCGCGCGATGACCGCGAGCAGTTCAGCATCTCCGACCTGTCGACCGAGTTCGGCATCACGCCGCGCGCGTTGCGATTCTACGAGGATGAGGGGCTGATCAGCCCGGAGCGGCGCGGGCTCGCGCGCATCTACTCGCAGCGTGACCGTGCGCGACTCGCCTGGATCCTGCGCGGCAAGCGCGTGGGGTTCAGCCTCGCCGACATCCGGCAGATGATCGATCTCTACGATCTGGGCGATGGTCGCCGCGCGCAGCGTGCGATCACGATCGAGCGCTGCCGCGAACGCATCGCGACGCTGCAGGCGCAGCGCACCGACATCGACGCCGCGATCCTTGAGCTCGAGGAGTTCGTCGCGGTGATCGAGACCTCTCATCCGATACCCGATCTGACCAAGGAAGCCTGACATGCCGCAATATACGCCCCCCGTCCGCGACACGCGCTTCGTGCTGGAGCATGTCGTCGGGCTCGACCGCTACGCCAACGTGGCTGGCTTTGCCGCCGCAACGCCCGACACGGTCGATGCGGTGCTGGAAGAGGGTGGCCGCTTCGTTGCCGAGGTGCTGTTCCCGCTCAACCAGTCAGGCGACTTGGAGGGTTGCACGCGTCACGAGGACGGTTCGGTCACGACGCCCAAGGGCTTCAAGGAAGCCTACGACAAGTTCGTCGAATCGGGCTGGGGTACGCTCAGCGCGCCGGAGGCGTTCGGCGGGCAGGGCATGCCGCACGTCGTCTCGACGGCGTTCCAGGAATATATGATCAGCGCCAACATGGCGTTCGCGATGTATCCCGGCCTCGCGCACGGCGCGATCGCCGCGCTGGTCGTTAAGGGCAGCCCCGAGCAGCAGGAAAAGTACCTGCCGCGGATGATCTCGGGCGAGTGGGGCGGTACCATGAACCTGACCGAGCCGCAGTGCGGCACGGATCTGGGGCTGATCCGCACGCGCGCCGAGCCGCAGGCGGACGGCAGCTATCAGATCACCGGCACGAAAATCTTCATCTCGGCGGGCGAGCACGACCTGACCGACAACATCATCCACCTCGTGCTCGCCAAGACGCCGGGCGCGCCCGACACGTCGAAGGGCATCTCGCTGTTCGTCGTGCCCAAGGTGCTGGTAAACGACGACGGCTCGTTGGGTGAGCACAACGCGATCTCGTGCGGCTCGATCGAGCACAAGATGGGCATCCACGGCAACGCCACCTGCGTCATGAACTATGACGGGGCGACCGGCTGGCTGGTTGGCGAGGAGATGAAGGGCTTGGCGGCGATGTTCATCATGATGAACGCGGCGCGCCTTGGTGTCGGCCTGCAGGGGCTGGGCGTCGCGGAGACGGCGTACCAGAATGCGGTGCAGTACGCGAAGGACCGCCGTCAGGGCCGTGCGCTGACCGGCCCGGCCGAACCGAACGAGAAGGCCGATACCTTGTTCGTCCACCCCGACGTGCGTCGCATGCTGATGGATGCGAAGGCGTGGATCGAGGGGCTGCGTGCACTGTGTCTGTGGGGCGCGCTGCAGGTCGATCTCGAGCACAATGCGGAGAGCGAGGAGGAGCGCCAGCTCGCCGGCGATCTGATCGGGCTGCTGACTCCAGTCATCAAGGGCGTTGGTACAGACAAGGGCTACGAGATCGCGACCAACGCGCAGCAGGTCTACGGCGGACACGGCTACATTCAGGAATGGGGGATGGAGCAGTACGTCCGCGACGCGCGGATCGCGCAGATCTACGAGGGCACGAATGGCGTGCAGGCGATGGACCTCGCGGGACGCAAGCTCGCGCAGAACGGTGGCCGCGCGGTGATGGCGTTCGGCAAGATGGTGACCGAGGAGATCGCCGCGGGCAAGCAGGACGAGGCGACCGCCGACTTCGCTGCGCGGCTGGAGAAGGCCGCGGGCGAGCTCCAGGGTGCTACGATGTGGTTCATGGCCAACGGCATGAAGAACCCCAACAACATCGGCGCGGGCGCTGTGCCCTACATGCACCTGGTCGGCATCGTCTCGGTTGGGCTGATGTGGCTGCGTATGGCGTCGGCGGCGGCGCGGTTGAAGGCCGCGGGCGAGGGCGATGCAGCCTTCCTCGACGCCAAGCTGGTGACCGCGCGCTATTTCGCCGAACGCGTCCTGCCCGAGGCCGGTGCACTGCGCCGCAAGATCGAGGGCGGGGCCGAGGCGATCATGGCGCTGCCGGTCGAGATGTTTGCGGCAGCCTGAGGGTGTTACCGCCGTCCAGTGCCTGTCACTGAACGGCGGTTTGGCCTGCTGCGGCATCGGCCTTCACTGCCGATGGCGTCGGTGCCGCTGTCGGCGCAGAGCCGCGACGCACACCGGGGAGCGCCGCGGGGCCACGTGGCGGGGTGACGTCTTCTGACGCGGCGCGGCTGACCGGTACCGCGGTCAACGCCCCGCGCCCGCGCATGCACTGCGCCGGATCGACGCGCTTGAACTGGCCGCAATTCCACAAGGCACGGTCGAAGCCGCTGGCGCGGTCGCGCAGGTAGCTGAACCCCATCGTGGCATATTGCTGCGGCGCGATCGTCGCCGATGCGGGGACGAGCCGCGCGTCGGCCCAGCCCATCAGCTTGCAGCGCGGGCGATCGCCGCAGGCACGCTGCGCCAGCGCCGGCAGCGCGTCGGCCTGTCGCGGGTCGATGACGACCAGGAACGTGTCGGCATCCTCCGCCACCGGCTTCAACGCGCCGGGTTGCGCGAGCGGCAGGGGACCGGCGGCCGGCTGCGCGCCGGCGGGCAGGTCGGCGAACAGCGGCATCGCCGCGGCGAGCGCGTCTTCCGCCTCGTCGATCGCGCCGGCCTGCCGGTGTGCGTCGGAAATCGCTGCGAGCTTCGGGATGCTCGGCTCGACCGAGGCGACGCTGCGGTTGAACGCGGGCGGCGTCCCCCACCAACCGGCCCAGCGAAAGAACAGGTGGCTGTGGACGGCTGCGACCTTGTCGAGGCTCGACTGCCAGTACGGCACCACCCAGTCGGTGTGGTAGTGCGTCGAATAGCCGACCGGCTTGTACACGCGCCCGCTCAGCGCCTGCGCGGCGCGCCCGCGGGCTTCGCGGAGCATCGTCTCGCTGGGTGTCCAGCGTGTCAGCGCACCGTCGCAGGTGAAGGTGAACTGGCAGCCGGTGACGCGCTCCTGCCCCTCGAATACGACGCCGCAAACCGTTTTTGGAAAGGCGGGGTGGCGCAGTCGGTTGAGCACCACCTGCGCGACCGCGCGCTGTCCGTCAGGGTCGTTGCCCGCTTCGTAGATTTCTGCCGCGGCCAGGCAGTCGGTCGCGCGCGCGATGCTGGCGGCGTCGCCGGCGATGCGGAACGGCCGCGCGGCCGGATTCGGGCCGGTGACGAACGGCACGCCGTCGTTGAACGCCTTTGCATCCTGCGGACTCAGGTCGACGAGTTCGACAGGCTCGACGGGCGGCAGCACGGTCGCGGGCACCACCTTGCGCTTGGCGAGCGCCCGTAACGCCGCGGGGCGGTGCTGTATCACGGGCGGGTGTGTCACCACCCACGCGGGCACGGCCACCGCCGCAATACCGACAAGTGAGAGGATGGCGCGCAGGCGAGGGCTCACCTGCGCGCTCGATGATGTGACGATCACTGTTCGGGTAGGAAGTCCGGCACCGACAGGTAACGCTCGCCCGTGTCATAGTTGAAGCCGAGCACGCGGACGTTGTCGGGCAGGTCGGGCAGCTTCTGCAGGATGGCGGCGAGCGTCGCGCCAGACGAGATGCCGACCAGCATGCCTTCCTCACGTGCGGAGCGTCGCGCCATGTCCTTGGCGACCGCGGCGTCGACTTCGATCACGCCGTCGAGCAATTGCGTGTGCAGGTTCGCCGGGATGAAACCCGCGCCGATGCCCTGGATCGGATGCGGGCCCGGCTGACCGCCGCCGATGACTGGCGAGGCGGCGGGCTCGACCGCGTACACCTTGAGGTTCGGCCACTCCTTCTTCAACACCTCGGCAACACCGGTGATGTGTCCGCCGGTGCCAACGCCGGTGATGATGACGTCGATTGGGGTGTCACGGAAATCGTTCAGGATTTCCTGTGCGGTGGTGCGGACGTGGACGTCGACGTTGGCCGGGTTCTCGAATTGCTGCGGCATCCACGCATTGTCGGTCTGCTCGACCAGTTCAAGCGCGCGTTCGATCGCACCCTTCATGCCCTTCTCACGCGGGGTGAGATCGAACGTTGCACCGTAGGCGAGCATAAGCCGGCGACGCTCGAGCGACATGCTCTCGGGCATGACGAGCACGAGCTTGTAGCCCTTCACCGCGGCAACCATCGCCAAGCCGATCCCGGTGTTGCCGCTGGTCGGCTCGATGATCGTGCCGCCGGGTTTCAGCTCGCCCGACTTCTCCGCCGCCTCGATCATCGCGAGCGCGATACGGTCCTTAACCGAGCCGCCGGGATTGCCGCGCTCCGACTTGATCCACACTTCGCTGTCGGGAAACAGCCGCTGCACGCGAACGTGCGGGGTGTTGCCGATCGTGTCGAGGATGGTGTTGGCCTTCATGGCTGTATGCCTCCGTTCTGCGGTCCGGGCTCTAGCGCCTCGGGCGGGTCAAAGGTCCGTGCGTTCTTGAGTTCGGGGAAAAGTCGCGCCCAGACAAGCGTGATCGCGATCGCGCCAACCGCGCCTGCCACTACCGCGCCGACCGGCCCTAGCAGCGAGGCGAGAAAGCCGCTTTCCGCCTCGCCAAGCTCGTTCGACGCCGAGATGGTAAGCTGCGACACGGCGCTGACGCGTCCACGCATCGCGTCGGGCGTATGCAGCTGGATCAGCGAGGTGCGGACATAGACCGAAACCATGTCGGCGGCTCCCGCCACGATCAACGCGGCAAGGCTGAGCGGGAAGGATCGGGAAATGCCAAATGTCAGGATCGCCGCTCCGAACACGACCACCGCGACCAGCATCTTGACCCCGACGTTGCGCTTCATCGGATTGAACGAGAACCAGAGCGCGGTCGACGCAGCACCGATCCCCATGCCCGCGGCAAGGAAGCCCAGACCTGTCGCGCCGACGTGCAGGATGTCGCGTGCGTAGATCGGCAGCAGCGCGGTCGCGCCCGCCAGCATGACCGCGAACAGGTCGAGCGTGATCGCGGCGAGCACCAGACGGTTCTGCCGCACGTACTGAAACCCGTCGAGGATACGCTGCATGGGGCGGCGATCTCTCTGCGCCGGCGGCTGCGGCACGCGCCCGATCAAGAACATGAGGCCGAG
This sequence comes from uncultured Sphingomonas sp., assembly GCF_913778135.1. Lineage (GTDB taxonomy): Bacteria > Pseudomonadota > Alphaproteobacteria > Sphingomonadales > Sphingomonadaceae > Sphingomonas. The sequence continues at coordinate 465 of NZ_CAJYVU010000096.1, read as the reverse complement.
TGCGAGCAGGAGCATGCCCGACACGACCGCGTAGGCAAGATCGGGATGCAGGCCGTAGAGGAATCCGCCGACGCTCGGGCCGACGATGGTGCCCGTCTGCCACGCGATCGAGCTGATCGCGATCGCGGTTGGCAGACTTTCCTTTGGCACCAGATTGGGCGCGAGCGCGGAATAGGCCGGACCGGAGAAGGCACGCGCGACCCCGACCAGCACGGCGGCGCCGAACAGGGCCGGCAAGGTCAGCGCGTCCGTGTAGGTCAGGTAGCCGAGCGTCGCAGCGACGGTACACAGCAGTGCGGTGGTGCCGCGAACGATCCAGCGGCGATCGACGCTGTCGGCGACGAGGCCCACGACGGGGGTCAGCAGGAACAGCGGCACGAATTGCACCAGACCGATCATGCCGAGCAGGAACGCTGCCTGCTCGACCGCCATCGTCTGTCGCGCGAGCCCGTAGACCTGCCAGCC
>NZ_CAJYVU010000095.1 GCF_913778135.1 uncultured Sphingomonas sp. | reverse complement strand
TGTTGAGCGCGCGCGCCTGCGCGAAGCCGGCGACGCCGAGCGGGTTGACCGTGCTCTCCGCACCGCCCGCCAGCATGATATCGGCATCGTCGTCGCGGATCATCCGCGCCGCGTCGCCGATCGAGTGTGCGCCGGTTGAACAGGCGGTCACGACCGCGTGGTTCGGTCCCATCAGCCCGTATTTGATCGACACCTGGCCGCTGATCAGGTTGATCAGCCGCCCGTGAACGAAATGCGGGCTGACGCGGCCCGGGCCGCGCTCGTGCAGGTTGATCGACTCGATCTCGATCCCCGGTAGACCACCGATGCCCGACCCGATCGAGACACCGGCACGCAGCTTGGTCGCCTCATCCATCTGGGTCAGCCCGGCATCTTCAAGTGCCTGTCCGGCGGCATCGATGCCATAGATGATGAACGGATCGACCTGGCGCTGGACCTTGTGGTCGACGCGCTGGTCGGGATCGAAGCCGTATTCGTGATCCTTGGGCTTAACCTCGCAGGCGATCTGGCACTTCTGGTTGGACGCGTCGAAGCGCGTGATCGGCCCGGCGCCCGACTTGCCGGCAATGAGGTTGGCCCAGGCGGTTTCCACGTCCGCGCCGAGCGGCGTGACGAGGCCCAGACCGGTGACGACGACGCGACGCATAGGCATTCCTTCTTCACCCCCGCCGGCGCGAGCGCTGACGCGCGCGGGTGCTTTCAAACTGAAACGGCTCCCCGCCCTCTGGCCGAGGAAGGGGAGCCGCTCAACATCTCGACTCTCCGGGTTAGGGGATCAGCCCCTCGTGCCCTTAAGCCTTGTGCTCGTCGATGTAGGTGATCGCGTCCTTGACGGTCGTGATCTTCTCGGCGGCGTCGTCGGGGATCTCGACCCCAAACTCTTCCTCGAACGCCATCACCAGCTCGACGATATCGAGGCTGTCCGCGCCCAGATCGTCGATGAAGCTGGCATCCTCGGTCACCTTGTCGGCTTCGACGCCCAGGTGCTCGACGACGATCTTCTTCACGCGGTCGGCAGTCTCGCTCATGGTAATCCCTCTTCTTCTTGGGGGGTCAGTAACTTCCTGAACGCAGGTAGAACGGGGAGCGTTTCGTGACAAGTGCGACGTTTAGCCGGTGCCTGCCACGCGTCGGCGCATTCCCCCTCACTGCGTCGCTTTACACCATTGCCATGCCGCCGTTGACGTGCAGCGTCTGGCCGGTGACGTAGCCTGCTTCCTTTGACGCAAGATACACGACCGCGGCGGCGATGTCTTCACCGGTGCCCAGATCGCCATTGGGGATGCGGCCGACGAGCGCGCTCTTCTGTGCCTCGGGCAGCACATCGGTCATCGCCGAGCGAATGAAGCCGGGCGCGACGCAGTTTACCGTGATGTTGCGGCTGGCAAGCTCCTGCGCCAACGCCTTCGACATGCCAACCAGCCCCGCCTTCGATGCGGCATAGTTCGCCTGTCCTAGATTACCGGTTTGGCCTACGACCGAGGTGATCGAGACGACGCGGCCGAAGCGCTGCTTCATCATCGGCTTGGCCGCCGCACGAATCAGGCGAAACGCGGCCTCAAGGTTGACGCGGATCACCGAGTCCCATTCCTCGTCCTTCATCCGCATCGCCAGATTGTCGCGCGTCACGCCGGCATTGTTGACGAGGATGTCGAGACGCCCGCCCAGCGCCTGCACCGCCGCGGGCACGAGCCCGTCGACCGATGCGGCGTCCGACAGGTTGGCAGGTACCGCGACGTGATCGCCCTCCAGCGTCGCGCGGAACGCCTCCAGCTTGTCGGCATTCGAGCCCGACACCGCGAGCCGCGCACCCTGCGCCGCCAGCCCGCGCGCGATCGCCGAGCCGATGCCGCCCGATGCGCCGGTGACCAGCGCGGTCATGCCTGAAAGATCGAACATGCTTCTTCTCCTCAGCCCGGATGTCAGAGCGTTTTGGTCAGCGCTTCGACGTCGTCCATCGTCACCACACTGGTGACGGTCGCGTCGGGGATGATGCGCTTGACCATCGGGCCGAGCACCTTGCCGCCGAATTCGACGAACTCGGTCACACCCGCATCGGCCATCGCCAGCACCGACTCGCGCCAGCGCACGCGGCCGGTCACCTGCTCCACCAGCAGGCGACGGATAGCGCCCGCGTCGGCGACTGCGGCGGCATCGACGTTGGCGAAGACGGGGACGAGCGGCGCGCGCAGGTTGGTCTCGGCGAGCGCGGCCTCCATCGCGCTCGCGGCGTCCGCCATTAGCGCGCAGTGGAACGGCGCCGAGACAGGGAGCAGCAGCGCGCGCTTCGCCCCCATCTCCTTCGCCAACGCGACCGCACGCTCGACCGCGGCACGGTGGCCGGAGATCACGACCTGGCTGGGATCGTTATCGTTGGCGACGGTGCAGACCAGCTCCGCGCCGCCCTCCGCCAGAATGGAGTCGACCGCGGCGCCGGCGATCACGCTCGCCTTCTCGACGTCGGCGCCCAGCAGTGCCGCCATCGCGCCCTCGCCGACCGGCACCGCCGCCTGCATCGCGCGCCCGCGCAATTTCAGCAGCCGCGCGGTAGTAGCGAGGTCGAGCGCCTCGGCCGCGCACAAGGCGCTATATTCGCCGAGCGAGTGGCCCGCAACATAATCCGCCTTGTCCGCCAGCCGCACGCCGCCTTCTTGGGCGAGCACGCGCAAGGTCGCTATCGCATTCGCCATGATCGCGGGCTGCGCGTTCTCGGTAAGGGTGAGGTCGTCGGCCGGACCTTCCCACATCACGCGGCTCAGATGCTGGCCGAGCGCGTCGTCGACCTCCTCGAACACCGCGCGCGCAACCGGCGACGCGTCGCTCAGCGCTTTGCCCATGCCGACCGCCTGGCTGCCCTGCCCGGGAAAAATGAATGCGCGCATCGCCCTCTCCATGCGTGAAGGGCTGCGCTGCTAGGCGGGCAGGCGAAAGCGGTCAACGGTTCGGGTCAATTGGGGCGGCGGACAAGCACGGCCTCCGGGCTCGGCGCGAACATCCGCCGGGCGATCGCGTGCGGGACCAGCGGCTCGAGCCCCAGCGTGCGCAGGATGGCGCCGACCTTTGTTGGCGGTGACGGATAGCGCGCAACAACCTGCCCTGGCGGCGCGTGCTCCACATCCGCAATCTCGAGCCCGCCCGGCCGCGCGGGTGCGTAGCGCAGGTTCTCGCGGCCCGCGTAGAGCATCGGGATCAGCGCGCGACGAACCGTCTGCGGATCGGCCGCGATCAGTTCACGCGGGTGCTGCGCCGACGCCTCGACCATCGCCTCCATCACCCAGCGCGGATGCGCGTTGCCGACGCCCATTAGCAGGAGGTTGCTGGACACGATCGCCGCGAGCAGCAGCGTTCGCCAGAAGGTCGACAGCCGCGCCGCCCAGATCGCGACGATTACCACCGCGGCGAGTGCGGGCAGCGTGAAGTAACGCGGGTTGAGCACGAGCTTGCCGTAGAGCACCGCGACGAGCAGGAACATCGCACCAGCCATCGCGCTAAGCACCACCATCCGTCCGCGCTGCTCGAGCGGCACCATGCGCCACGCACCAAGGGCAAGCGCCGCGCCCGCCACCCAGAACAGCAGGCCGAAATCGTCGTTGACCAGCAGCACAAGCAGCGGGTCGATCGGCGGCCATAACAGGAAATTGCCCTCCATGTTCGCGGCGCGGTCAATGTGATCGTCGTGATTGAACGCAATGGTGTAGCGACGCAGCGGATCGCCGGTCAGCACCCATTGGTACAAGGCTTCGCCACCCAGCACGATCGCGACCCCGACGCCTAGCGCGACCAGCACGCCGCGCGGCACCGGGCGACCGAGCAGGAACAACGGCACCAGCCCGACGAGCGGCAACACGCTTGTTTCACGGCACAGCACCGCGACCCCGAACGCGACACCGGCCGTGACGCCGCGGATGTATCCGGCCCGATCCGCTCGTGCGCCGCCCACCAGCATGACGCCCAGGATCAGCGCTGCCGCCTCGATCAGGTCGACCGACACCGTGGTCGCGTGGCTCACGATCACTGGCAGCGTCGCGGTCAGCAGTGCGGCGATCCAGCCGCTGCGCGCGCCCGCGACCTTGGCGGCGAACACCCCCGTCACGGCAACGACGCAGGCGTAGAAGATCATCGCCGTCACCGCGAAGGCAGCAAACCCCTGCCCCAACAAGTGCAGCATTGCCGCGAAGGTGATCGTCAGCGGAAAGCGCGTCGTCCAGTGGTTGTCGCCCGCGAACGGCGGCTGCGTCATCACCTTCATCGCGCCCTGCCAGTAGAGCGAATCGTCCGACGCCTCGAACCCGATCCAGCCGACCCACAGCACGAGCGCCGCACATCCGAGCAGTAGCAGGAGCCACGGCAGCGTTCGCGTGCGATCTCCGGCATCGACGCGGAAGGTGTAATCGATCTTCATGGGTTCCACGCCTAGCCCAAAGCCACTTGCAATTTGGTTGCAGCGCTTCAAACCGGCGTGTTTCTGTCGCCTCGTTCAGGAACGACCCGTTCCTGCGACATTTTGCGACCAAATCGTGTAGCGACCGACACGGGAACGCGACACGCGGTTCCCAATTTAGCTCTCGACGGCGGGTGATGCCGCTGCGAACAACGGGAGCCAAGATCATGTTCAAGAAGATCATTCTTTCCGCGATTTCCGCCTCGGTCGCGCTGACGCCGATCGTCGCTGCCTCCGCCGAAGCGCAGACCCGCACCGTGACCACGGTGAAGGAGCGTCGTAACGGCACGGTCGTGCAGCGCACGGTCACGACGCAGGCGAACAACGGACGCAACTGGCGCGCCGGCCAACGGTTCGACCGCCGCTACGCGCCCCGTTATGCCCAGATCGACTATCGCCAGTTCCGCGGTCGCGGCCTCTACGCCCCGCCGCGTGGCTATCGCTGGGTTCGCTCGGGCCGTGACGCGGTACTCGTCGCCGATCGTGGCGGCACCGTTCGCACCGTGGTGACACGCATCTATCGCTGAACCCCTTCTCCCTTGCGCCGGACGCATCGATCCGGCATAGGGCACAACGCTTCGGGCGGGACGGTTCATCCGTTCCGCCCTTCGCTTGTTTCAAGACGACAGCCGGAGGGGCGGTGCGCATGGGGCGTCCGTCAGCGATCGGCCAACATAGAAGGTAGCACATGGCTCTCTACGAGCACGTGTTCCTTGCGCGCCAGGATCTGGCACAGGCGCAGGTGGACACGCTGGCAGAAAACGCCAGCAAGATCGTGACCGACCACGGCGGTCGCGTCGTGAAGACAGAGAACTGGGGTCTGCGCAGCCTCGCGTACCGCATCGCCAAAAACCGCAAGGCTCACTACGTGATGCTCGAGATTGACGCACCCGGCGAGACCGTCGCCGAGATTGAGCGTCAGGCCGGCATCAACGAAGATATCATCCGCTACATGACCGTCCGCGTCGACGAGCTGGAGCAGGGTCCGACCGTCATGATGCGCAAGCAGGAGCGCGACCGTGAGCGTCGTGCCGATCGCGGCGAGCGCGGTGGTGACCGTGGCGAGCGTGGTGGTGATCGTGGCGACCGCGGTGATCGTGGCCCCCGCCGTGAGGAGGAGTTCGCGTAATGGCCCGTCCGTTTTTCCGTCGTCGCAAGTCGTGCCCGTTCAGCGCCAAGGATGCGCCCCGGATCGACTACAAGGACGTCCGTCTGCTCCAAGGCTTCGTGTCCGAGCGCGGCAAGATCGTGCCGTCGCGCATCACCAGCGTATCGGCCAAGAAGCAGCGTGAGCTCGCACAGGCGATCAAGCGTTCGCGTCACCTGGGCCTGCTGCCCTACATCGTGAAGTAAGGAGTAGCAGACATGGACGTCATTCTGCTCGAGCGCGTCGAGAAGCTCGGCGCCATCGGCGACGTAGTGAAGGTGAAGGACGGGTTTGCCCGCAACTTCCTCCTGCCGCGCAAGAAGGCGCTGCGCGCCAACGAAGCCAACCGCAAGGTGTTCGAGGCCAACCGCGCCCGCATCGAGGCTGACAATGCGGCACGCCGCGGCGACGCCGAGAAGGAAGCCGGTTCGTTCAAGGACGCGCAGGTCACGCTGATCCGCCAGTCGTCGAACACCGGTCAGCTCTACGGCTCGGTCGCAGTCCGCGATCTGGTCGAGGCGCTGAACGAAGCCAAGTACAAGGTCACGAAGAGCCAGGTCGTGCTCGATCGCCCGATCAAGGCGATTGGCCTGTACGACGTCAAGGTGCAGCTGCACCCCGAGGTCGTGGTGAACGTCAAGGTCAACGTCGCGCGCTCGCCCGAAGAGGCCGAGATGCAGGCGTCGGGCGTCGACGTCATGCAGCAGGTCTTCGAGGAAGGCCGCGACCAGGGCGGCTTCGTCGAGGCGTATGACCCGAATGCGGAGCCCGGCGCCACCGCCGAGGTACAGCAGGAGCAGGCGCAGGGCTGATGCCCCGCGCCGCTTCGGCAACGAAAAAGGCCGCTCGGGCAACCGAGCGGCCTTTTTCGTTTCGGCGTAGATCGCGCTTAGGGGTTCATCAGAACCGCGGTGACCACGGCCGAGAACGGGATCAACGCCATCATGACGGGAAAGAACTGCTTCATAACATCACCCTGCGACCACGTGTTGCGCGGTAAAATGCACGAGGCGGTTTAGGGTTGCCGATTAATTAACAGCCGCATCGTCCCTCGATGACGCAACAGCAAAGGGGACAGACGAAGCGCACGAGCTACCGGCCCACCAGACGACTCGCCACGCGACCGCGTCAGAGACCCTGCGCAGAGCGGAATTGAACCCGCGCTTCCTCACCCATCAGATGCTGCATTACGATCCACGCGCCGATCACTGCATCCGGCCCCGCCGCAGTATAGGCGCGTGCCACATTGTCGTGCAGTTCGTCGAAGATCGCCTTTTCCAGCTTGGCACCTTCCGCAGTCAGCATCATCAGCCGCTGCCGCCGGTCGCGTGCACCGGCATGCTGTTCCATCAATCCCTTTGTGATCAACTGCTTGGCGACACGGCCGAACGATTGCTTGGTGATGCCGAGAATGGCGAGCAACGCGGTGACGTTGATCCCGGGCTGTCGCGCGACAAAATACAGGATGCGGTGGTGCGCCCGCCCAAGCCCAAGCGCGGCCAGCGTCTCATCGGCGTGGCGCAGGTGCCGCGTGTTGCTGAAGAACATCAGGTCCATCCCGCCGCGAATCGTCTCTTCACGCAGGATCTGGTCGCGGGGCGGCATTACGATATCGCTCATGGATAGGAGTGATGCCGTAGTAATTTATGTTACGCCATAGGCAGAATGCACCAGATGTCGTCCTGATTTCAGGCGATCAGCGCCGGCCGAACAGCTTTTCGATGTCTCCGTGCGCCAATTTGACCCAGGTGGGCCGCCCATGATTGCACTGCCCGGAATGCGGCGTCGCCTCCATTTCGCGCAGCAGCGCGTTCATCTCCGCGACCGACAGCACGCGTCCGGCGCGCACCGATCCGTGGCACGCCATCGTGCCGGCGACCGCGTCGATTCGCTCGCGCAAGCTCAGCGCCTCGTCGAACGCCGCCAACTCGTCGGCAAGATCGGTCACCAGCCCGCTTGGGTCCGCGCTGCCGAGCAACGCCGGCGTCGCGCGCACCAGCATTGCGCGCGGGCCAAAGCGCTCCAGCTCCAGCCCCAGTTCGGCGAGTTCGTCGCCACGCGCCTCGAGCCGGTCGCACGCCGGCTCCTCCAGCTCGACCACCTCGGGTAACAGCAATGCCTGGCTGGCGACGGTGCCGCCCGCCAACGCACGTCGCATCCGCTCGAGCACCAGCCGTTCGTGCGCGGCATGCTGGTCGACCAGCACCAGTCCATCAGCGGCCTCCGCCACGATATAGGTCTTGCTCACCTGCCCGCGCGCGACGCCGAGCGGGTGTTCGGCAGTCTGTGGCGGCGGCGCCCATGCTGGCTCGGCGCGCGCCTGCGGCGGCGCGCTGATGAAGGTAGGGCGATAATCGTTCAGGTAGTTCGCGCTGGAAGGTTGTTCGAGCAGGCGGGGCTGACTGTCCTGCATCGTGACGGTCGCGACTGGCTCGGGTCGCCACATCGCGAGGGCGTCGTCGCTCGGCCGCTGAACCGCGCGGTGACCGGCGGCATCGAGCGCACGGCGAAGGCCAGACACGATGGTGCCGCGGATCATCACCGGATCACGAAAACGCACCTCGGTCTTCGCCGGATGGACGTTCACGTCAACGAGATCGGCGGGCAGGTCAAGGAACAGCGCCACGACCGCGTGCCGGTCGCGCGGCATCATCTCGGCATAGGCACCCCGCAGCGCGCCGAGCAGAAGCCGGTCCTTCACCGGGCGACCGTTGACGAACAGATATTGGTGATCCGCCACCCCGCGGTGAAAGGTTGGCAGCCCGGCAACGCCGCCCAGCACCACCTCGTCGCGAACGAAGTCGATCGCCACCGCATTGTCGGCGAGCGCGCGGTCGGTCAGCGCGGCGACGCGCTCCGGCCGGTCGTGCTGCGCCGGCACCGACAGCGAGCGACGCCCGTCGTGCTCGACCGCGAAGGCGATTTCGGGTCGCGCCAGCGCAAGCCGGCGTACCACGTCAAGACAGGCGGCATATTCGGCGCGCGTGCTGCGCAGGAACTTGCGCCTGGCCGGCACGCGCGCGAACAGCCCCTCGACCACCACGCGCGTTCCCGGCGGCAGCGCGGCCGGCCCCTCGCGCACTACCGCGCCATTGTCGACCACGCGCGACCAGCCCTCCGCGCCCATCGGCCGACTCTCGATCGTCACGCGCGCAACGCTCGCGATCGAGGGCAGCGCTTCGCCTCGGAAACCGAGCGTCTCTACCCGGTCAATGTCCTCGTGCGGCAGTTTGGAGGTGGCGTGGCGTTCGAGTGCCAGCGCGATCTCGGCCGGCGCCATGCCGCAGCCATCGTCTGCGACCGCGATCCGCTCGACACCGCCCGCGGACAGCTCCACCGCGATGCGCGAGGCGCCAGCGTCGATCGCGTTCTCGACCAGCTCCTTCAACGCACTGGCCGGTCTTTCCACCACTTCACCGGCAGCGATACGGTTGACCAAATGCTCGGGCAGACGACGTATTGACACCGCGAAGTCCCTAGCCCAAGCGACGCCATCCCGCGACCCGAAAGATGCACACGCGAAGGCCTCCGACGTGGCTTCGACGGGCGCGACACAGGCAAGAACCGCCGGCAAACGGCGCCACACGGAACGCATCCCACATGATCTTCTCGCGCTTGTTCAAGATGTCCTCGCACGACATGGCGATCGATCTCGGAACGGCGAACACCGTCGTCTACGTCCGCGGCCGCGGCATCGTGCTCAACGAACCGTCGGTGGTCGCGGTGGAGACGATCAACGGGCAGAAGCGCGTCAAGGCGGTCGGCGACGATGCGAAGCTGATGATGGGCAAGACGCCCGGCACGATCGAGGCGATCCGGCCGCTTCGCGATGGCGTGATCGCGGACATCGACGTTGCCGAGCAGATGATCAAATATTTCATCGAAAAGGTGCACGGCCAGCGCCGCTTCATGCGCTGGCCCGAGATCGTGATCTGCGTGCCCTCGGGCTCGACCAAGGTCGAGCGCCGCGCGATCCGCGACGCTGCGCAGAACGCGGGTGCGAGCCAGGTGTGGCTGATCGAGGAGCCGATGGCGGCGGCGATCGGCGCGGACATGCCGGTGACCGAGCCGGTCGGCAGCATGGTGGTCGATATCGGCGGCGGCACGACCGAGGTCGCGGTGCTCTCGCTGCGTGGTCTCGCCTACACCACTTCGGTCCGCGTCGGCGGCGACAAGATGGACGAGGCGATCGTCTCCTACGTCCGCCGCAACCACAATCTGCTGATCGGTGAGGCGACTGCCGAGCGGATCAAGCAGGAGCTCGGCTGCGCCAAGCCGCCCGCGGACGGCATCGGCAAGAAGGTCTTCATCAAGGGCCGCGACCTCGTCAACGGCGTGCCCAAGGAGATCGAGATCAACCAGGCGCAGATTGCCGAGGCGGTCAGCGAGCCGGTCGCGACGATCGTCGATGGCGTCCGCATCGCGCTGGAGAATACCGCGCCCGAGCTTGCTGCCGACATCGTCGATCAGGGCATCGTGCTGACCGGTGGCGGCGCGCTGCTGCAGGGATTGGATGAGGTGCTGCGCGACGAGACCGGGCTGCCGGTCACGATCGCCGATGATCCGCTGATCTGCGTCGCGATCGGCACCGGCCGCGCGCTGGAGGATCCGATGTTCCGCGCCGTCCTGCAAAGCGGCTGAGAGCAAGACGCACATGGCGCCGCCGCGTGATCGGCGCCCGGGTTTCTCGCGACGGGCGCAATATGGTGTGTTCTTCGGCTACATCCTCGCCATCGCCGGCGGGGTTGTGGGTGCGGTGCTGCTCGCGCTATCGCTGCTGAACCCGACCGGCTTTTCCGCCGCGCGCGCCGCGGTGGCTGAGGTGACTGCGCCGGTGTCCAGCGCAGTCGCCGTCGCCGTCGATAGCGTGTCTGGTATTCCCGACGCGATCGCGTCATGGTGGGACGTACACGGCAAGAATGCCGAACTGACCGTGCAGGCTTCACGCGCGCGGCCTGCGCTGGTCGCCGGGCACCTGGCACAGCTGGAGAACGCCCGGCTGCGTCGACTGCTCGCCGTCCGCGATCTTGATCCAGCGGTGGTCGTCACCGCGCGGATCGTCAGCAGCAGCGCCACGAGCACGCGCCGCTACGGCCTGCTCAACGCCGGTAGCTGGCAGGGCGTACGCGAAGGCCAGCCGGTGCTGGGGCCAGAAGGCCTTGTCGGTCGCGTGCTGGAAACGGGCCCCAATACCGCGCGGGTGCTGCTGTTGACCGATCCACAGAGCATCGTGCCCGTCCGCCGCCTGCGCGACGGCTTGCCCGCACTCGCCGCCGGACGCGGCGACGGGCTGGTCGACATTCGCGTGATCGACACCGACGACGCGCATTTCAAGGCGGGTGACCTCTTCGTCACCTCTGGCAGCGGCGGGATCTTCGGCCCCGGCGTGCTGGTCGCGCGGGCGCTGCGCGGCGGCCCCGAAACCGCGCCGGCCAAGCCGTTCGCGCGTCCCGACTCGCTCGACATCGTGTCGGTTCGCCGGATCTATTCGCCGCCGCTGCTACCGGCGCGCGCGGCGGTGCCCGGTGCCGCACCATTGCCTTCACCGACCGCCACCCCACCTGCCCCCTGATGCCCGCCGCCGAGCCATTATTCCGCGAGCCGCTTCCACTCGGCAGCGCGCGCCTGCTGCCGTGGACGACCGTCATGGCGGGGTCGCTCCTGACGATCGTGCCGGTCGGTGCGACCCTGCCGCTGCTACCGCCGTTCGGGCTGCTCGTCCTGCTCTCCTGGCGGCTGCTCGCGCCCTTTGCGATCCGGCTCTGGGCTCCCGCCGCACTCGGGCTGTTCGATGACATCGTATCGGGGCAACCGATCGGCAGCGCAATGCTGCTATGGACGCTCGCCTATTTCCTCGTCGGCGCGATGGAGGCACGATCGGGCCTGCGCGATTTTTGGCAGAATTGGGCGATCGCCGCCGCCGCGATCGCGCTCTGCCTCATTGGCGGTCGGTTGGTGGCGACGCCGGTCTCCGCGCACGTCGAGGTCGCACTCGGCTTTCAGATCATGCTGTCGGTGCTGATCTTTCCCGCAGTCGCCTTTCTGATTGGGCGCGTCGATGCGAGGCGGGCGCGATGAGCTTTCGCGGTCCGCGCGTCCTGACCGAATCGATGCAGGCGTTCAGCTTCTCGCGCCGCGCGTGGCTGCTCGGCGCCGGGCAGCTCGGGGTTGGCGGACTGCTCGTCGGGCGTATGGCTTGGCTATCGGTGGCGGAGAACGAGCGCTACAATCTCCTGTCGGAGAGCAACCGCGTCAACAACACGATGATTCCGCCGCGCCGCGGCTGGATCGTCGACCGGCACGGACAGCCGATCGCCAACAACCGCACCGACTTCCGCGTCGACCTGATTCCTGACCGCATCGTCGACAAGGACGCGACGCTCGCCGCGCTACGCAAGCTCCTCGCGCTCAACGACGAGGACATGCTGCGGATCGAGGCGGACCTGAAGAAAGCGGCCGGCTTCCAACCCGTGCCCGTGGCGGAGAACATCGACTGGGAACGTTTCGCCGCGGTCTACGTCCGCCAGCCTGAGATGCCGGGCGTCGCGCCGACGCGCGGCTTCGCGCGCAACTATCCGGCCGGCGCCGCGGTCGCGCACCTGACCGGCTATGTCGGCGCGGCCAACGCCGAACAATATAAGAAGACGCACGACCCCCTGCTCGTCACACCGGGTTTCAAGCTCGGCAAGGATGGCCTTGAAAAGCAGCTGGAAAGCGAACTCCGCGGCACGCCAGGCGCCAAGCGTGTCGAAGTCACCGCACGTGGCAAGGTCGTCGCCGAACTGCCCACCCGTGCCGACGTCCCCGGCAAGACGCAGAAGCTGACGATCGACGCCGGGCTGCAGGAATATGCCGCGCGCCGGCTCGGCACCAATTCGGGCTCGGCGGTGGTGATCGACTGTCGCACGGGTGAGATGCTCGCGATGGTGTCGATGCCCGCCTACGATCCCAACAGCTTCTCGGACGGCATCAGCCATCTTGAATGGAAGATGCTGTCGGATAACGATCACGTCCCCTTGATGAACAAGGTGACGCAGGGGCTGTATCCGCCGGGATCGACGGTGAAGCCGATGAACGGTCTCGCGCTGCTCGCTGCGGGCGTCGGCGCGCATGACCGCGTCGTCTGTTCAGGCGCGATGCGCGTCGGCACCGGCGTCTTCCACTGCCACAAGCGCGGGGGCCACGGTCCGCTCGACCTGAAGGGCGCGATCGAGCAGAGCTGCGACATCTATTTCTACGAAATGATCCGCCGTGTCGGCTACGACAAGATCGCGCCGATCGCGCGGATGATGGGGCTGGGGCAGAAGTTCGATCTGCCGCTGGCGACGCAACGCTACGGCACCGTGCCAGATTCCGAATGGAAGCTGCGGAAATACAAGACGAAATGGACCGTCGCCGACGGCCTGAACGCGTCGATCGGCCAGGGCTATGTGCTCGCCAACCCGTTGCAACTTGCCGTTATGGCGGCGCGGCTCGCGTCGGGTCGCGCGTTGCAGCCGAGCTTGCTCTCGCACCACGTCCACCTCGACGCACCGGCGCTGCCGCTCGCCTCGGAGCATCTCGCGATCGTGCGCGACGCGATGTACGGCGTGGTGAACCAGGGCGGCACTGGCGGCGCGGCGCGGCTGCTGATCCCGGGCGTCGCCATCGCGGCGAAGACGGGCACCGCCCAGGTCCGCCGCATCACCATGGCGGAACGGCGCGCGGGCGTGCTCAAGAACGGGCAATTGCCCTTCAAGCTGCGCGACCACGCTTTGTTCGTCTGCTTCGCCCCTGCCGACAATCCCCGCTACGCCGCCGCGGTCGTGCTCGAACATAATGGCCACACCGTCCGCAATCTCGACACGCCGATGATCGGCCGCGACATCATGACGTGGCTGTTCGATCGCGACCGCGCGATGAAGAGCCTCGCTGACGTCGAACCCACCTGGGGCGGCGACATCAAGACGCGCATGGCCGCCGAAGCCGCCGCCTATCGCGCCGCCCAGGCGCCGCAGCCCGCGGCCAACGCCACCAAGACCGATTCGACCGTCCCCAGCGATTCGGACGCGGTGGAGGCGGCGACCGATCTCGCCAATGCGACGCAGGCGGCGATGGGCCCCGCCGTCGCCAACGGCGACGTGCCGAGCGATACCGACTCTCCCGACGACGCTGCGGGCAACACGCAGTGAGCCGTGGCCATCTGATCCCCGATCCGATCGCGCGGCTGCCCTGGCGCGTCATTTTGCTGATTATTGCGATCGGCACCTTCGGCCAAATCGTACTCTATTCCGCCGCCGGCGGCTCCCTACAACCCTGGGCGCTATCGCAAGGCATCCGCTTCTTCATCCTGCTCGGCATGGCGCTGGCGGTCTCCTACGTGCCCGAACGCGTCTGGCGATCCGCTGCGCTGCCAGCCTATGTCGTCATCGTCATCGCGCTGGTGCTGGTCGAGCTGGTCGGCGCGGTGCGCGGCGGCAGCCAGCGCTGGCTCGACGTCGGTATCAAGCTGCAACCGTCCGAATTCATGAAGCCCGCCATCGTGCTGGCCTGCGCGCGCTTCTACGACATGCTCCCGCCGGGCGAGACGCGGCGCTTTGGCGCGATCTGGCCTGCCTGCCTGTTGATCGGCATCCCCGCCGCGCTCATCGCCAAACAGCCCGATCTCGGCACCGCGCTGATGGTTACCGGCGGCGGCATCGCGGTGATGTTTCTGGCGGGCGTCCCGATGCGCCTGTTCGTCGGCGGTGCGCTCGGAATCGCGGTCGCGGGGCCCCTCGCCTTTCAATATGCGCTGCACGACTATCAGCGAAATCGCATCCTCATCTTCCTCGA
>NZ_CAJYVU010000094.1 GCF_913778135.1 uncultured Sphingomonas sp. | reverse complement strand
AGCACGCTCAAGACCCGCGGCATCGAGGCGGAGGCATCGGTGCGCCCCGCGCGCGGCGTCACGCTGTCGGGCGGCGTTACCTACCTCGACACCGAATACGGCAATTACAACGTCGCCTGCTATTTCGGGCAAACCGCGGCGCAGGGGTGCAACCTGAGGGGACCGAGCTTCAACGCGCGCGGCACGCCGCTGGTCGGCGCGTCGAAGTGGACGACCAGCCTTGCCGCCGATTTCCAGCAGCCGATCGGGGATGACCTGAAGGTCTTCGTCAACGCCGACTGGCGCTATCGCAGCCGTTTCCTCTACGCGATCAACGATCCAAACACGATCCAGCCGGGCTATTCGCTCGTCAACGCGACGCTTGGGATCGGCGACATCGGCGACCACGCGCGCGTTAGCGTGTTCGTGCGCAACCTGTTCGACAAGCGTTATGCCGCGGCGATCTTCCCCGGCAATTTCTCCGCAGGACAATACGTACAAACGCTTCCGGACAATGCGTTCCGGCGGATCGGCGGCGCGTTCGAGTGGCGTTTCTGAACGCGCGGGCGGGCAAGATCCCCAGCCTTGCCCGCCGCCGTAGAACCGGTCAGTGTCGCTCGCCGGTCCGGCAAGAGCGAGGTATTAATCCTGCGACGTACACAGGAACAACGAACGGCGGAGACGCGCGCCGCGCTGTTCGCGGCCGCGGTCGCGACGATCAGCCGCCTGGGCTATAGCGGCGCCAGCAACGCGGAGATTGCGGACGAGGCGGGCGTCAGTCGCGGCGCGATCACGCACCATTTCGCGACCCGCGCCGCCTTTATCGCCGAGGTGGTGCGATGGGTGTTCGAACAGGAAGTCGCCGCCTATCAGCAGATCCAGCGCGACCGTCACGTCGGCACGCGCGTGTCGGACTGGCCCGCTATCTCGTGGGAAGTCCTGTCGCGCCCCTCAGGCGTCGCGGTGCTGGAGATCTTTGTCGCCTCGCGCAGCGATCCCGAGCTCGCCAGCCTGATCCGTCCGGCGCAGCAGGCGATCGAGGAAGCGGCGGCGAGCGCCTTCTTTGACCGGATCGGCGCCACGGTGCGCGATCCCGCGGCGATCCGGCTAGTGGTATGGGCGGTGCGCGGCATGGCGCTGGGGCGCGAGTTCATCGACGATCCGGGCAG
Source organism: uncultured Sphingomonas sp. (assembly GCF_913778135.1). Taxonomy (GTDB): domain Bacteria; phylum Pseudomonadota; class Alphaproteobacteria; order Sphingomonadales; family Sphingomonadaceae; genus Sphingomonas. The sequence goes on along the minus strand of NZ_CAJYVU010000094.1, from coordinate 36,872 downwards.
CATGCAGGCGTCGGTCGATCTGCTGACCAGCATGTTCGCGCGCCTCTCTCCGACCGGCAAGCTGGAGGAACTGATCGGCTGAGCGGGGCAATGCCCTCACCGACCGTGTGCGATCAGAAGGTGACGAGGACGCTGATCGTGTCGGTGTAGCTGCCCGCGGGCGGCGTTGCCTGCGTGGTGTCGATTTTGGCGACATAGGCGGTCGCCTGATCGGGCGTCGTCGCGCCGGTGCCGAGCGTCGCGACCGGCAGCGGATTGCTCTCGTCCCACACGGTCGTGCCGTCGGCGCGATAGATGTTGTAGCGCAGTACGTTGCCCGCGCCATCCGACATGGTGCGCCACGGACGCGCGGTGCCGGCCGCCCCGGCGGTGAAGCTGACCGCGTAGCTCGCCCCCTTGGTGCACGCGATCTGCACCGCCTGCGTGACGGGCGTGAACTTCGACACCAGCGGCGCGCTGCCGAATGACACCGGCGGCGCGGTCAGGCGGCAATCCTTGGTCACGATCATCGTCACCGTGAGAATGGTGGTGCCGCTGCCCGTTTCGGGTAGCACGCACGCGCCGAGCGTACCGACGCCGCGGCAGATCGACCATTGCCAGTTGATCGTAACCGTATCGCTATAGGTGCCCGCGGGTACGTTGGGCGAGGCGGTGAGTTTGACATAGAGCGGCGTTGACAGGTTCGACTGGCCGAGCCCCAGCAGCGAGAGCAGCTGCGGGTTCATGTAGTCAACGCTGCCGCCCTGGGTAAAGGTAATGCTGCCGCTTGGATCGGCCGACAGGCGATAGCTGATCGCGTCGCCAGCGGCACTGCGCAGCGTGTAGCCGTTGCTGCTGGTCGCGGTGGCGCGCGCGTAATCGGCCGACAGCAGGTTGAGCAGGGCGCCGGGGCAGTCGAGCCCGGCGGTGGTGGTCACGGTCGGCACCATGCCGCCGATCACCGTGTACGATGTCTGGCTGCCCAGATTGGCGTTGGTCGCCGCGGTGACGGTGCAATTCGCCGCCTGCGCGGGGGCGGCGAGCAGCAGCGCGGCGAGCGCAGCGGTGAGCACGGCGAGCAGGCGGGCGATCAGCGACACGTCACGGCTCCCAGATTGGCGGCGGCGGCGAGATCGACGGGGATGGAAACCGACCCGGTGCAGCTGCCGCCCCCGACGCGCGGCGCGGTCAGCGTCACCGCGCCCGACTTGCCCTCGATCAGCACGACGCCGTCCCAGCCGACCACCGTCGGTGCGGCACCCGCAATCATGACGGGGGTGCCCGCCGAAATCACGTCGCCCGCCGCGTCGACCAGCTTCACCACCGCGCTGTGCACCGCGCTCACGGTCAGCGCGACGACGCCGCCGGTGCCTTCGCGGAACGCCACGCGCTGCGACATCACCGGGGCCTGCGCGACCGCGGGCATGTCGGCGATGTCGATCGAGAATTGTCCGGGATGGTAGGCGACGACGCGCGGCACGAACAATCGCCCGTCACGTGCGGTGCGCCCGACCGGCTGGTTCTCGTAATAGACCGGCACGTTGGGCATGCCGGTGGTCACGACCGCGAACGCGCTCGGCAATTCGTTGGCGAGGTATGGCTTGCCGCCCAGCAGCACCATTGACCCGCTCGCGCTGGCATACACACTCGACGTAGCCGGCGCGCGCGCGGCACCCGCCTCCAGGGTCACGGTGCGCGTGCGATAGGTTGCGTTCGCCTGCCCGACGAAGTCGCCGCGCGAGCCATAGGCGCCGCTCGCCGACCAGCCGAGCCCGCCGTCGGTCGGCACCGCGCTCGCCGCGTCGGCCTGGATACGCGTCGCTCCATCGGGCGTGTGCGCGATCCCGGCGCTCGCAACCGTGTTGCGCCCGATTGGCATGACGAAGCGGAGCTGCGCGCTCAATCCCCGACGCGTGAAATCGTAATCGGCGGCGGCGAACAAAGAGGAGCGCGTGCCGACCGGCAGCGACATGGAGGCGGACGCGATCCGCGCGCGCGCGCCGTCACGCGCCCGCGCGTCGATGTACCCCAGTCCCAGACTGCCGAGCGTCGCCAGCCGCGTGCTGACGGTCGCGCGCAGGTTGCTCTGCCGTCCGTTCCACTTGGCGAGATCGAAACTGCCGAGGTCGGCGAAGTCGCGGCTCTGCGACACACGCTCGATCCCGGCGCTGAACGATCGTCCGACGTAATTGTAGCCGACCGTCAGCCGCGTGCCCTGTCTACCCTCGCGCCGGCTGGCGGCGAGCGAGCCGTGCACCGCGCCGATCCGTCCGGGTGACCAGACCGCGCCCGCACCGGCGAGCAGCAGGTCGTCGGCACCTTCGCCGTGCGCCTCGATCGTCAGCCGATCGGTCAGGCCGTGGCGCACCGCGCCGCTCACGATTTCGCGCCCGTAGCTGAAACTCTTGATCCCGTAATCGCGCCGGAGCGCACCCGCATCGATCGAGAAGTCGGTCAACCCCGGACGCAGCAGTTCGGGCGCGACGTAGAAGGGGATCACGGTCGCGATCTGGCGTCCGACCGCGTCGGTGGTGACGATGCGCGCCTCGCCCGCGCCGTTCACGACCGGCACCTGATCGAGCACGAAGCGGCCCGGCGACACGTCGTTGTGCTGCTGGTGATAGTCGTTGATGAACAGGTCGACGCCCGACGGCAGCGCCGCTTGGCCCGCGAAATCGGGCAGGGGCACCGTGATCAGGTCCGGGCGGGTCTCGAAACTGCGCGTCAGGCGAACGCCGCCGATCCGCACCGCGCGCGACCAGGTGAGCGCGCCCGAGATGACGTCGCCGGCGGCGGCGCTCAGCACGCGGCCCTCGTCGACGTAGCGATAGGTGGTGTCGTACCGGATCACGCCCTGTCCGATGCCGCCGCCGCCGCTGCGCCACACCGCCGTGTTCGCGATCGTGCCCCATGGACCGAAGGCGCGCTGCTCGCTCAACAGCGAGGCAAAGGTCTCGCCGCCGCTGTTCTGCGCGAACAGGTCGTAGTTCAGCACCGCGCCCGTGCTCACGACGGACGGTGTCCATGCCAGCGGCGTTCCCGCGATGCGCCGCGTCGGCAGCAGCGCCAGCGGCACGTCGAGGATCAGTCGCTGCTGCTCCTGATCGTAGCGTGCGGCGACACCGGGCAGCGCGGTGACATCGACCGGCGCGGCACCCGGCACCGACAGTCCGGCACGCCGAAGCGCGTCGGGCGCGACGATGAAGCGCGCGCCGCGCTGCTCGACGCTGACCAGATCGGGTGTCTCGACCCCGTTCACCACCAGCGCGACGAACAGCGCCGAGTTTGCCTGCGCTGCTTTCGCCGTTGTCGGCACCGGCGCGTCGGATGCGCTGTGAGCCGCGCTCGGGATTGCGCCCGAAAGCAGTGCGGCCAACAGGACGGAGGCGAGCGACACCGCGGCGCGTCGGCGTCACGCGTCCGGCGCGAGCAGTTCGTCGCGACCGTTGACGCCGACCTTGACCGCGCCGACCGTTCCGCCGGGTAGCGCGAACCGCAGGGTCGCGCCGGGCAGGACGTAGCCGGCCAGCCCCGGTTTCACCACCTGCTCGCGCCCCGCATTGACGATCCGCACGTCGGTCAGCCGCGCATGACCCGTGCCGGTGTTGCGGATCTCGATCGTACGTCCCCCGCCACCCGCAGCGTAGCGGGTGACGAGGTGCGGTTGCTGCGCGGCGGGGGGAGCCGCGTAGACGAACAAGGGGATGGAATAGCGCATCTGAACGGCGAGCCGCGCGCTCATGTGCTCGGCCTCGCCGGCGGCGGGCGGGGTCGGCAGTTCGTCGACGATCAGGCGGTAGCTCTGCTCGGGCACCGCTGTGGCCGGGGACGTGGTCGCAGGGGCACGGCGGATGACGCGGACCAGCTGACGCCGGCCCGGCTGGACCGTCGCGATCGGGGGGCTCGCGACGACCTGATCCTGTTCGTCGAGCGCGTCCTTGCCGTCCGCCTGCGACCAGCCGAACGAGCGCACCTGCAGCGTGACCGGCGTCTGGCCGGTGTTCTCCAGCCACAGCGACGTGGACTGCTCGCCCGGCTTGATGATGGGGTCGACCGGCCAGATGACGACGGTCGATGCCCGCGCCGCCGCGGGCAACAGCGCTGCCGCCGCGATCGCCGCGGGGAAAAGGAAGGTGCGGATCACGGCACTGGTCCTTGCAAGATGGGTCACCACGCGATCGTCACGCGTACGGTATCGGCGTAGCTGCCCGCCGCCATCGCGCCGGTCAGCTGCGCGCGGCCGACGATCGGCAGGGTCCGCTTGGTCGCGCCGGTCGCGAAGCGGTAGGCGAGTGCCTGCGTCGTCCAGGCGGTGCTGCTGCCATCGGCGAACAATTGGTACGCGACGAAACCGGTGCCGCCGCCGCCCAGCTTCATGCGCCTGATGCCGCCGCTGGCGTTCTCGCCCATGTCGGCGGTGACGGTCACGTCGGTGTCGGGCGTGCACTCGATCGCGATGCCGCCGGTTCCGCCCGACACCATCGCCGCGTCGAGCGTGCCGGTCGTGGTGCCAGCAACCGTGCCGAAATCGATTCGGCCCAGCTGCGACGCTCCGTTGGCGGCTACGACACAGCCTTTCACGATCGCGGCGGATACCTGAAAGCTGCGCTGCGTCTCGGCATGCGCGACGCCGATAAAGAAGGTGACGGTCACAGCGGTGAGGCCGGCAAGCACGCGTGCGACACACAACAGGCACGTCATGGTCCCGGCTCCCGCCCCCGCGTTCCGCCGCTACCAGGTCAGGGTAACCTGAACCGTATCGGTGTAGCTTCCCGCGGCGAGCAGCTGCCCGGCCGAGGTGACGCGCGCGTAGATCGGCACGCTGACCGCCGCGGTCGACATCGTGCCGAGCGGCAGCTGCTGGCCGATCCCGATCTCGTTGGTGCGCGCGGAGTCGGTGAACAGTCGGTAGGCGACGGTGTTGCCGTTCGACGCCATCCGTCGCTTGCCGGCGTTGTCGTTCGCGCCCGATCCGATCGTCAGCACCGGCGCGACGTTGGGCGAGCATTGCACCTGCAGCGTGCCGAGCGAGCCGATCAGCTGACCGTCGACGTTGCCGAAGATGCCGGGCTGGTCGGGGAATTGGATCGAGCCGAGCGACCCCAGATTGGCCGAGGCCGAACCGCCGCCGTTGACGACACAGGCGTTGGTGACGTTCAGCGCCACGGCGATCGTGCCCGTCGCGGTATCGGCGAGCGCGGGCGTGGCGGCAGTGGCGGCGAGCACCATGGCGGCGGCGGAAGCAATAATGGTCGTGGAACGGAACATCGAGCGGTCTCCGTGCTGGTGACCCGTTCGCAAAACGCCACGGCGGTAAACAACTTGTTGCCGGTCGTTATTCGGTTCCCCCGATTAGACCGAAGTCTTACGTATATTTCGCATTCAGCCGGTCACGCTGTCAGCGGACCGGCGGCGATCGATCGCCGCGATCGCGCGGCGTGCATCCGTGTAGGCACGCCCACGAACCGAGTCATCGCCGGTGGAGAGTGCCAGCCAGCTCTCGCTGACCTGCGCGAAGCCGAGCGTTCCCGCCGCCCCGGCGATCCGGTGCGCAGTGGCAGGATCGGGTGCACCAGCGATCGCCTCCGCCAGCTGATCGCGCAACCGCGCGATCAACGCGTCGAGCTCCGCCGGCGCAAAGACGTTGGCGAGCCGTTCCACGCCGCCGAGTTCATCACTCGGTCGCCAGCGCGCCACCTCCTGCACCAGATGCGCCGGTTCGCACGGCTTGGCGAGGCAGCCGTCAAACCCGCGCCGGCGCAGTTCATCTTCCCCGATACGCAGCGAGGTGAAGGCGATGATCGGCACACCCGCCGCGGCACCGGACGATCCGCGGATCGCCGCTGCTGCCTGCCACCCGTCGAGCACGGGCATGTTGATGTCGAGAATGACGAGATCGGGGCGGTGGCCGACAACATGGTCGACCGCCTGCTTTCCGTCCTGCGCCGCCATCACCTGCCAGCCCGCCTGCGTCAGGCAATGTTGCAGAAACTTGATATTGATGATCTCGTCATCGGCGACGACGACTTTAGGATAGGTTAGCAAAATTTTCCTTTCGGAACTCGCACGCCACCTATAGCATTTCGCCGAAATGTCTGTTCAGGGCTGACCGATAAACTGTAAAAAACCGCAAAGGGAAGGGGGATTGTTGTGACCACAGGTCAGCGTGTGCTGATCGCCGACGATCATCCATTGACCCGAGAGGGGCTGGCACTGGCGGCGCGCGCCGCGCTGCCGGGAAGCGTGGTCGATCAGGCGGGATCGATCGGCGAGGCACAGGCGGCGATCGCGTCGCGGCGCAGCGGCTACGCACTCGTACTACTCGACCTGATGCTGCCCGATGCGAAGGGCTTTTCCGGCTTCCTGGCGCTGCAACACACGCTGGGTTCGACACCGATCGTCGTCATCACCGCGCGTGAGGACTGCGTGTTGATCGACGCCGCACGCGCGCTCGGCGCGGCGGGCTATCTGTTCAAGAGCCAGCCGATCGACACGATCGCTCAGCGATTGCGAACGATCCTGTCGGGCACGCCGGTGTTTCCGTCCGATGGTGAGGCAGGCGCGGTGGCGACGGCGCGGGAGCGGATCGCGACCTTGTCGGGTGCGCAACTTCGCGTGCTGCTCGCACTCGCCGACGGTCGCCTGAACAAGCAGATTGCGGGCGACCTCGACATCAGCGAGGCGACGGTGAAGGCGCACATGACCGCGATCTTCCGCAAGCTGGGCGTCAACAATCGCGCGCAGGCATTGCTGGCGGTCCAGCCGTTGATGGGGGATGCGGGATCGGAGCGGCACGCGTGACCTCCTCCGCGTCGGCTGGGAGCGGACGCGGTCACGACGCTGGGGGCTTCGGCTACGGCGCTCTCATGGGCTTCGGTGCAGGCGAGGGTGCGCAGCGGCCGTTAATCGTGCCGCCCAGACGACCGTCGCGTTGGCGCATGGTCGCGATCGCGGTGCTGATCCCGGCGCTGCTCATCGCGCTGGCGTGGTGGAACATCGCCGAATATCGCGCACTCGCACAATCTAACGAGCAGACCCGCGTATCCTTTCAGAAGCGCATATTGATCTACGATCTGATCAGGTCGCTCGAACAGGCGGAGACTGCGCAGCGCGGGTTCATCCTTGCCGGCGACCCGCGTTTCCTGACACCGTACGAACCCGCGAAGCGCGCGACCGCGGCGCTCTTTTCGCGAATCTCGGCTAAGGGCTCGGACACGAGTGTGCAGCGCGATGCGCTGCGACGCATGAAGATCGCGATCGACGCCAGGATCGATGAGATGGACGCAGTGCTCGCGCAGCGCCGCCGCGATGGGCTGCAGGCGGCGATCCACCGTATCGCCCGAGGCACCGGCCGGGTGCTGATGGAGCAATTGCGTCGCGACGCGGCAATCCTCCGATCGGAAGAAGAGCGCCTCAGCGACGTCGGCGCGGAGGCGGTAAAGACGCATGTGGCGCGCACCGGACGCTTGATCACCTTTACGGTGGTGCTCGGCGTCGCGCTGTTCCTGCTCGCGCTGGTCGCGATCAGGCGGCAGCGGCAGCAGCGTTACCGCGCCGATGTCGCGACCTTCGACGCCGCGACCCGCTACCGCTCCATCCTCGACGGTACGATCGACCCGATCGTGATCCTCAATCCCAGCGGGACGATCGAGCTGATCAATCGCGCGACCGAGCAGTTGCTGGGATACACGCCGGCCGAGGTCGAGCGGCGCGACGTGTCCGCGATCGCACTGCTGCCAAACGAACTGCACCGGACCTTTCCGCAGTGGATCGGTCTGCGCGACGGCATGATCGCTGCGCCGTATCGCACCGACGTACCGCTGCGGCACCGCGACGGGTACACCGTGACCGTCGACGCCGCGCTCGGCGTCATGAAGCTTGCGGACGGCGAGCACGTAGTCGTCTCCTTGCGTGACGTGTCGGCGCGCAAGCGATCGGAAGCGATCAAGGACGAGCTGATCTCCACGATCAGTCACGAATTGCGCACGCCGCTGACCTCGGTCGTCGGGGCACTCGGCCTGTTGCGTGCAGGGTCGGCGGGTAATCTTCCCGACGCGGCCAACCGGCTGGTCGGCATCGCGGAAAGCAACGCGCGCCGGCTGATCCGCCTGATCAACGACATGCTCGACCTTGATCGCATGCAGAGCAATCAGTTGCAGATCGACCGCGTGCCCGTCGATCTCGCAGCAGTCGCGGCGCGCGTCTGCGATGACATGCAGGGTGCGGGCAGCGCGCGCGACGTAACGGTCCGCTGCAATGCGGGCGAGCAGGAGTTGGCCGTGCTCGGCGACGCCGACCGGCTGATGCAGGTGATCGGCAATCTGGTCTCCAATGCGGTTCGCGTCAGCCCGCCCGCACACGCCGTTACCGTCTCGGCAACGCGAGTCGATGGCATGGCCCGCGTCATGGTCGACGACGAGGGGCCGGGCATTCCGCCGGCCTTTCGCGAGCGCCTGTTCCGCCGGTTCGAACGCGCGAACGAGCAGCAGGGTACCGGCACCGGCCTGGGGCTCGCGATCTCGCGCGAGATCATCCAGCGGCACGACGGCCGGATCTGGTTCGAGGATCGTCCAGGCGGCGGAACCCGCTTCGCCTTCTCGCTCGAGCTCGTGCGCGAGACCGTCGACGTCGATACTTCGAAAGACGCGGCCGGGCGCGTGCTCGTATGCAGCGGCGACGCAGCGATGGTCGCTAAGCTGTCCGACGCCGTCGCGGCAACCGATCATGCGGCGACCATAGTCGCTACCGCACATGCGGCGCATGCGGCGCTCACGGAGCGCGACTATGCCGCGTTGCTGCTCGATCTCACTCTTCCCGATGGCAACGGCTTCCAGTTCGCGCAGGCGGTGCGACGCGCGAAGCGTGGGAAATCGCTGCCGATCGTGATCGTTTCCGCAACCGCGCGTGGCGCTGACGACGTGCTGGTGCCCTTCGACCTGGTCGACTGGATCCCCGATCCGATCGAGCCTGAGCGGCTCGACACCGCGTTGCGGACCGCGATCGCGCGTACGGGGGCGACCAGGCCGACGATCCTCCATCTCGACGACGACCGCGACCTGCTCGACGTCACTGCCGCGCTGCTCGGTGACGAGGCGCGGCTGATCACCGTCAGTGATCTGCCGAGCGCACGCGCGGTGATCGAACATGCCGCACCCGACCTCGCGATCCTCGACCTGCACCTAGTCGAGGGTACGGGCCTCGACCTGCTGCCGGCGCTGGTCGACCGCAACGGCGTCGCGATCCCGACGATCCTTTATTCGGCGCACGATATCGACGCCGACCTGGCGGCGCGGGTTGACGCGGTCCTCATCAAGTCGCGGCGCTCATTGCCCGACTTGCGCGCGACGATCCGGCATGTCCTGTCGGCCCGACGGGCATGAAGGTGGCGGGCTCCCCGCTTTCGATCCTCTACGTTGACGACGACGACGACATCCGCACCATCGTCGCCATGTCGCTCCAGCTCGATCCGGCGATCGACCTGCATATGGCCGCGAGCGGGGAGGAGGCGCTGGCATTGCTCGACCGGCGCGCCGGCTGGACACCCGACGTGGTGCTGCTCGACGTGATGATGCCCGGGCTCTCGGGTCCGGCCACCTGGGCCAGAATGCGCGAGCGCCCAGGGTTCGCGCGCGTGCCCGTCCTCTTCATGACCGCGCGCGGACGTCCGGTTGAGGTATCCGAGTATCGTGAACTGGGAGCGGCGGGCACGATCCTCAAACCCTTCGATCCGATCCACCTCGCCACCCAGATCCGTTACTTGCTGAGTGCGACGTCGAGTTGATCGAAGCGCAACGCCGATAAGCCCGAACGTTTGCTTGCCGCGGAACTCGCACTACCCGCTCCCGGCGTCAGCACGCTGAGCGCTACCGCGAGCACGATCGCGAGCGTCGGCGTCCGGAGCGGATAATCGACGAACGAGTGCGCCAGCAGACCGGCGACCACGATCGTCGCGACGCGCCGCTCTAACATGACTTTGCGGCTGTACTGCGCACGCGTAGCTAGGCTCGCCCAGCCGAACAGCAGCGCGGCCATGATCGGGACGATCGCCAGCGCACCCGTCTCGACGAACAGCTCGATGAAGTCGTTGTGCGCATGATTGATGTAGAAGGGATGCAATTCACCCACCGGCTCGATCAGCGCGTAGACGTGCGCGAATGTGCCGAGTCCGCTGCCCCACGGCCAGTAGAGCAGCACCAGATCACGGGCATGCGCCCAGATCGACCAGCGTAAGTCTCCGCTGACGCCGCTTAATCGTGTTGAAGTATCGCCGTTGAGCGAGACGAGTGCGACGATCACGCCAAATCCGACGATGATGAACAATCCGGCGAAGCGCATAGCCGGATCGATCGATCGAACCTCGCTGCGATCGCGCGGGAACGCCAGAAGCGTTGCGCCCGCCATGACTAAACCGATCATGAGCCCTGTTCGTGATCCCGACAAAGCGATGATTGACAGTGGGAAAAGCGAGGCTCCGGCGAACAGCATGTACCGGCGTGGCCACGGTATTGGCTGCCCGCCGATCCACGCCCCGAAGAATGCCAGGCAGCACGCCAGAAAGGTCGCGCCGTGATTGCGGTTGGCGAAAAACCCCGGTGCGTTCGCAGCCTGCGCGGAATGGTAGATGTCGCCCCACCGTCCGGCGGAGCCGAACTGTGCGAGGGCGAGGATGACGCCCACTGATCCAAGTATCGCGAAGGAGGCGAAGATCGAGCCCCAATCGCGACGCGGGCGCACATGGAGCAGCAGCAACGTGGCGGAAAAGACCGCGACCGGCACCGCCGCCGAAGCGGTTGCGACACGATCAACCGAGATGGACGCCGTCGCCGCTGGCTCGACGAGCGCGCGGATGCTGCCCGCGAACACTTGTCCCGCTGACAGGCTAAGCCACTCGCTCGGGATGCGGCATAGCTGGACCAGCACGACGCCGAGCGGCGCGAGCGCGAGGCCGAGCAGTGTTGCAGGAAAGGCGCGTGGATCGAGAATGATGCGCCATGTCGCCACGCCCGCCGCAATGGCGATCCACGCGGCGAACGGCACCGCGCGCCACGTCGGCTGCAACACCGACCCGCCGAGTACGACAAGCAGCGCCAGCCCCGCCACGAGGCTTGGCTCGAGCAGGCGCGGCAACGGCAGCGGAGCATCAGCGACACGCAGTGCTATCGGCATATCCGACGTCGTGCGGCCGGCCTGAACTACTGCGGGCTTGCCGGCGGCGGGGCCAGGGGCGCGGCGCTCGCGGCAGTGCCACCGCCCCCCGCCGCGAGCGCCGCCCCGGCGCCGCCCAGCCCCAGCAACGGCAACAACAGCGGCAGGCCGAAGAAATTGTTCGATCGTCTAACCTCCGGGCGTGCTGGCGTCGGCGTACGCTCCGCTCGCGTCCGCGTCTTGACCGAGGTCTTGTTGGCAGCGCTCGCCTGCGACGGGATCACCTGTGTCGCCGCAGGCGAGGCAGCGGCAAAGGCGATCACGGCACTAATTGCAGCGAAGCGTCGCATGTCTCGATCCCACTATTTGCCACCACGATCGGTAAAGAACCTTGTGTGAGGCTGGTCAATTGATCTGCTGTCGAACAGTAAGGAACCGTCGAGAAAGGCGCTGGAAACGACGGCGGCTTATCAATGAAGATGCTCTGAACTCGCGGAAGCGATACGTTCTCTTACGAATCCAACAGCGTCACGATCAATCGATCATCGGCTAGGATGTTGCCAATCAGCGCGCCCGCAGGCGCAAACCGATTAGTTGTTTCCGGATGAACGCCACTTCAGCGGCGAACGAGCGTGATCGATGTTTGCGGATCGCCTGCAACGCACCGGAGAAATAGCGCCTTTTCAGAAGCGGATCGTTGTCGCGGTGGCCGATCAGCGCCGCATCGACGAAGCGGGCACGTCGCGCGTCGTGCCAGGCGCGGATCGCGTAATCGGTGTCTTCGCCCGCCACCGCCGGCGTACCCAGGCCGAGTTGTTCGTCGAAGGCGCCGAGCTGTACTGCCAGGCTGGCGCGCACGAAGATCGTGTTCGAACTGCCGTGGGAGATCGCTTGTTGAAGCCGCATGCGCCGGTCGCATGTATCGGCGACGGGCGAGCGTGCGGCGGTGCCTGAGCGACAGACGGCGAAGTCGACCTTGGCATCGAGCGCGATCAGGTCGGCCATGAAGTGCAGTGATCCCGCGGGATACCAGGCATCGTCGTCCGGAAAGGCGATCGCGGCAGAATCGGCCATGTCGCTGGCAAGTTCGACTTGTTGCAGCAAGATGTTGCGGGCGGTGCTGAGAGGTACGAGACCGGGCACGGTGTGTACCTCGACCCAGTCGGGCAGATCGGGCGCGGAATGGTCGGCGGCATTCTGCAGCAGCAGCAGCAGGCGGATGACGCGCGCGGGCTGCTCGTCACGAGCGTGCGCAACCGACCGCACCATGCGATAGAGCGCGTCGTGCCGCCCGGATGCCAGATTAGTGGTGCTGAACAGATAGATGTCGGCGCCGGTCGCCGCACGAAGCGGCTGGGCTGCGGAAGAGGTCATGGCTTCTGAAGCACGCCGTACTGCCCCGTGCTGATGCCCGAGCGCAGCACGCCGGCCGGATTGCCGCTGACGATCGTATTGGCGGGCACGTCGCGTGTCACCACCGATCCGGCGGCGACGATCGCGTTGTTGCCGACGCGTACGCCCGGCAGGATGATGCTGCGCGCGCCGATGAAGCATTCGTCGCCGATGATCGTATCGGTGCGCAGGCCCCGCACCATGTCGTGCGTCAGGATCGCAGCGTCGAATGCAACGTAGCTGTGGCGACCGACATGGAGTCCGCGCGGGTGCGTACGATCGAGCTTTGCCGAACGCGACAGGCGCGCGGTCGGGTGGATGTGCATGCCCCAGAAACGGTTGCAGACCGCGATGCGCGCGCGGATCATCAACCGCTGCAGCGCGATCAGATTGTTGAGGCTGGGCACGTCAGGCAGCACTCACGAAATCGGCCACCGTGCTGATGAGCGCGCGATAACGCGGCTGCTCGGCCGGGCGATAGGGCGGCGCGTTGCGGCGCAGGCAGGCGTGTTCCAGCTCGGCCTCGTCATGCGCGACCGTGATGCCGACCTGCCCGCCGAATTGGCGCGCGGTCGCGAGCTGATGTTCGTTGCGATGTTCTCCCAGCGCCGCGATACGCGGAAACAGCACCAGCGGCCTGGCGTGCGCTGCCGCCGACAGCATCGTGCCGATGCCGGCGTGACCGACAATCAGCGTGCACGTCTGTGCGAGCGCGTCGAACTCGGACGGCGAGAGACTGGTGCGCTGGTCGAGGTGGACGAGGCCGGCGACCGGCTCGATCGCCTGCGCGACGATGTGCAGGCCGTGACGACCCGCGACCGCGTCGAGCGCGCGGATCAGCCGCGGGAAGGGCAGTTGCATGCCCACCGTTGCCAGGATCACAGCACCGCTCCCGAATAGCCGACCTGTTCGGTCGCGGCGACATCGGGCCATTGGCTGAGACACTGCGTCGCCAGACTGCGGGCACGCCGGCCCGACAGCGACATCTGCTCGCCATTGGCGATGCTGTCGATCCACAAGGTTCGCGCGCCGATCACCCGGCCGAGCGCGATGCCGATCACGCCGGGCAGCGCGCCGGTGGTGACGATCACCTGCGGTCGTCGGCGCAGGATCAGCAGCGCCAACCGCACGACGCACGCGATGACCCGCAGGCGTCGGTGGCGGTTGCAGTCGGGCACCAGCGCCGCGACGACACCAGCGCGCTGCGCCACGCCGTCGCGCGTGGTGACGAACGTCACCTCATGCCCGACGAACGCGGCGCGCAGCCGCATCATCTGATCCCAATGGCCACCCGCGGATGCGATGGCGAGAACACGCTTGCTCAAGATCGGTTCGCCCCCCGAACGTCCCTGTGTTGAACGTTCGTGAGGGGCGGGTCCTTGTCAATCGTTTCACCGCTCAGCGCGGCGGTATCGTAAGCAATAGCGGGGCCATCGCCGCGGCGAGCCTGGTTGCGGCCAGATCGTAGCCCGCGGGCGACTGGTTCGGCCCCTTCAGCGCGGAGGCGAAATGCACATTGTCCTGCCGGATCAGATCGGTCGTCTCGGGCGCGATCGTGACGCCGGGCACCTCGGCGGCGAGCAGCGTCTGGATCGCGCGCAGCGCCTCCATCTGCGGCTGTGCGCCGGTCTGATTGCCGAGCGGCTGGATCACGATCGGGCAATCGTAGCCGATCTTTGCGCGCAGTGCCGCCCACACCAGTTTGGTCTGCGCCTTCCAGTCCGCCGCGACCGCCGCATCGGCGGCGTTGGCAGACCAGTAGAGCGCATCCGCCTCGCCCTGCGACCACATGATGACGCAGTGGCGATAGCGTTTGCCAGGATTGCCGCCGAAGTCGAGGTTGGCGAGGGCGCTCGTCAGGCTCGGCCCCGGAATGGCGGCGTCGCCGTCCCACCAATATTTGTCCGAGTTCGGGTTCGCACGCTTCAGGACCGACGACCCGCCGATCGCGGTGCTGCTGCAATAGGTGGTCAGTTCGCGGGAGAGGTCGGCCGGGATCGACAGGCGCGCCGACAGGTCAGGCACGAACACGCGGGCGAGCGCGTTGCTGCCCGCGCTACCGTCACCGCTGACGCTGTCGACCGTATAATATTGCGCGTTCGACTGGCCGGCGAATATCGACACGAAGCGATCGGGAAAGCGGTTGGTGACGAGGCCGCTCCAATATCGGCGCTGCCACGCCGCGATTCCCGCGCATTCCCGGTCGGCGAGCGCGCTGTCGCCGTTGAACACCAGCAGCTCGCGCAGCGACGCGTTGGCTGATTGAGTGAGTGCGCCATTGTTCCCCACCACCAGCCGGTTGCCGCTGGAACTCGCTCGTGCATGCGGTCGCGCGGTAAACAGGGTGCGCGTGTCGCCGCCACCGGAGACGGTCGCCCCTGTCTGGTTGAACCACCAGTTGCGCCAGCGGTTCGCAAAGTCGGTGCTGGCGTCGACCAGCAGCGCTCCGCTGGCGCCGTACAGCGTCGTCTCGGCGCCCGGCCCATCGGCGCCGACCACCAGCGCGCCCGTTGCTGCGGTGCCGTAGCCGATCAGTGGACCGACCGCGGCCGAGTAGACCGCCGGGTCGCGCGGGTGAACAGCCGCGCTCGTCCAACCGCGCGTGGCGCTGACCGCCAGCAGCGACAGGTTGGCGCTACCCCCCACCGCCAGCGGCGTCGACGCGGTGGCGAGATGCTGTGCCTTGGCCGTAAAGTCGACATAGGCGCCGTCGTAACTGGCGGGTGCGGCGGGAAAGACCAGCGCCGGTCGTGACGAGCTGGTCAGATGATGGCCGTTGCCGCTCTGATCGTACCAGGTAGCGACGCCGAAGCTGCGGCCGTCGCCGTAGCCAGACCAGGTCGCCGCCGGCGCATCATACGTCCCGTCGGCCTTGAAGGTGAGCGTGCGCAGCACGTTGCCGCTGTCGCGCACCTGCAGGCACGCGCCCGCGTAGGCGGCCACCACGCGCCGGAGCGAATAAGCCGCGGTGAGGGGTTGCGACGCAGCCGCCGCGGCGAGCGGTGCGACGACGCGTGCACCTTGCCCGCCCGATCGCCGGGCGAGCCGCACGCCGCCTGACATGGAGAGCGCCATCACGCTTCTCCGACGAGGTCGCCGGCGGTGGTGCCGGTGGCGCGGACGTGCGAGACCCTGAGCGCGATGTAGCTGGCGTCGGGCAGGTTGCGGTATGCCACATCCACCTGCGCGTCTGCGGGTCGCACGATCACCGTCCCGCCCTTGCCGACATAGATGCCGCGCGGCGTCACCGGCAGAGGCACGACATCGTCGGGCTGGATCGCGAAGGCGATCGTGGCAGGCGCGGTGTCGGCGGTCGAATAATCGCGTGTCATGGTGTGATCCCCCGGATTGCAGAGGATTGCGCCCATATGACCATGCTCGACGTGTAGGACAGCGCCGATTTTGCACTGTGCGTGCCGGTCGCTCCCGGCAGGATTGCGGCCGTGCCCGCCAGGTGTCGCGACGAAGCTCAGGCAGGCTTGGCGACGTGCCGCGGGGCAAACGGGCGCCACCCGCGTCCGGCCGCGATCATCACCACAATCAGATACGCCGCCGCGCCGCCGCCGATCAGGATAGGCAGCGCAAGCGCGTCGGGCAGATCGACGGTGAACCTCGCGCGCACGCCGGCGACGACCAGCAGCATCAATGCGCCGCCCGCCCAGACCGGCGCGATCCCGCGCGCCCACTTTGCGGGCGACACCACGCGCACGCGACGCAGGATCAGCAGATGCGCCGCCAGTGTGGGCACGACCAGCGCGTTGACCAGCGCCACGCGCGCGAGTGCCGGGATCGGCCATGCCGGCACCAGCACCAGCAGCGCCAATGCCGCCTGCGCGCCGCTCGTCAGCGCGATCGTCCTGCTATGCCCCAGCGCCTTGAGCGCGACCTGCGCGACATAGTTGAGCAGCAGGATGTTGCCTGCCACCGCTACGACCGCGAGGAACGGCGACGCCGCAGCCCCCGTGTGCCCGAACACCAATCGACAGAACTCCGGCGCGATTGCGGCGAGCCCGAAGAAGATCGCGCCGCCGACCATGGCGCCCGTCGCGGTCGCGCTCGCCAGTGCCTCTCCAAAGGCCGCGCGATCGTCGCACAGCGCAGACAGGCGCGACATGGTGACGTCAAGCAGGACGGCGGTGACCATCTGCGCCGCGACGAAGTAGAACCGGCTGCCGATGACGTAGAGCGCGAGAACCGCCGCACCGTCGTGATACGGTAGCGCCAGCTCGATCGCGCGGGTCGAGACATAGGACAAGAGGTTGCCCAGCATGACGAAGCCGCCGAACGCGAACAGCGGACGCGCGGCGCGGAAATCCGCCGGCTCGGTGGAGCGGGTGCCGCCGTCCAAGTTCATCTGCACCGCGGTGCTGCCGGCGAAGGTCAGTGCCTGCGCCACCAGCGCCCACACGCCCAGTCCGGCGAACGCGCCCGCGATCCCGACGAGCGAGCCGAGCACGGTGCTGCTAAGCGACATGCGGGCGAGCCTGGCGAATGCCATGTCGCGGCGCAGAACCGCCGCCGGAATGTAGACAAAGGCGTTGAGCAGCAGAACGAGCGACAGCGCCGACACGATCGGGCGCAGACCGGGGGTTCCGAACCATGCCTCGATCCGTCCGCCCAGCAGCACGAACCCCGTCGAGAGCAGGATCGATGCCGCGACATTGACGCGGCCGAGCGCCCTGATCGCACCGGGCGTCGCGTCGCGGTGGCGGATCACCGCGTCGCCCGCGCCATTCTCGTTCACCAGTTCCGCCAGCGCCATGATCGCGAGCGCCGCGCTGAACAGTCCGATCTGCTCGGCCGACAGCATGCGCGCGAGGATCACGAACGTCAGCGCGGTGCCGAGCCGCTGACCCCATTGCCGCGCGGCGGACCAGGCGTAGTGGCGGATCATGCGGGTTGGGGCACTTCATACCCGGCGGAGAGACGAGGGGACACGAACGCCGCCTCCCGCCCAGCCGACGATTGGCGCGGTAGGACGCACACGATCAGCAGCGGGAAATAGGCCGGCGTCGCCAGCGCATTGTCGCTGTGCGACAGCAGCAGAAAGCCGATCCATGCGGCGAGCGCGGTTATGTTCAATGCTCCATCGCGCCACCCAGCGCGCAGCATCGCCGCGGTTAGCGCCAGGTAGAACAACCCTGCGCCAACCACGCCCAGCTCGACCGTCAGGCGCAGGAAGTCGTTATGCGCGGCGGGTGACCCGACCACGACGACGATGTTCTGCGGCGTCTGCCAATATTGATGGCCAAATCCGATGCCGGTCCACGGGTAACGCTCGGCCAGCGTGTGCAGATAGGCCGCCATCTCGTTGCGGCCGTTGTCGGTGCTCGTGACCAGCCGCCGCAGCGCAAACGGAACGGCGACCGCGGCGAAGATCGGCAGAGCGGCGATCGCGCCCAGCAACAGCACCAGCTTGTCACGCACGTGGATCATGCGGCTGAACGCGACGAGGCAGACCGACACGAACGCCGCGACCGCCAGCGCGGCACGGCCGCCCGCGAGGAGCAGGATGACGACGTCGGCTGCCGCCAGCGCCAGATAGCGCAGCCTCCGCCACTCCAGCCCCAGGATCAGGCTGGCGACAATACCGGTCGCTGACAGGCCCGACAGGAACGCGGGGATCAGCGATCCCTGCAGCCGCGCCGTGCCGGTCGCCCACTCGGTGCCGAACAAGGCGCGGCCGGTCGTGATCGATCCGATCACGCCGGCGGCCACGCAGACGAGCGGCAACCACGCGCTGGTGCGCAAGATCGTCCGGGCATCGTGCTCACTCGGCAGAAAACCGGTCAGGACGTAGATGATGGCGAACTGATTGACCGACAGCAGCCACGTCATCCAGCTGAAGTGCGGAAACGACGTGAGCAGCCCCAGCACGATCGTCAGCAGCAAGGTGGCGATCATCAGCGCGAGTGCGACCGGATCGACCCGGCGTCGGATCAGCACCGCCGCCGCAAGCGCGAGGTACAACCCCTTTTCCAACACATTCGCGTACGGGAGCCCGAGCGTCTGCGCGAGATTGAGCGCGAAGAACAGGCTGGCAGTGACGTAGAGCCGCCCGATCATCGTCGCGATCCTGTACGGCGCAGCCGTCGCGCCAGAGCACGCGGCCAATCGCCATTCATGCACGGCCGCTCGACCGCGACGTAGAACAGCATGCAGCCGATCACGACGACGGGCAGGACGCACAGGTAGAGCGCCGCAACCGCCAGAGCGGGCCAACCGGACCAGTCGAACGGCCCCAGCATCACGCGTGACGCGATCTGCAGCAGCGGAACGTGGAGCAGGTAGATCGAGTAGCAGGCGCCGCCGACGAGCGCGATCCAGCGATTGCCCAGCCAGCGCCGACCCCTGATCCCCCGCGCCGCGCCCAGATAGATTAAGATGATCGCCGCGCTGCGGACTAACAAGACGCTTGTCCGCCCCGCAAATCCCAGCCGAAGGTAGAACAGCATCGATCCGGCCACGAACAGCAGCAGGCCGATCGCGAGTGCAAAGTCGGCCCACGCGGCGGCCGGCGCCTCGAACGGCCGCCGCCGCGCCGCCCAGTCGCTCACCGCCATGCCGAGCAGGAACGGGAACAGGTGCGCCACGAGAGAATAGTGGGTCCGGGCAAACGGATCGAGCAGCGCCTGTAGTACCAGCGTGACGAGGATGGCACCGGCCGCGATCACCGCGCGCGTGCCGGCACGCCGCACCACCGTGTAGGCGCCGATAATGAAGGGCGCGAGCAGGTAGAACTGGATCTCGATCTCCAGCGTCCACAACGGAGGATTGACGCGCGGCGAGGCAACAAAAATCGTCCCGTGAAGATAGAACAGGCTCGCGAGCAGGCTTTCCCACAGCGGCGTGGTGGCATCGGTGTGGCGCAGCGCCGGGCTCGGTCCGACGTTGCCGCCCGCCGACGCGAACGCGGCGAAGCAGATGAGAACGGTCAGGATGTACGGCGGCTCAAGCCGCGTGATCCGGCGAAGGTAGAAGGCACGCAGTCGGGGCGGCCGCCCGGTCAGAAACGGGTAAGCGATGATGTAGCCGGAAATGAAGAAGAACAGCTCGACCCCCGCGATGCCGTTCGGCAGCCAGGCAAACCAGCCCTCGTCGGGCATCGCGGCCGGGTCCGCCGCCCGCTGCCCGCGCAGGGCGGCGTGGTAGAGCATCACTTGCGCGATCGCGAGGAAGCGCAGCCCGTCGATCTGCGGCACGTAGTTGTGCGAATTGGTCACGCGCCCGAACGTGTCCGGCCAGCGGCGCCAATCGTGCAATCGCTGGAGTAGGGAGGCATCGACCGTCACGGGCGCCACGTGTCAGGTCGCGCGCGGGGCATCGTGAACTCGATCACCAATTCGGCAGCCGCGCCGGCGCCAGCTGTGTCAGCCGGCACAATAGCGATCTCGCCCGCCGCGCAGGCGAGCGGCTCGCCGACGCGAAACGTCGCCTGGTTCGCTCCGGCAGTCCGGAGCGCCACCCGCCAGCCACCTCCCTGGCAACGATAGCGCACGTCGATCCGGGTCAGCACGTCGGGCTTGGCATCGACGCTGGCCAGAGACGCGCCTCTCGTGAGCGGTCCCAGCACGTGGCGCGATGCGAAGGCCTCGGTCCCGTGACCGTTCCAGCGAAAGCTGAACGCCAGCAGGTCACCGCGCCTCACTTGCGTTCCTTCGAAGTCGACGCTCGCGCCGGTCTGCCAATCGAAGGGAAAGCGATCGTCGGATAAGCCGCGATCCATCGCTGCACCGCGCCGCCAGAACGCGTCCGCCAGCGCGACATCGCCGCGCTTCCAGCTCTCGCGCGAGGCGAAGGCAGCGGCGCGGCTTCGGTCCGTGCGGTCGGTCAGCCCCTCCACAGTCAAGAGCCGTACGCGCCTTCCAGCGGCGTCATCCAAGGTCGCTGCGTCGAACAGATACTGGCTCCGCCACGCCGGGCGCGCGTTCAGTCGCGCGACGACGAGGGATTGCCAGCGCGGCGCACGCTCCATCTGCGACAGGATCGACATGAGCGGTCGAGGTGCCACCTGCCGGGCGAGCAGCGCGTCGAGCCGCAGCAGGACTTGCGCATCATCGCCGCGTTGCAGGCTGTCGGCGATGATGTCGATCTGCGCGGCGGTGTCGTGAAAGCCCAGGCGACGCAGCAGCGTGAAACCCGCCGCGCGCTTCGTGCCCGCGGGCATTGCAGCGATCCAGCGGTTTAGCAGTGCCGCGTCGAACGGAGCGTCGACGATCGCGGTGGCGTAGCGCGCGCGGTCGGCGGACGGGCGCGGGTCCATGACGATGACCTGCCGCGTCGGCGCTGTTTGCAACACGGTCCGCTCGGCCGCGGCGCGGGAAAGGTTGGCGAGCGCGAGGGCGACGCTCAACCCGGCTGCGATTGCCGCGACCAGCGCGAACCGGCGCCTGCCTTCACTGCGCACCACTTACCCGGCGGCCTCGTGACGATAGACCCCGTAGCCGTATTCCTCGGCGCCGGTCGGTCGGTAGAAGGTGAGCAACGCGCCAAGCGGCGTGACGCCGAGCTTGGCGAGCTTGCCGATTGCGGCCTGCACGGTCGCGACACGGCTGGTATCGGCGCGGATCGCGAACAGAACCGTCTGTGCCCGAACCGCGAGCAGCAACGGATCACCCACGCCGACGATCGGCGGCGTGTCGATCAGGACGAGATCATAGGCGCGCGTCGCCGCCTCGATCGTGTCGCGCAATCGCAGGCTCGCCAGCAGGATGGCCGGCTGCGGCGGACGCGTCCCGGCCGCGAGCACGTCGACGCCGGTCACTCCGCTCCGCTGCGTCGCGTCGACGAGCGCGCGCTGCCCGGCAAGCACCTCGGTCAGGCCGTAATCGTCAGCGACATCGAACAGGCGATGCTGGACCGGTCGGCGCAGGTCGGCGTCGATCACCAGAACGGACTTGCCGGTCGTGCCGACCGCTTGAGCCAGCGCGTGGACCGTGGTCGACTTGCCGTCGCCGATCGACGCGCTCGTGACCAACACCGATGCCGGCAGCCCGCGGTCGCTGGCCACGTGCAGCGCGGCGAGCGCCTCGCCGTAGCTGCTCTCCAGCCTCGCCTCGTCGTCACCGCGCGCAGCCGGAATCGCGGCGATGACCGGCAGGCTCAGTCGTGCGGCCACGTCGACGGGGGTGCGCAGGCGAGCGAACAGCAGTTCGCGCACCAGCAGGAACAGCGTCGCCGTCACCACGCCGAGCAGCAGGCCGATGGCGGCAAACAGCGGCAGGCTGGGAAAATGCGCGCGATCAGGCGGCACGGCGCGGTCGAGGATCGACAGGTTGCTGACCTGAACTCCTGCCTCCGCGTTCAATTGATTCAGCCGGGCGAGAAGTGCGTCATACTGGTTGCGGTTGGTGTCGGCTTCGCGCTGTAGGATGGCGAGCGCGACGCTGTTGTCCTGCTCTGACAAGCGGCTGGATTGCAGCCGGGCGAACCGCGTCGCCAGTTCGGCCTCGTCGCGCGTCGTGCTGTCGAGCGGGGTGCGCAGACCGGCCTTGATCCCGTCCGCCAGTCGAGCCAGTTCGCGGCGCAGCGCGGTCGACTGCGCCGTCAATTGCCGCACTTCGGGATGCTCGGGTCCGTGCCGCGCCGCGGCCGCGTCCAGCCTGGCCTGAACGTCGGTCGACTGCGAGACCAGCGACTGGACCGCATTGTTGCCGATCACCTCAGGGATCGCGAGTGGAGGACGCGCGGCGACCGCACGCCAGTCCGCCTGCGCGCGGATGCGGCGCTGCGCGGCGTCGCTGAGCTGCTGGTTGACCCGGTCGAGCGTGTCGCTGGTCAGCGTCGCACCGGCGCGCTGGTTTTCGCGTACCGGAACCGCGATGATCGCGGCACGGCGCGCGTAATCGTTGGCGCGGCGCTCGCTCTCCGACAGACGCGTGCGGATGTTCGCCAGTTCGCCTTCCAGGAACGCACGGGCATAGCTCGATTGTTCGGCGCGCTGCTGCACGTCGCGGCGGACCAGATGGTCGGCAAAACTGTTGGCGATCAGCGCCGACAATTGCGGGTCGGGCGAGGTGAAGGCGATGCTCGCGGCCCGGCTGTTGGGGATGATCGCGGCCGACCGGTTACGATCGAGCAGGTCGAGCACTGCCTTCCGACGCTCGGCCGGCGTCGTCGTCGCGCTCGCGTGCATCTGGCGCAGGAAGGTGTCGTCGGCCGACAGCTTCAACGCGCGCATCACCGCCTCGACAACCGGCACGCTGCGCGCCATCAGCAGCGTTGTCTCCATCTGCCGGTCGATGTCGGCGACCTGCACCGGGCCTGCGACATCTTCGGTGCCGACAATACGCTGCGCGGCGGCATCGATGCGCAGCTTCGCGTCGGCGCGGAAGGAAGGACGGATCAGCACGAACGCCAGCAGCGCCGCAGCGAGGCATGCGAAGACGATCAATGCCATCGGTATGAGCGAGCGGCGCACCGGCACCCAGAGGCGATCGAAATCGAGCGCGAACAGCGGGGCAGGGGATGGTGATACCGGCGCCTCGATCCTGCCGAATGGCGCGTTCATGCCGGCGACCGCACGATCACAGCCGCAGGAACACGAGCGTGAGAAGCGGCGCGACCTGCAGGATGTCGCGGTACAACCGGCTCGCGTGATTGATCCCGACCACGACCGTGTCGCCGCCCTCAAGCACGGGATCGCGGTCGATCCCGGCGCGGATGCGGGCGACATCGAAGCGCGCGGCGTAATCGCCGTCGGCGCGGTGGCGGAAGACGATCACCTCGTCGAGCCGGGCGGTCCGCTGCGGCCCGCCGGCGAGCGCCAGCGCTTCCAGCAAGCTGCTGCGCCCTTTCAGCGCAAAGCTTCCGGGCTTCTGTACCTCGCCCTCGACCACCAGTTTCTGCGACGCGGCCTGCAGGACCGAGATCGATACCTGCGGATCGACGACATACCGGCCGGACAGACCGGCCGTGATCGTGCCGGCGAGTTCTTCCGCGGTTTTACCTTCCGCGGTCACGTAACCCAGGTACGGAAAGGGGATCTTGCCACCATTGTCGACGACAAGGCGGGCGAAGCTCAAGTCCGGCTCGTAATACACGTTGATCGACAGTTCGTCGCCCGATGACAGGCGATAACCTCCGGTGTTTGCGGTCGATGTCGTCTCCAGCGACGCGTATGCGCTGCTGCCGGTCTCAGCGTGCGGCCTTGGTTCCTGGGCGCACGCCGCCAGCAACAGCAATGCTGTCGATAAATACAATCGCAAGCGGACGGCCCCCCAGAACGCTCCCGCAAACAACACGGTGCCTCTGCGTGCGTCAAGCACGTGGGCGGTCATTCATTACAATGAGGGATCGGTAATCCTTACAGGTCGGGTAATCTGACGACTGCTTCTTCCAAGCAGCCGCGTGATCCTCTTCATCATTTCCCCCGAGGCTAATTTCTGAGCGCCATGTTCGGCGCTTCGCCGCCGACAACCCCGGCGCTGTAGAGAACGCTCCCGAGGCCTGCTCAACGATATATACACCCGCCTGTGTCACTTGCCCGTGAAGCAAGAGGAAGTGACACGTGCTCAACCGCAAGCATCTGTACCGCGCACTATCGTACCTTGTCGCAGCGACCCTGGTGCTCGGCAATGGCAGCGCGATGGCGGCGACCCATCTCTCCGATGAGGATTTGGTCGCGGGAGACGCGCGGTTGGCGCTCGTTGGCTATCGCCTTGCGTCGGCCAACGCCGACCGATGCGACGTGCCGATGATGATCACGGGCCTCACGCTGCACGATCTTGCCAGCTACGATCGGCGTAATCGGCCGCTCGTCCAGGCACGGGGGTTGGGCGCAGGCTTTGCGGTTCGCGCGGTCGTCGCGGGAGGTACGTCTGATCGCGCAGGTCTGCTCGTCGGCGATGAACTGGTCGCGATTAACGGACGCGACGTCACGGCGCTGGGGGCGGCGCTGATCCGGTCCCGGGCGACGTACAAGCGAGTTGAATTGTTCAACTCCGCGCTCGATACCACGCTGCGCGCAGGGCCGGCTGTCCTGACCGTGCAGCGCGGCACGACGCGGCGGGAGATCGTACTCACCGGCGATCGCGGCTGCGGCGGCACGGCCACGCTTCAGCCAGGTAGCGCGGTCAACGCCTGGGCCGACGGGCGCTATGTCGCGGTCACCACGCGCGCGTTGGAAGTGGCCGCGGCGGATGACGAGCTTGCCTTCGTCGTCGCGCACGAGATGGCGCACAACATGCTGCACCATCGCTCCAGCGGAGGCCGCGGCTCATCGCTGTTTCCGCGAACACGTCGGACAACCGGGATCAAGCAGGCGGAGATCGAGGCGGATGAACTTGCGCTGCGCCTGATCGCTCGTGCGGGCTACGACACCGGCGCGCCGGAGCGCTTCCTGCGACGGGTAGCACCCGCGCGCTGGACCGACCTGTCGATCACACACCCGTCGATCGGGCGTCGTATCCAGTTGGTCAACGCCGTGCGCGACGAGATCGACCGCGCGCGGATCGGGCAGGCGCTGGCGCAGCAGGGCTATGTGAAGTCGGTCATCACGGCACGGCAGATCGTGGTGCAGCGATCGCCTGAAAGAAGCGAGCGTCTTGCAGCGACGATGTCGCGCGATACTTCTTTATTTGCCGGATCAGCGCTGGTCGAGGCTGATCCATTTAGGCTCGAAGTGGCCTCGCCCGTCACGAGCCGGATGATCGTTGCGATCCGGTCGTCGACTCTGCTTGGGCCGTCTGAAACCGATCTGGTGGCGCGCTTACCGGTGTTTGCTCGATCGGAAGCAGGACAGCCAGGATGAGTTGATCCGTATTCAAATATACAGGAGAATAGCCTCTTGTTGTTCCAGGCATGGGCTATCGTAAATAGGCGCAGGTAAGTCTCTTTTAGAGGCTGAGGATTTGCTAAGCGTGAATTTACAAATAGGCGCGCTGATGCAATTTCAACTGTAAAGGTCCGCTACTGACCTGGAACGTCGGGGTGCTTATCGTCTCGCAAATGCCGCACGGAAACTCGATTCTGCGTCGGCGGACGGGTCGGGGGGGCTGGCATCGTTGATTGCGCTCGATGTGCAGGAAGTCACGACGGCAACTGACGCGTCAGCGCGCTTGGGCCGCGAATATGCGCCTCTGCTCTCGGGTGCGCAGCGTCGGGTTCAGGCCCGCGTGCTGCTCTTTTGCGGCGATCTGGTCGCGATCGTCGCCGCACTGGTGCTCGCCTCGCTGGCACTTGGACGCGATCCGGGTGAGCGCGTAGCGGCCGTTTCGACCATCATCCTGTCGCTATACGTCGCGCTGTCGCCCAGCCGCGGTGCGTTCGACCGCGACGCGATGATGCAGCCGGCACGCGGGGTGCGCCGCGCGCTGTCGTCGTTCACGATTGTGTCGTTGCTGGCGATCGGGCTCGGGTTCGCGTTCAAGGTCAGCGCGGATTATTCACGCCTCGAGCAAGCGGTCGCTTTCGCGCTCGCGATCGTGTTTCTGTCCGCCGCCAGAGGCTTGAACGCCCGGCTGATCCGCGCTTTCTCGCCGCGCGGGTTGATCGACGAGCTTCTGCTGCACGACGCTTCGAACGGCCGATCCGAACCCTTCACCCACGCGATCGAAATCGGCGGCAGCGGGTTGCGACCGTCGCTCGACTGCCCCGACATGCTCGACCAGGTCAGCCGTGCCTGCGCCCGCTTCGACCGGGTCATTCTGTCGGTCGCACCCGAGGCGCGCGTTGGCTGGGTTGCGATGCTGAAGGCGATGGGCACCGACGTTCACGTTGTCATGCCCGAGATGGAGGCGCTGGGCATCCTGGAGGTGGGAAGCGCGCAAGATCAACCGACTGCGGTGGTCGCGTACGGGCCGCTTCGTCGCCCCGACGCCCTGCTCAAGCGTGCCTTCGACCTCGCCGTCGTCTTCGCGCTTCTTCCCGGCATTGTCGTGATCACGCTTGCCGCAGCGATCGCGATCCGGCTGGAGGACGGCGGGCCGGTCTTCTTCCGGCAGGTTCGCGTCGGTCGCGCGAACCGGCAGTTCGCGGTGCTCAAGTTCCGCAGCATGCGTGCCGACATCTGCGATCCCGATGGCGGCGTTTCCACGATGCGCGACGATGCACGCGTCACCCGCGTCGGCGCCATCCTACGAAAGACCAGCCTAGACGAAGTGCCGCAGCTTCTGAACGTCTTGCTCGGCGACATGAGCATCGTCGGGCCAAGGCCACACGCGCTCGGATCACGCGCCGAAAATGCCTTGTTCTGGGAGATCGACCAGCGTTACTGGCATCGTCACACGGTCAAGCCAGGGATCACCGGTCTGGCGCAGGTGCGCGGGTTACGCGGTGCGACACAGCGCGCCGAAGATGTGACCAATCGCGTGCAGGCCGATCTGGAATATATCAACAACTGGTCGATCTGGCGCGACATCCGCATCGCTGCGGTCACGCTGCGCGTGCTACTGCACCCCAACGCCTATTGATCGCGCCGCTCAACGCAGCAGAAAGTAGATCAATGCGAGCCATCCCAGCGCGCTGATCGCCAGCAGCAGCAGGACGCCAACCTTGCGAGAGTGAGGATCAGACATCGTCGAGTTAGCAGCCCGGAGACGCGGTGAACCTGTCATCGACCGTGAAAATGGCGCTGCGTCGTGAACCACCATCATGATCTCCTCCGCCGCTACCGTCGCACGCGGGCGTGAACAACCGGTAAACGCCGGGCGAGGCTCTCGGTGAACAGCGGTTTGATCCGGAACGGCGGCATTAGTCGACAATGGCGTAAGTGCCGGCGTTCCTCTTGGAACCGGCGGACCGCGCCATCGACTAATCGACATCGCTGCGTCGGTGCATGCCAGGCCTCCGCCTATGAAAGATATACGACGGCAACCGGACGTCCGTTCGCTGCTATCTCCGCCTGAGCGGGTGGCCTGGTCTGATGCGGGAACCCGTATGAAGTCACATCGGACCGGGCACCGATCAGTCACAGAGGCGGCATTCCGGTTGACTATGCTCGTGCAACCGTGCCACGAGACTGATACGGCTAGACGATCACGAGCTGGTCAGTTGGTGTCGCTGCGGCCGATCCGAGAAGATCGGTATCGCGGGTGTAGCTCAATGGTAGAGCAGAAGCTTCCCAAGCTTACGACGAGGGTTCGATTCCCTTCACCCGCTCCAGTCCGAACCGACATGCGGCGTGGCAGCTCAACGCCCATCACTGCAGTGGCCACGTCCACATGACCAGCGGCGTCCCGACGAGCACGACCAGCAGCGACAGCGGTGCGCCCAGCCGGGCATAGTCGCCGAAGCGATAACCGCCGGGTCCGAATACCAGCGTGTTGCACTGGTGGCCGATCGGGGTGAGGAAATCGCACCCGGCACCGATCGCGGTGGCGATCAGGAACGCCTCGGGCCGGTAACCCAGATCGTGCGCGAACACCGCCGCGATCGGCGCCATCACCAATACGGTCGCCGCATTGTTGAGGAACGGCGTCACCGCCATCGCCGCCACCAGGATCAGCTCCACCGCTCCCCAGGCCGGCAGCGACGTGGCGAGATGCGCTAAGCTGGTCGCCAGCACGTTCGATGCGCCGGTGGTGCGCAGCGTCTCGCTCACAGGGATGAGCGCGCCGAGCATGATCAGGATCGGCCATTCGACGCCCTCATAGGCCTCACGCAGCGGCAGCGCGCCGCTCGCCATGATCAATCCCGCCGCCGCGAAGAAGGCAACCGCGACCGGCACCCAGCCCATTGCGGTCACGAACATGGCGGTGGCGAGGATCGCGAGCGGGACGAAGCGGCGTTTCGAACTGCCCAGCCGCAGCGGACGCTCGGCGAGCGGCAGCGTGCCGAGATCGCGCATCCGCTCCGGCAGCAGCGTGAGTGGCCCTTGCAGCACGATCACGTCGCCCGCGCGCAGCACGATGTCGCGCAACTGCTTGGTCAGTCGCTTCCCCGCGCGAGAGATCGCGATCAGGTTGACGCCGTAGCGCTGTTGCAGCTGCAGTCGCCCGGCCGACTGGCGCACCAGAACCGATTCGCTGGTGATCACCGCTTCGATCACGCCGACCTCGTCGTCCTCGCGTCCCTGCGGTGCGTCGCGGTCCTGCCCGGCGAGCGCCAGATGATCACCCGCGATCACGCGTTCCAGCGTGTCGGGGTCGCCGCCGATGATGAGCGTGTCGTTGGCGCAGATGGTCAGGTCGGGCGCGATAAAGGTGCGAACGCCGCTGCGCAGCAGCGCGGTGATCGTGATCGAATGGTCGTGACGTTCGAGAAAGGCGGCCACCGTCTCGCCGACCGCCGATGATCCTTCGTCGACCGTCACTTCGGTCACGTAATCGGAGATGTTGAGCGCTTCCCCCATCGTCGGCGCGGCGCGGCGCTCGCGCGGCAGCAGGCGGTAGCCGAAGCGCAGGAAGACCAGCCCGACGATCAGCAGGCCGAGCCCGGTCGGCAGATAATCGAACATGCCGAACGGCTCGCCCGTCATCTGCTGACGCACGCGGCTGACGATGATGTTCGGGGAGGTGCCGACCAGCGTCATCAGCCCGCCCAGCAGCGAGGCGAACGACATCGGCATCAGGAACACCGACGGGCTGGCGTCCGACTTCTTCGCGGTCTGCACCGCGGCGGGCATCAGCATGGCGAGCGCGCCGACGTTCTTCACCAGTGCCGACGACACGCCGACCGCGCCTGTAAGGACCAGCAATTGCGAGCGCACGCGAGTGACACGACGCGCGATCACTCCCAGCGCGCTCTCGATCAACCCCGATCGCTGCATCGCGGCCGAGATCACCAGCGCGGAACCGACGATGATGACGATGTCGTCGGAAAAACCGGTGAACGCCTTGGCCGGCTTGACCAGCCCGAGCGCGACGCCGGCGAGCAGCGCCAGGATCGCGGTCACGTCGTAGCGGAACCGCCCCCACAGGAACATGCCCATCATCGCGACGAGCAGCCCGATCGACATCCATTGCGGTGTGCTCACGATGCGTCGCGACCTGTCCGGACGGCGTTGCGGCGCTTGAGACTGGGGCGGGGCGAGCCCGGAATTATCGAAGGATCAGCGATGGTTGCACCGTTCATCGCGCCTGAACGTTCGGCTGCGCAAATCGAGCCTGCGCGAACGAACAACGCTAGCGTTCGCCGAACAGATCGCGCTGCGCCTTCTCCAACTCCTCGGCATAGCGCCGCCGCACGAAGGTTTCGGAGAGCAGGCCGAGCACGCGTCGGTCGGCGTCGAGTATCGCCAGCTCGTCCGCGCCAGACGCATCGAAGCGCTTCATCACCGCCTGGATGTCCATGTCGGGCGCGAGTGCCGCGTCGCGGTTGATCGCGAGCTCGCCGACCGCGGCCTTGGTGTCGAGGGCCTCGGCATAGGCGGCAGGCGTCTGGACAATGCCGGCGTAGCGGTCCTCCGCATCGGTCAGCACGACGCGGCTGGTCGCGCCGAGCGGAAAGCGGCGGCGGAATTCGGCCACGCTGGTGTCGGCGGGGGTCGCCCGCGCATCGCGGCGCATCATCTTGCCCGCCGTCAGCATCCGCGTCCAACCGACATCGCGCGCGCTCTTGATCGTCTCGCCGCGCAGGTGGAGCCGCCAGGTCGAGAAGCTGTAGCCGAACGTCTCGCGCACCAGCGACGACGAGACCAGTGCGGCGGCGAGCACCGCGCCGGTCAGCGCGAAGTCGTGCGTCGCCTCCAGCACCAGCATCGCCATCGTCATCGGCCCGCCGATCACCGCGACCGCCAGCGCGGCCATGCCGACCATCGCCGCGTCGCGCAGGTCGAGCACGACCCAGCCCGCCATCGCCAGCAGCCCGGCGAACAGATGCCCGACCAGCGTACCCATGAACAGCGACGCGAAGAACAACCCGCCGCGATAGCCGAACCCCAGCGACACGATCGAGGCGAGCGCTTTTGCCAGCAGGATCGTGGCGACAAAGGTGAGGGGGACGCCGACCGCCAGATCGGCGTGGAGCGCGCCGTGCCCGGCGGAGAGTACCTGCGGCGAAATCAGCGCGATCGGGATCAACAGCGCGCCGCCCAGGATCGGTCGCAGTGCATCGGGCAGCGGCAGCCGCCGCGTGCCCTGCTCGGCGAGCGCGATGACGCGCATGAGGGCGATGCCGGCGCCGGCGCAGATGATGCCGAGCGTCGCGTAGAGCAGGTAATGGTGCGTCTCGATCGGCGCGCGGGTCACCACGTCGATCAGATACGGGCGCGTGCCGAACAACTGCGCCACGAACACACCGGTCAGCGCGGCGGCGACGACGGGCGCGATCGCGGCTGGCGTATAGGCGCCGATCACGATCTCGAACGCGTAGAACGCGCCCGCGAGCGGCGCGCCGAACGCCGCCGCGATCGCCGCACCCGCACCCGCACCGACCAGCGTGCGGAAATCGCTGCGTCTGAGACCCAGCCAGCTCGCCGCGACCGAGGCGCCGGCACCACCGAGCTGCGCGTAGCCCGCCTCCAGCCCGACCGACGCGCCGAAGCCGTTCGACAGCGCGGTCTGCCCCGCGATCACCAGGCTGTCGATCGACGACATGCGCCCGCCGTGGAGCGCATTCGCCTCGACGGCGTCGACCAGTCGTCGCCTGCGTGCCCGAACCAGCCAGTTGAACCCGACCAGCACCGTCCCGCCGATCGGCAGCATGACGAGTACCGCGGGCGACAGCGCAGGCGCCGCGCTGAGCCGCGCATCATCGGGGAGCGCGAAGGCCCAGGATTGCACCGCGCGCGCCAGCGTCCCCAGCAGCACGCTGCTCAACCCCGCCACTGCGCCGACGATCACCGACAGGAGGATGAACGCCGCCTCGCTCGCGCGCAGCTTGCGCCGGAGCCAGGCGGTCCTGTTCGCCCAGCGGTGTGGCGCGGTCGCTCGGGTCATCACGCGGGTCGGTTCTGCGCCATGCCGTGCGCGTTAGGCCGGTCACGGTCGCGTCACAACGCACCTTCATGGGCAAGGGCGTGGGATCAATGCCGCATGGCCCCTCCCATCTGGCCTGCGCGCTCCTATCTGCGTGGCGCAAGGGGACTTCATGACCGAACCAATCCTCACGCTCTCGGGCGTGTCAAAGACCTACAAGGGCGGCTTCACCGCGCTTCACGGCGTCGATCTGGCGATCAACAAGGGTGAAATCTTCGCGCTGCTCGGGCCCAACGGCGCGGGCAAGACGACGCTGATCAGCATCATTTGCGGCATCGTGACGCCATCGACCGGCACGATCCGCGTCGGCGGGCACGACGCGCTTGCCGACTACAAGGCCGCGCGCAGCCTGATCGGGCTGGTGCCGCAGGAACTGTCGGTCGACATGTTCGAGACCGTGTTGGCGACCGTCACCTTCTCACGCCGGTTGTTCGGGCGTTCGGGACACAGCGCGTATATCGAGCAGGTGCTGCGCGACCTGTCGCTGTGGGACAAGCGCGACAACAAGATCATGGAATTGTCGGGCGGCATGAAACGCCGCGTGCTGATCGCCAAGGCACTGGCGCACGAGCCCGAGATCCTGTTCCTCGACGAGCCCACCGCAGGCGTCGACGTAGGCTTGCGCCGCGACATGTGGAAGCTGGTCCATCGCTTGCGCGAGCGCGGCACCACGATCATCCTGACCACGCATTACATCGAGGAGGCCGAGGAAATGGCCGACCGCGTCGGTGTCATCAACAAGGGCAGGTTGCTGCTGGTCGATGAGAAAGCGGCGCTGATGCAGAAGCTCGGCAAGCGCGAACTCGACCTGACGCTGGTCGACCCGCTCGACGCCGTGCCGGCGGGGTTCGAGCAGTGGCGGTTGAGCCTCGAGAACGACGGGCGCACGCTGCGCTACGTGTTCGACGCGACGCAGGAGGATACCGGCATTCCGTCGCTGCTGCGCGCACTCGGCGATCGTCACATCGCGTTCAAGGATCTGGAGACATCGAAATCGAGCCTCGAAGACATCTTCGTCGACCTGGTGGAGGAACGGGCATGACCGTTCCCGGCATCAACCTGCACGGTATATGGGCGATCTACCGCTTCGAGATGGCGCGGTCGCTCCGCACGTTGTGGCAGAGCCTGATCGGCCCGGTGCTCACCACCAGCCTGTATTTCATCGTCTTCGGCGGCGCGATCGGCAGCCGGATGCAGAACGTCGATGGCGTCAGCTACGGCAGCTTCATCGTGCCCGGGCTGATCATGCTGTCGCTCTTGACGCAGAGCGTCGGCAATGCCTCGATCGGCATCTATTTCCCGAAGTTCACCGGGACGATCTTCGAGCTGTTGTCGGCCCCCATCTCCACGATCGAGCTGGTGATCGGCTACGTCGGTGCGGCGGCGACCAAGTCGGTGGTGATCGGTGCGATTATCCTCGCGACCTCGGCCTTCTTCGTGCCCGTCGTGGTCGAGCATCCGCTCGCGATGATCGCATTCCTGCTGCTGACCTCGGTCGCGTTCAGCCTGTTCGGGTTCATCCTGGGCATCTGGGCGAACAGTTTCGAGCAGCTGAACTTCGTGCCGCTGCTGCTCATCACGCCGCTGACGTTCCTGGGCGGCAGCTTCTACTCGATCGACATGCTGCCGCAGCCGTGGCGGACGGTCAGCCTGTTCAATCCGGTCGTCTACTTGGTCAGCGGGTTTCGCTGGAGCTTCTTCGGACGCGGCGACGTCGACATCGGCTTGAGCCTTGGCGTGACGCTCGGCTTCCTCATCGCCTGCCTCGCGGTGATCGCGTGGATTTTCAAGAGCGGCTGGCGCCTGAAGAGCTGACCGTCGCTCGCCCCTCTGCCGATGACAGATTCCCGATCACCTCGTCGAGCAATGTGGTGAGCGTCGCCAGCTTCTCGGAGCTGAGCCCGACCGCGGCGAAATAATCCTCGCGGTCGGCGAAGACGCCCAGCCGCTCCAGGATCGGCAATGCCGCGTCGGTGACGTGGAGCCGGTTGACGCGGCGGTCGCCCGGATCGCTGTGGCGCGCGATCCACGCCAGCCGCTCGAGCCGGTCGACCGTCTGCCCCGTCGCGACCGCGCCGATTTCGAGCTTCTCGGCCAGCTCCTTCTGCGTGCAGCCGGCATTGAGGTAGAT
Organism: uncultured Sphingomonas sp.; assembly: GCF_913778135.1. Taxonomy (GTDB): domain Bacteria; phylum Pseudomonadota; class Alphaproteobacteria; order Sphingomonadales; family Sphingomonadaceae; genus Sphingomonas. The sequence goes on along the minus strand of NZ_CAJYVU010000094.1, from coordinate 3,368 downwards.
GGTGGCGAGCGCGCGCCACTGCGCCTGCGTCAGCGCCTCGCCCCAGTCCGCTCCCTCGCTCAGCGCCACCGCGCGCGCGCGCTCGTCGAAGCGCTTGCGCAGCAGCTTCGACACCAGCTTGATCTGCTGAACGAGGCTGCGCGGCGCCGCGAGCTCGGAGACCGCCGTCGTCGGCGCGGTCGCCAGGGTGACTTCCTCTTCCTTCATCCAGCGCTCCTCTATCGCGCGCTTGGGTCAATGCAAGATAATCATTAGGTAGCGTATTATCATGTTGCGTTTGACTTGCCAGAGGTGCAACGCGCGGTAGCAATCGAGATCGCGCTGCCCGTGCTGCGCCTGATCCGTGAGGAAACATGAGCCTGGACGACCCACAGACCCAACGCCCGGCACCCGAAACGCTCAGCGACTCGGTTCCGGTCACCGAGCCCGCGCCGGTGGTCGAGTCCGCCGACGAGCCACGTACGCGGCGCAACCAACTGCGCCTGCCGCTGCTGATCGCGGCGCCGTTCCTGGCGGTGGTGCTGGGGCTGTATTTCTACCTGAGCGGCGGGCGTTATCAGGAAACCGACAACGGCTACATCCAGGCCGGGCTGGTACCGGTCAGCGCGAGCGTCAGCGGTCCGGTCGTCGCGGTACTGGTGCGCAACAACCAGCGCGTCCGCGCGGGCGACGTGCTGTTCCGCATCGATCCTGCGCCGTTTCAGGCGGCGGTCGACGAGGCGGCAGCGGAACTCGCCAACGCGCGCACGCAGGTGTCGTCCACCCGCGCCAGCTACCGCGAGGGCGAAGCCGCGCTGGCGGCGGCGCGTGCGCGGCTCGCCTATGCGGAGCGTGAGGCGGCGCGGCAGAAATCGCTGTTGGCAGAAGGTATCTCGTCGCAGAACCAATATGATCAGGCAGTGCTTGCCGCGCAGACCGCGCGCCAGCAGATCCAGACCTCGGTGCAGCAGAATGCGGGCGTCGCAGCAACCCTGACCGGCAGCGTCGACGCGCCGACCGCGGTGCAGCCGGCGGTGCAGCGCGCGCAGGCGGCGCTGGAGCGTGCGCGTCTCAATCTCGGCTACACGGTGGTGCGCGCGGCGCAGGACGGCATCGTCACCAAGGTCGATCAATTGCAGCGCGGCAGCTACGTCACCGCGTCCAAGCCTGTTTTCACGCTCGCGGGCACGCGGATGTGGGTCGAGGGCAATTTCAAGGAAGACCAGCTCAATCACATGCGCGTGGGGCAGCCCGCGACCTTCCACGTCGACGCATTCCCCGACCTGAAGCTGACCGGGCGGCTGACCAGCTTCAGCCCCGGCACCGGCAACAGCTTCGCGCTGCTGCCTACCGAGAATGCGACGGGCAATTGGGTCAAGGTCGTGCAGCGCTTGCCGGTCGAGTTCAGCATCGACCGCCTGCCGCCGAATGTGCCGCTGCATGCGGGGCTGAGCGTCGAGGTCAGCGTCGATACCGGGCACAAGCGCCACCTGTTCGGCGGTGACGCCGCTGGGCGCTGATCAGGTGGTGACGGCAGGCCGGCGATGACAGGCGCTTATCCCGACGCGGTGTCGCGTCGCTTCATCACCGCGTCGGTAATGGCGGCGACCGTGATGAACTCGCTCGACAGCACGATCGCCAACGTCGCGCTGCCGCATATCCAGGGCAGCGTGTCCGCCTCGGGTGAGGAGATCACCTGGGTGCTGACGTCGTACATCGTCGCCGCCGCAATCATGACGCCGCTGACCGGCTGGCTCGCCGGGCGGTTCGGACGCAAGCGGTTGATGCTATGGTCGATCATCGGCTTCACCACCGTGTCGGGTCTGTGCGGCATCGCCAACAGCCTGGGCGAGCTGGTCGGGTTCCGGCTGTTGCAGGGCGTGTTCGGCGCGGCGCTGGTGCCGATGAGCCAGGCAATCCTGCTCGACATCAACCCGCCCGAACGCCACGGTCCCGCGATGGCGGTGTGGGGGATGGGCGCGATCCTGGGGCCGATCATCGGCCCCGCGCTGGGCGGATGGCTGACTGACAATCTGTCGTGGCGCTGGGTGTTCTACATCAACCTGCCGATCGGCGCGCTCGCCTTTGCCGGGCTGTCGGCGTTCCTGTCGGAAACGAAGGACGCGGCGAAACCACGCCTCGACCTGTTCGGCTTCGCGATGCTCGCGCTCGCGATCGGCTCGTTCCAGCTGATGCTCGATCGCGGCCAGACGAAAGACTGGTTCAGTTCGACCGAAGTGTGCATCGAGGCGGCGCTGGGGCTATTCTTCGGCTACCTTTTCGTCGTCCACACGCTGACGGCGAAGCGTCCGTTCATCGACATCGGCATGTTCAAGGACCGGAATTTTCTCACCGGTTCGATCTTCGGCTTCTTCCTCGGCACCGTGCTGTTCGGCGTGCTCGCCTTGCTGCCGACGATGCTGGAAACGCTGATGGGTTATCCGGTCGTGCTGACCGGCCTCGTCACCGCGCCGCGCGGGATCGGCACGCTGATCTCGATGATCGTCGTCGGGCGGCTGATCAAGACGGTCGACCCGCGGCTGTTGATCTTCACCGGGTTCATGATCGCGGCTTATTCGCTCCACATGATGTCGGGCTTTACGCTCGGCATGAACGAGCGGCTGGTGATCACCTCTGGGTTCATCCAGGGGATCGGCACCGGGCTCGTCTTCGTGCCGCTGACGACGATCGCCTTTGCGACGCTCAACCCGAAATACCGTAACGAAGGCGCGGCGATGTTCACGCTGACGCGCAACATCGGCTCGGCGGTCGGCATCTCGGTGCTGCAGGCGTTGACGATCCGCAACGGGGCGACCGTCCACTCGCGGCTGGTGGAGGAGATCCGCCCCGACAATCCGGTGCTGCCCTCCGGCTTCGACTTCGATGCGCCCGGCGCGGTCGCCGCACTGAACGCGCAGATCACGCGGCAGGCGGCAATGGTGTCCTACGTCGATGCCTTCTGGTTGCTCTTCATCCTGACCCTCGCGGTCGTCCCGTTGCTGTTGCTGATGCGCCGCCCGCGTCGCGGTGCCGCCGACGGCCCGACGATCCACATGGACTGATTGCCATGAAGCGTTTTGCCACCCTCGCATTCGCCACCGCACTCGCCGGCTGCACGGTCGGCCCGAATTTCACGCGTCCGCAGGCGCCTGCGGCCACCGCCTACCAGTCGCCGGGCGAGACGACGCCCGCCGGCATCGCACTTGGCGACGGGCCGCAACTGCGCTGGTGGACCGCGTTCGGCTCGGCCCGGCTCGACGCGCTGGTCGATCAGGCGATCGCCAACAATCGCAGCCTCGTTGCCAGCAACGCGACCCTCGCCGCCAGCCGCGACGAGCTGCGCGCGATTGCGGGGCGTCGCCTGCCGCAGGTCGACGCCAACGCGCGCG
>NZ_CAJYVU010000093.1 GCF_913778135.1 uncultured Sphingomonas sp. | reverse complement strand
CCAGCGCCCCACCGATCGTACGCTCAGCGTGTCGAGAGCGGCGGCGGCGCAGATGATTGTGGTCATAGGCGGAATGACCTACGTTGCCGTCGCAATTGCGGTAACCGGCCTGCTGGGCGAGGTTGCGGGAACGCATGCGCGAGTGTTCCAGGCCGCGTTCGTCGTCGGCACGGGCACTGCATTGTTCACCTTTGTCGCGACACCGTGGCTGCGCGCCTGGTCAAAGGTGATGATCGCCAAGCACCTGTTCAGTCACCGCTACGATTACCGTGCGGAGTGGATGCGCTTTACCGACACGCTGGGTGTATCGGGCGCGGACGTACCGTCGTTGCCGGAACGGGTCGTCGAGGCAATCGCGAACCTGACCGGGTCGCCCGCGGGCCTGCTGCTCTATGCCGAGGGTGACGAGATGGTGACGGGTTCGGCCTGGCGCTGGGAAGAGGCGCCATGCGCGGGTGCCCAAGCGTTGATCACGTATCTGGCAGCGACCGCCCGGATCATCGACCTGGATAGCTGCCGGCAGGGAGAGGCGCCGGAGGACGAGATCGCCGCGATCCCATCGTGGTTGATCGCGCGCGACGATGCCTGGGCAGTGGTGCCGCTGCTGCGCGGGACCACGCTGATCGGTGCGGTCGTGCTCGCGCATCCGCTCGTCCCACGCGCGCTTGACTGGGAGGATTTCGACCTGCTCGGCGCGGCGGGGCAGCAGGCGGCGAGCTTTCTGGCGGAGGAACGCGCGCACGATGCGCTCGCCGATGCGAAACGCTTCGACGAGTTCCACCGTCGTCTCGCCTTCATCATGCATGATCTGAAGAACCTTGTCAGCCAGACCGCGCTGGTTGCGCGCAATGCGGAACGACACGCCGACAATCCCGCGTTTCGCGCCGACATGATCGCGACGCTGACCGACACGTCGCAGCGGATGACCGCACTGCTCGCCCGATTGTCGCAGCACCAGGCGCCTGCGGGCGACACGTCGGAGGTTGTCGACCTGCTCGCCATTGCGCGTGACATCGCCGCCATGCGTGCCGCGCAGCACGCGATCGAGGTGACAGGAGTGCCCGTGTTCGCCCGCGCCGACCCGCGTGCCCTGCGCACCTTGCTCGACCATCTGGTGCAGAATGCAATCGAGGCGAGTGCGGCGGTGGAGGCGGTGCACCTGCACGTCGATCACGACGAAAATTCAGCCGCGATCACCGTGACCGATCACGGCTGCGGCATGTCGATGGCGTTCGTGCGCGAGTCGCTGTTCCGGCCCTTCGTGTCGAACAAGGCCGGCGGTTTCGGACTGGGGGCGTACGAGGCGCGGCAAATGGCGGAGCAGATGGGGGGGCACGTCGACGTGGTCACGCGAGAGGGCGAGGGGAGCCGTTTCCGTGTCTCACTTCCGCTCGCCTCGACGGCTACTGCGCCGACTAGCGCGCCGCTTGCATCGGTATGGGAGCAGGCAGCATGAGCGAGTTGAAGACGCTGCTGGTCGTCGAGGACGATCCCGGGCTGCAACGTCAGCTGCGCTGGGCATATGACGGCTACGACGTCGTCGTCGCGAGCGACCGTGTGAGCGCGATCGATGCGGTGCGTGCGTCCGAGCCTCAGGTGGTGACGCTCGATCTCGGATTGCCACCCGACCCAGACGGCGCGTCGGAAGGATTGCGCGCACTGGCCGAAATCCTCGCGCTCAAGCCCGATACCAAGGTCATCGTCGCCTCGGGCAACAGTGCGCGCGAGGCAGCGCTGGCTGCGATCGCAGGCGGTGCATGGGATTTCTACAGCAAGCCGATCGATATCGACACGCTGGGCTTGATCGTGGCGCGGGCGTTCCACGTCCATGCGCTGGAGGCGGAGAACCGCCGGCTGGCGGCACGCACCGATGCTGGGCCGGGTCTTGGCGGCCTTGTCACCGCGTCGCCCGAGATGCAGCGTGTTATCCGGACGATCGAGCGCGTCGCGCCCGCCGACGTGTCGGTCATGCTGCTCGGCGCAAGCGGGACGGGCAAGGAACTGCTCGCGCGCGGCCTGCACGATGCAGGACCGCGCCGGGCACGGCCGTTCGTCGCGATCAACTGCGCCGCGATTCCCGAAACGCTGCTCGAAAGCGAGCTGTTCGGCTATGAGAAGGGCGCCTTCACCGGCGCCGGCAAGACCACTGCGGGCAAGATCGAGGCCGCGGACGGCGGCACGCTGTTCCTCGACGAGATCGGCGACGTGCCGCTCGCGTTGCAGGTCAAGCTGCTGCGTTTCCTGCAGGAGCGGGTGATCGAGCGGATCGGCGGGCGGCGCGCTATCCCCGTTGACGTGCGGATCGTTTCCGCGACCCACCAGGATGTCGACGCGATGGTCGCCGATACGCGCTTCCGCGAAGACCTCTACTATCGTCTGTCGGAGATCGTTGTGCGCATCCCGACGCTCGCGGAACGGAGCGGGGACGCGGCGCTGCTCGCGCGGCATTTTGTCCAGCAGCACCGGCAGACGCTCAATCCGGCGGTGCAGGGGCTGAGCCCCGACGCCATCGCCGCGATCGATGGCTGGGGATGGCCGGGGAACGTCCGCGAGCTGGAAAACCGCGTCAAGCGCGCGATCATCATGGCCGACGGCAAGTACGTGACGGCCGCCGACCTCGACCTGCCCGGCACCGCGCAGGCGATGCCGATCAACCTCCGCGCGGCGCGCGAGCGTGCGGATCGCAGCGCGATCACGCGTGCGCTGGCGCAGGCGGACGGCAACATATCGGGCACGGCGCGCCTCCTCGGCATCAGCCGTCCGACGCTCTACGACCTGCTCAAAAGCTACGACCTTCATGCTTGAAGGACCGGCGACCTATCCGCTGCTGCGTGGGCGTCGCCAGCGGCGCTCGCCGCTGCGCCGTGTCGTGGCATGGTCGCGAGGGCGCAACGCGCGGTTCGTATTAGGATTGCTGGTTCTTTTGGGCTTGGGCGCCGGCATCGCGATGCTCGCGCGACGCGCCGACGTACCCGATGCGCGCGTGTCGATCGCGCGCGGGCGGGCGGCGCTCGCGCGGGCGAACTATTCCGCCGCGCGTAACCACTTCGTTTCCGCGACCCGCGCCGAGCCGGGCAACGCGGCGGCGCAGATCGCGCTCGCGCAAAGCTACCTGTTGCTGGAGGACGGCGTCGCGGCCGGAGGCGCGATCGACCGAGCGCAGAGTGCGGGCGCGCCGCCATCGCGGTTGCACGCGCTCCGCGCCGCCGCGCTGTTGCTGCAGGGGGACGAGGATGGAGCAATCGCGGAGGCGGATCGCGCGACCGGCGCCGACACGGCGCTCGCGCAACGCGCGAAGGCGCGTGCGCTCGCCGATCAGGGTGATCGCGCCGCGGGAGCCGCGCTGCTGGAGCAGCTGACCAAACGCTATCCCGAAGACGCGGGCGCTTGGCTCGATCTGGGGCGCGTCCGGCTCGACATCGGTGATGTCGGACGCGCGAGCGTCGCCGCACAGCGTGCGCTGTCGCTCGATCCGAACAACCTCGCCGCGCTGGTGCTGCGCGGGCAGCTGGTGCGTAGCCAGTACGGGTTGAACGCCGCCTTGCCGTGGTTCGAGGCCGCGCTGACGCGGGACGCTTACTTCCACCCGGCGCTGATCGAGGAAGCGGGAACACTTGGCGACCTGGGGCGAAACGCCGACAGCGTCGCCTCGGCACGTCGCGCGCTCGCAGCGCGGCCGGGTGATCCGCAGGCGCTGTACCTGATGGCAGTGGTCGCGGCGCGTGCCGGCGACCTGTCGCTCGCGGGTGACCTGCTCGATCAGAGTGCGGGCGGACTGGACGGTCTGCCCGGCGGGCTGCTGCTGTCGGGCGCGATCGATTACGCCAATGCGCGGTATCAGCAGGCGGCGGTCAAGTGGCAGGCGCTAATGGGTGCGCAGCCGATGAACCTGGTCGCGCGCCGGCTGCTCGGTGCGGCGCTGCTCCGCTCGGGCGATGCCAAGGCCGCGCTCGACGCATTGCGGCCCACTGCGCTCAGGCCCGATGCCGACAGCTATACGCTGACGCTCGTCGCGCGCGTATTTGAGGCGCGCGGCGAGCGCGACTGGGCGGCGCGCTTTCTCGATCGCGCAGCGCGCCCGGTAGCGATCCGCGCAGTGCCGTTCGGGCAGGACGACGACGCCGGCGTGCTCGCCGAAGCGGTCGCCGACGCGCCGAGCGATCCCGCGGCGGCAGTGGACAACATCCGCGGGCTGATCGAGCGCGGCCAGTTCGCCGAGGCGATCGGCCAGAGCGAGCGGGTCGCGCGCGCCTCACCCGGTGCACCGCCGGCGCAGCTCCTGCTGGGCGACACGTTGGCGGCGAGCGGCCGGTTCGCGCCGGCCGCGTCCGCCTACGCGCGTGCGGCAGACCTGCGCTTCGACGAACCGGTGCTGTTGCGTCTAATCGAGGCGTGGTTGCAGACGGGCAATCGCGAGGGTGCCGCCAACGCTTTGGCATTGTATCTGGCGCAGAACCCGGCATCGGTGATCGCGCGGCGTTTGCTGGCGAACGTGCAACTGGCGGCGGGTGACGACCGGGCGGCGGTCGTGACGCTGGAGCAATTGCGTGGGCAGATCGGCAACGGCGATGCGCTGGTGCTGGCGCAGCTCGCGCGTGCCTATACGCAGGCGGGCGACCCGCAGAGCGCGCTGCCTTACGCGCGTGCCGCCTACCGGTTATCACCAATGAGCGCGGCCGCCAGCGATGCCTATGGCGCGGCGCTGTTTGCCGCCAGCGATACGCGCGGTGCGCTGCAACTGCTGACCAAGGCGCTGAAGCTCGCACCCGGCAGCGCCGATGTTCGCTGGCACTACGCGCAGGCACTCGCCGACGCGGGGCACACGGCCGAGGCGCGGCAGGCGATCGCAGCGGCGTTGAAGGATGTGCGCTTCAGCGAACGCATGGCTGCGACGCGGTTGCTGGCAGCGCTTTCGCACTGACGAGGCGTGACGCGCGCGCTTGAGGACCGGACGCAACGCCGTATAGCGCGCGCATGGACGACGCCCTGACCCGCATCGCCGCCGCGCTGGAGCGGCTCAGTCCGCCGCCTGTTCCTGCCGCCGATCCGCTCGCGCATCCCGCCTACGTCTGGCGTGACGACGTGCTGGTGGCCGCGCGCGATTTCCGGCCTTTGCCGCTCGCCATGCTCCACGGCGTCGATGCGCAGAAGGGCGCGTTGCTCGCCAACCTCGATCGGCTCGCGGCGGGGCATGCGGCGCAGGACGTGCTGTTGTGGGGCGCGCGCGGTACGGGGAAGTCGGCGCTGGTCAAGGCGAGCGTCGCGGCGGTGCAGGGCGCGGGCGGGGCGCTGGCGCTGGTAGAGGTCGCGGCCAACCGCCTCGACACGCTGCCGCGGCTGTTCGACGCGATCGCCCGCGTGCCGCGCGCGTTCGTGCTGTTCCTCGACGATCTGGGGTTCGATGCGGCAGCGGATGCGCGGTCGCTGCGTTCGTTGCTGGAGGGCGGGGCGGAAGCGCGGCCCGCCAACGCGCGGCTGCTCGTCACCTCGAACCGCCGGCACCTGCTGCCGCGTGACATGGGCGAACAGGAGCGGGCGGTGAACGCGCGCGATGTCGCCGACGATCAACTCGCACTCTCCGACCGGTTCGGTTTAAGCCTCGGCTTCCACGTCGTCGATCAGGAGCACTATCTGTCGATCGTGCGTGGCTATGCCGACGCCTATGCGCTGCCGTTCGATGCTGCCGATGCGGTGCAATGGGCGACGCGGCGCGGCAGTCGGTCGGGCCGGGTCGCGTGGCAATATGTGGTGGACCTCGCCGGACGTGAGGGCCGGGCGCTCTAGCCCAGCGCCTCGACCTGTTCGGCGAGGTCGAGCCAGCGCAGCTCGGCCGTGTCCTTCTCGTCGCGCAAGCTGCCGATTTCGCGCGTAAGGCGATCGAACGCGGCGGGATCGCGCGTGTAGAGCCCGGCGTCGGCGAGCAGATCCTCCTTGCCCGCGATCTGATTGTCGATCTCCTCGATCCGGCGCGGCAGCAGTTCGTAGTCGCGCTGGTCCTTGTAGCTGAGCTTGACGCGCGTCGTAGGGGGCGGCGGGGGTGCAAGCGCGATCTTCGCGGGCGCGCGCTTCGCCTCGTTGCTGGGGCGACGCTTGGCGACCCAATCCTCGTATCCGCCCGCGACGACATCGATGTGGCCGCTGCCGTCGAGCCCAAGCGTCACCGTGACCGTGCGATCGAGAAAGTCGCGATCGTGGCTGACGATCAGCACGGTGCCGTCATAGTCGGCGATCACTTCCTGCAGCAGGTCGAGCGTTTCGAGGTCGAGGTCGTTGGTCGGCTCGTCCATCACCAGCAGGTTCGACGACCGCGCGAACTCGCGTGCGAGCAGCAGCCGCGATCGCTCGCCGCCCGATAGCGTGCCGACCCGCGCGTCGACCATGTTGGGGTCGAACAGGAATTCTTTGAGATAGCCGTGGATGTGCTTGCGCGTGCCGAGCACGTCGATCCACTCGCCCCCGTCGGCGAGTACGTCGCGTACCTTCTTCTCGGGTGCCATCAGGCTGCGCTGCTGGTCAATGACAATGCCGTCGAGCGTTTTCGCGAGCTTGACCAAGCCGGCGTCGGGTTGAAGCTCGCCGGTCAGAAGTTTCAACAGCGTCGACTTGCCCGCGCCGTTGCTGCCGACGATCCCGATCCGGTCGCCGCGGGTGACGCGCAGCGAAAGGTCGCGGATGATCGTGCGGTCGCCGAACGACTTGGAGACGTGCTCGGCGTCGATCACCACCTTGGTCTTCACGTCGTCGCTGCCGACCGCGAGCGCGGCGGCGCCCTGCGGACCGACCATCGCGGCACGTTCGGCGCGCATCTCCTTCAGCTTGGTGAGCCGGCCCTGGTTGCGGCGGCGGCGGCCCGTCACGCCGCGCTGGAGCCAATGCTCCTCCAGCTTCAGTTTCGCGTCGAGCTTCTGCGCCGCGCGTTCTTCTTCCGCGTAGACCGCCTCGGTCCAGGCGTCGAACCCGCCGAAGCCGACCTCGTTGCGGCGCAGCGATCCGCGCTCGAGCCACAGGGTCTGCCTGGTCAGGCGGGTGAGGAAGGTACGATCGTGGCTGATGACGACGAACGCGCCGGTGAAGCGATTGAGCCAGTCCTCCAGCCACTCGATCGCGCCGAGGTCGAGGTGGTTGGTTGGCTCGTCGAGCAGCAGCACGTCGGGGTCGAGCGCCAGTGCGCGCACGATCGCGGCGCGGCGACGCTCGCCACCCGACGCCGAGGCACAGGCGCGCGACAGGTCGATGCCGAGCTGCCCGGCGATCGCCTCCGCCTCATAGCCTTCCGGCGCGCGATCACCCGACAGGACATAGTCGGCGAGCGTCTCGAACCCGGCGAGGTTCGGTTCCTGCTCCAGCATGACGACGTTGGTGCCCGGCACGATCGTGCGGCGTCCCTCGTCGCTGTCGATCGCACCGGCGATCAGCTTGAGCAGCGTCGACTTGCCCGCGCCGTTGCGCCCGATCAACGCCAGCCGGTCGCGCTGCCCGATGAACACGTCGAGGTGGCGGAAGAGCCACCCCGCGCCCTGAACGAGGCCGAGGTCTTCATACGCGAGGATCGGTGCTGCCATGCCCGCGCACCTAGGGAACCGACCGCCAGCGGGCAAGTTACCGAGGGCTGACGGCGTTATTCACAGGGTGTTCAATCCATTGGCGTTATGCGACCACCTGTGAAGATGTTGCCGATCCTTTTGCTGCTGACCGCCGCTGCCCCCGCGCTGGCCGAACCTGCGGAGCAGGAGAGCGAACGCGCGTTCGCGTGGCGCGCGACGCGGTCGGGCAAGCTGCTGCCGATCAAGGAGATCGAGCGGCGGATCATCCCGACGATGAAGGGCGCGCAATATATCGGTTTCAACCTCGATCCACAGTCGGTCGTCTACACGCTCAAGTTCCTGCGCGATGGCGAAGTGATCTGGGTCGACGTGGACGGTCGCTCGGGGCAGGTACTGGGCCAGACCGGCCGCTAATTATTGATCTTGCCGAATGCGCACCGCAAGGCGGGTGCAGACGTGCCGCAGGGAGACATAGATGCGTGTTCTGATCGTCGAGGACGAGCCCAACCTCGGGCAGCAGCTGAAATCGACGCTGGAGGGTGCGGGCTACGCGATTGATCTCGCGACCGATGGCGAAGAGGGGCATTTCCTCGGCTCGACCGAGAGCTACGACGCGATCGTGCTCGATCTGGGCCTGCCGGAGATCGACGGGCTCACCGTGCTCGACCGCTGGCGCAAGGAGGGCAAGGTGACGCCAGTGCTGGTGCTGACCGCGCGTGACAGCTGGTCGGACAAGGTTGCCGGGTTGGACGCGGGCGCAGACGATTACGTCGCCAAGCCGTTCCAGACCGAGGAACTGATCGCCCGCCTGCGCGCACTGATCCGGCGGGCGTCGGGTAATGCATCGTCCGAACTGACCGCGGGCGACGTCCGGCTCGATACGCGCTCGGGCAAAGTCACGCGCGCGGGTGAGCCGGTCAAGTTGACCGCGCAGGAATATAAACTGCTGAGCTACCTGCTCCATCACAAGGGCAAGGTGGTCAGCCGCACCGAGTTGATCGAGCATATCTACGATCAGGATTTCGATCGCGATTCGAACACGATCGAGGTGTTCGTGACGCGTATTCGCAAGAAGCTGGGTCAGGACGTGATCACGACCATCCGCGGGTTGGGCTACAGCCTGGAGGATCCGGACGCCTGACCGATGATCGCGGGTCTACAGTCCGTGCCGGCTGATCTGCGCGGCATCCACGTCGGCGGTGATGCGCTGGATCGTAGTCGGCTCCGAGAGGCTTGCGCTCTCCTGCGCGATCCGCGTCGGGTGAAGTGCGGGTTCGGGAAGGTAGGACGGGCTAACCCCCGCCACCGCGTAGGAGGCGAGCAGCAGCCCTGCGAGCATCGACACGAACACGCCGCCCAGCACGGCGACGATCATCGCGGGTACGTTTCTACCCTTTCGCATGATTATTCCTCCGATGCGGCGCTGAACCGGTCGGCACCGGCTTGGTTCCGGAGCGCGGCCGCGTGAAGCCGCCGCTGCGGGTTCGCGGATCGCTGTCGCGGCGCATGATCCTGATCGCGGCGGCGTGGATCTCGATCCTGCTCGCGGGCGGCGGCTTCGCGCTCGACCGCGTGCTGGTCGCGGCGGTGACGCGAAACGCCGACGATCAGCTCGGCTACGTGCTGCGCTCGTTGCTCGTCTCGGCCGAGATCGACACTGCGGGCGAGGTGACGTTCAACCGCGAGCCGGCGGACCAGCGATTTCTCGAGCCTTATTCCGGTCTCTACTGGCAGGTGTCGGCGCCGGGGCACGAGACCTGGCCGTCGCGCTCGCTGTGGGATCGCCAGCTCGCCTATGGCGCACCGCACAACGATCGCAGCGTCCACAGCTACGACAGCAAGCAGTTCAAGGACGAGAAGCTGCGCGTCGTCGAGCAGGACGTGAAGCTGCCCGGATCGCCGGTGCGCTGGCGTTTCCAGGTCGCCTCCAGCCGCGAGGCGCTCGACGCGCAGATCACCATCCTGCGCCGCACGCTGATCCGCAGTTTTCTGCTGCTCGGGATTGGGCTGGTCGCGCTGGCGGCGTTGCAGACCTTCTACGGCCTGCTGCCGCTCCGGCGCGTGCGGCTCGCCATCGCGCGGATGCGCGCGGGCAAGGCGAACCGGGTCGAGGGCAACATGCCGATCGAGGTGCTGCCGATGATCGACGAGCTGAACGCGCTGGTCGAGCACAACGAGCGGCAGGCGGAGGAAGCGCGACGCCACGCCGGCAACCTTGCGCACGCACTCAAGACCCCGCTGACGGTCATCATAAACGCGGCAACGGCGAACTCGGACGATCTGTCCGACACGGTAATCCGAGAGGCGCGGACGATGCGGCGGCAGGTCGACCATCACCTGGCGCGCGCGCGTGCGGTCGGGCGGCGCGGCTCCGCGCACAGTCGCGCCGACGTGTGGCCGAGCGTCGAGTCGGTCGAGCGCGCGGTGCGTCGCCTCTACCCGCACGTCCGCGTCGACATGGACGGGCCGAGGGATCTGGTCGCCCATATAGAGCGGCAGGACCTGGACGAAATCATGGGCAATCTGGTCGAGAATGCTGCCAAATACGGCGGCGGCAGCGTGTTCGTGACCGTCGGCGCGCACTCCGGCTTCGTCGAAATACAGGTCGAGGACGACGGCATGGGGATACCCGAGGCGGACCGCGCGCGCATCTTCGATCGCGGCGTGCGGCTCGACTCGGGCAAGCCCGGCACCGGGCTCGGGCTCGCGATCGTGCGCGACGTGGCCGAAATTTACGACGGCACGGTCAGCCTGGAAGAGAGCGAAGACTTGGGCGGGCTGCTCGTCCGGCTGCGTCTGCCCGCGGCCTCGTCGATCGAGGCGTAAAAGGGCCGCTCTTGTCCTAGTATCACCTGTTCCTGCTACGCTAACGCGCGCGGCATGGGTCACGGGCATCACCACGGTCACTCGCATGGGCACGCGCATGGCCACGGGCACAGTCATGGACATGGTCACGCCCATGCCGCGCCGCCGGAGCGGTGGGATCGCGCGTTCGCGATCGGAATCGGGCTCAATCTCGCCTATCTGATCGTCGAGGCGGGGGCGGGGTTGATCTATGGCTCTGTCGCGCTGCTGGCGGATGCCGGGCATAATCTGTCCGACGTGCTGGGCTTGGCGATCGCTTGGGGCGGTGCGGCGCTTGCGCGGACGCCGCCGTCAAAACGCTTCACCTACGGGTTGAAGGGGTCGACCATCCTCGCCGCGCTCGCTAATGCGCTGCTGCTGCTGGTCGCGCTCGGCGCCATCGCAACCGAGGCGGTGGAGCGGTTCTCGGCCGCGCCGCGCGTGCCCGGCCTGTCGGTCGCGGCGGTCGCGGCCGGCGGTATCGCGGTTAATGCGATCACTGCCTGGCTGTTCGCGCGCGGGCGCAAGGGCGACGTCAATATCCGCGGCGCATTCCTGCACATGCTATCCGACGCGTTGGTGTCGGCGGGCGTCGTCGTCGCGGGCGTGGTCATCTGGGCGACGGGGGCGGCGTGGATCGACCCGCTCGTCAGCCTGGTCATTGCCGGCCTGATCTTCTGGCAGACGTGGGGGTTGCTGCGCGAAACGGTGGAGATGTCACTCGCCGCGGTGCCGCGCGGGATCGACTATGACGGCGTGCGTACCGCGCTCGCCGATCTGCCCGGCGTCAGCGAGGTGCACGACCTGCATATCTGGCCGATGTCGACGACCGAACCCGGGCTGACCGCGCATCTGTGCGTGCCGGCGGGCCACCCGGGCGACGCGTTCCTGCACGAGATACAGGACATGCTGCACCACCGCTTCGGCATCGGCCACGCGACGATCCAGGTGGAGACGGGCGCCCACGCTTGCGAACTGGCGGACGAGCGGCGGGTCTGACCCGCCGACCCGGTCAGTAGGCGCGCGCCACCGCGAACTCGACCGCCTCGACCATCGCGTCCTTGGCCACGCCGTTGGCGAACGGTCCGAGCGCATCGATTGCGCGCTGGCCATAATGACGCGCGCGCGCCAGCGTGTCGTCGACCGCGCGGGTGGTGCGGACCAGCTCGATCGCCTGCGCGAAATCGGCGTCGCTCGACCGGCGTCCCTCGATCGCATCCTTCCAGAAGGTGCGATCCTGCGCCGAACCGCGCGCATAGGCGAGGATGACGGGTAGGGTGACCTTGCCCTCGCGGAAATCGTCGCCGGCGTCTTTGCCCATCGTGCCCGCGTCCGAGGTATAATCGATCGCGTCGTCGACGAGCTGGAAGGCGATGCCGAGATAGCGGCCGTAGGCGTCGAGCGCTTCCTCCTCCGAGTCGGGGCGCTCGGCCACCACGGCGGAGATGCGGCATGCGGCGGCGAACAGCGCCGCGGTCTTCGCGCCGATGATGTCGAGGTAGCGGTCTTCACCCAAATCGACGCGGCGCACCGCCGTCAGCTGATTGACCTCGCCCTCGGCGATCACCGCCGAAGCGTGGCTGAGGATCTTGAGCGACTTGAGGCTGTCGGCCTCGACCATCAGCTCGAAGCTGCGGCTGAACAGGAAATCGCCGACCAGCACGCTCGCCGGATTGCCCCAGATGATGTTGGCGGTGCGCTTGCCCCGGCGCAGGTCGGAGCCGTCGACGACGTCGTCGTGCAGCAGCGTCGCCGTGTGAATGAACTCGACCGCGGCGGCCAGACGGTGATGGCGCGTACCGGTATAGCCGATCAGCTTCGCGCTCGCGAGCGTCAGCATCGGGCGCATCCGCTTGCCGCCGCCCGCGATCAGGTGCCCGGCAAGCTTCGGGATCAGCGGTATCTGCGACTGCATCCGGTCGAGGATCACGGCGTTGACCGCGTTCATATCGGCGGTGACCAGATCGATCATCGGATCGAGCGAAGGGGTGCGGCCCGAGAGCCGGTGGATCGATGCACTCATCTCCCCGCGCGTGTACGAGCGGTCGACGGGGCAAGGCAAGCAGCGATCGAACCTTGCAGCGGCGTTCTCCTTGCGCGACAGCCAAACGCGGGAGGACCGCATGACCGACGACGTGTTGAAAGGTTATCGCAAGAGCATCGACAACATCGACGCGGCACTCGTCTGCCTGCTCGCCGAACGGTTCAAGGTGACCCAGGCCGTCGGGCGCCACAAGGCGACGAGCGGGCTGCCGGCAGCCGATCCGGGGCGAGAAGAACAGCAGATCGCGCGGTTGCGGCAGCTCGCGCTCGATGCCGAACTGGACCCTGAATTTTCGGAAAAATTTCTGCGCTTCATCATCGACGAGGTGATCCGGCATCACCGCGCCGCGGCGACATCATGATCGTCTCGACTTCGTAACATGGATTAGCTAGTAGCGGCAGATGACCGAGCAACAGGATGCGCGCTTTCGACGCATCGTTTATTCAAGCGTGGCGACTGGGCGAACCGACGACGACACGCAGATCGAAATTCTGCGACAGTCGCGCGCGAACAACGGTCTGAACGGCATCTCCGGCGTGCTACTGTCGGACGGACGGCGTTTCCTGCAGGTGCTGGAGGGGACGCCGGAGGCGATCACGCACGTGTTCGGACGGATCAGCGCCGACTCGCGCCACGCCGAGGTCAAGACGCTTCACGACGAGCTCGACACGCGTCGTATCTTCAGCGGCTGGACAATGGCGAGCATGTCGGACGATCAACAGACGGAGGCGGTCCGCGAGCGATTGCAGGTGTTGTTGCGCAATGCCCCCGAAGACATTCGCGCGGAGTTCGAGGACGTCCTGCGCACGGTCGCTACGTCGACGTAAGGGCAAGGCCGCGGCGAGCCGGCCGCCGGGCGGCATGCCTACGCGAATAACTCTCCGAGAAAAAATTCCATCGCGTGCCAGCTTCGGCGGTCGGCACGCTCCTCGTAGGCAACGCCCGGGACCGTCGAGCCCTTCATGCTGCGATCGGTGAAGGCGTGACCGGCATGGCCGTAAGCGTGGATCTGCCAATCGGCTCCGCTGTCGGTGAGTTCCTGTCCCAGCAATACTACCGTCTCTGGCTTGCCGAGCGGGTCGTCCCAGCCGTGGCAGATCAACAGCTTGGCCGCGATTAGTGACACGGTGTCGTAGTCCGGGCGATCGTAGACCCCGTGGAAGCTGACACCGCCGAGCACGTCCAACCCGCTACGCGCCATGTCGAGCACGCACTTGCCGCCGAAACAGAAGCCGATCGCCGCGGTCCTTGTGGCGTCCACCTCCGGCTGTGCCTTGAGCGCGGCGAGACTGGCGGCGAGCCGATCGCGTAGCAGCGCCCGATCGGCGTTCATCTCGTCCATGTAGCGTGACGCATCCGGCCCGCGCTGCGTCCGCTTGCCCTGGCCGTACACATCGCACGCGAAGGCGGCGTAGCCCAGCGCGGCGAGTTCCTCCGCCTTGACGTTATCCTCTTCCTTCTGACCCAGGATGTTCGGGATCACCAGCACCGCTGGCCGCGCGCCGGATTGTGCATCGTCCCATGCGAACACGCCCTCGAACCGCCCGCCCGGACCGTCGTGGATCAATGCCCTGCGCTCGACCGCCATCTACCTTCTCCCTGCTTGTCCGCCTGCCGCGGCGCGTTAGACCGGTACAAACACGCCGGCAGCGGAGCGCGCAAGTGCAGGTTCGACGCGATACACCGACCAACCCCGCGGTGGCGCCGTTGCTCGCCGCGCACGTCGCCGAGCAGCGTGCGGGCACGCCGCCCGGCTTTTCCTTTGCGCTAGACGGTGCGGCGCTGTCCGCGCCCGAAGTGACGTTCTTCACCGCGTGGGAGGACGCGACGCTCGCCGGCATGGGGGCGTTGAAGCGGCTCGACGACGCGGCGGGCGAGGTCAAGTCGATGCGCAGCACGCCCGAGGCGAGGGGACGCGGCGCCGGCCACGCGATCCTCCGCGCGATCATGGCCGAGGCGCGGGAGCAAGGGCTAGGCACGCTGTACCTGGAGACCGGGACCACGCCCGCCTACGATGCCGCGATCAGGCTCTACACGCGCGCCGGGTTCGTGCCGTGCGACGCCTTCGCCGATTATCAGCCCAGCCCGCACAACTGCTTCTTCCGCCTGACGCTGTAAGCGTCGCGGCTTGCCCGGCGGGCCCGCTTTCCCGTAGCGGAGCGGTGATCGCCGCCGCCGCGCGGCCACGCAGGAAGGTTCAACCATGCCCACGCTCGTCCTTATCCGTCACGGCCAGTCGTCGTGGAACCTGGAGAACCGTTTCACCGGCTGGTGGGACGTCGACGTGACGGAGAAGGGCGCGGCCGAGGCGCGCGCGGCGGGCGAGTTGATGGCGGCGAAGGGTCTCGACTTTGACCAGACCTTCACCTCGCTGCAGACCCGCGCGATCAAGACGCTGAACCTCGCGCTCGAAGCGATGGGGCGTTTGTGGCTGCCGGTCGAAAAGCACTGGCGGTTGAACGAGCGCCATTATGGCGGGCTGACCGGGCTCGACAAGGCGGGGACCGCGGCGCGCCACGGCGACGAGCAGGTCCATATCTGGCGTCGCAGCTTCGACGTGCCGCCGCCGCCGATGGAGGCGGGGAGCGAATACGACCTGTCGGGCGATCGTCGCTACGCCGGGATTGACGTGCCCGCGACCGAGAGCCTGAAGGACACGATCGCGCGCGTGCTGCCGTATTGGGACGAGCGGATCGCACCCGCGCTGAAGGACGGGCAGCGGGTGCTGATCTCCGCCCACGGCAATTCGCTGCGCGCGCTGGTCAAGCACCTGAGCAACATTCCCGACGACGAGATCACCGGACTGGAGATCCCGACCGGTCAGCCGATCGTCTACGAGCTGGACGCGAACCTGAACGCGACCGACCGCTATTACCTGAGCGAGCGGTAAGCGACGGCGGGTGCGTCGCTCAGGCGGGTTCGAGCAATCGTTCCGCCTGTGCGCGCGCCTCGTCGGTGACGGTCGCGCCTGACAGCATGCGCGCGATCTCCTCGCGCCGCTCGTCAGGGGAGAGCGGGCGGACGCCGGTGCGCGTGACCTTGCCGTCGTTGCTCTTGGCGATCAGCAGATGCGCGGCGCCGCGCGCCGCCACCTGCGGCGAGTGGGTGACGACCAGCAATTGCGCGCGCGTCGCCAGCCGCGCGAGCCGGTCGCCGATCGCGCTCGCCACCGCGCCGCCGACCCCGCGATCGATTTCGTCGAAGATCATCGTCGCGGCACCGCCCTGCTGCGCGAGCGCGACCTTGAGTGCCAGGATGAAGCGCGACAGCTCGCCGCCGCTCGCGATCTTGGCGAGCGGGGCGAAGGGGGCGCCCGGGTTGGTCGAAATCTCGAACTCGACACGGTCGCGCCCGGCAGGCGACCATTCACCTTCGCTCAAGGGCGCGACGATCGTGCGGAAGCGTGCGGCGTCGAGCTTCAACGGCGCGAGCTCACCCGCCACCGCCGCGTCTAGCCGCTTGGCGGCGGCGGTGCGCTGCTTCGTCAGTGCGTCTGCCGCGGCGACATAAGCGGCGCGCGCCTTGTCGACGCGCGCTTCCAGCCCGGCCAGACCTTCCTCGCCGGCGTTCAATCGCTCGAGCTGTGCGCGCTGGCGGTCGGCGAGGGCGGCGAGGTCATCGGGCTGAACCCGGTGCTTGCGCGCCATTGCGCGAAGCTCAAACAGACGCGCCTCGTCCTCCTCCAGTTGCCGCGGGTCGTGCATCAGCGCGGCGGCGGCGTCGCGCAGCTTTTCCTCCGCCACTGCCCCCTCGATCACCGCACGGTCGATCGCGGCGAGTGCCTCGGCAAGCGCGGGATGATCCTCCGCGATCCGCTCGAGCACGCGTGCGGCCTGGCGCAGTTGCGTCATTGCACCATCGCGACCATCGACGTGTCCGGTCACGTCGTTCAGGTCGTCTGCGATCTTTTCCGCGCGCTGCATGCCGCGGCGGCGTTCGGCCAGTGCTTCCTCCTCGCCCGGCTCGGGTGCGAGCTTGTCGAGTTCGGCGACCGCGTGTTCCAGCCATTCGCGATCCCGCTGCGCGGTCGCGATCTCGGCTTGCGCATCCTCCAGCGCTGACGTCGCGTTACGCCAGGCGGCATGCGCCGTGGACACCTTGGCTACATCGGCCCGCGCGAAGGCGTCGAGCAGCGCGCGGTGCCCAGCGGGTGCGAGCATGCCACGGTCGTCGTGCTGGCCGTGGATCTCGACCAGCATCTGCCCGATTTCGCGCAGCAGCGCGGCAGAGGCGGGCTGGTTGTTGACGAACGCGCGGCTGCCGCCGTCCGCCCTGACGATGCGGCGCACGATCAGCGGCTCGCCCGGCTCGGCGTCGATGCCGTTCTCCTCGAGCACCGCGTCGACACCCGCGGGTCGATCGAAGGTCGCGGTGACGCTCGCCTGCGTTGCGCCGTGACGCACCAGCCCGCTGTCGCCGCGTCGGCCGAGTGCGAGGCCGAGCGAGTCGAGCAGGATCGACTTGCCCGCGCCGGTCTCACCGGTCAGCACGCCGAGGCCTTCGCCGAATTCGAGGTCCAGCGCCTCGATCAACACCACGTCGCGAATGGAAAGCGCAGTCAGCATGAATCACCAACGCCTTTAGCGCAGATCGGGCGCGACGTTACCCCCTTTTGTTCCACGCTGGCCCACCGTCCGCGCGATTACGGCGTCGGCGTGCTCGACGTCGGATTGGGCGTGTTCGCGGGCGAGGTGGTGTCGGGCGGCAGCGTGCCGACCGGATCGCCGCCGGTGGTCGCGGGCGTCACTGCATTGGGCGCATCGGCCTTGGCGGGTACGCTGGTGGTTGCTTCGCCCGCGACTGTGGTGGTGCGGGTACCCGGCGGCACGACCTGCGCACCCGGCGCCAGCGGTGCGATCGGCGTCGACGGATAGTCGCGCATCAGCTTGTACGCGCGCTGGTACCAGTCCGATCCCGGATAGTTGGCGCCGAGCACTGCCGCGGCCTTTTCCGCCTCGTTTCGGACGCCCAAGGCAAGGTAGGTTTCGGTCAACCGCATCAGCGCCTCGGGCGCGTGCGTCGTGGTTTGATATTCGTCGATCACCTTGCGGAACCGCAGCGTCGCGGCGAGCCACTGGCGGCGACGTTCGTAGAAGCGGCCGACCTCCATCTCCTTGCCCGCGAGGTGATCGCGCACGAGGTCGAGCTTCAACCGCGCATCGGCGGCGTAGCGCGTGTTGGGATAGCGACGGACGAGTTCACCGAGCGAGTCCTGCGCCTGCGTCGTGATCTTCTGATCGCGCGTCACGTCGCTGATCTGCTCGTAATAGCTCATCGCGACGAGGTAATAAGCGTAAGGCGCATCGCGGTTGCCGGGGTGAACCGACAGGAAACGCTGCGCGCCCTGGATCGCGTTGGTGTAGTCGCGCGCGAGATAATAGCTGAACGCGCCCATCAACTGCGCGCGGCGCGCCCAGACCGAATAGGGATGCTGACGCTCGACCTCGTCGAACAGCGCGGCGGCTTCCTTGTAGCGCCCCTGATCGAGCCGGGTCTTGGCCGACGTGTACAAGGTGCCGACATCGCGCGCGACATAGGGCAGGTCCCTGCCGGCGCGGTTGCGCGCACAGCCGGCGATGGGAAGCGCTAGCGCGGCGATGAGCGCGACCGAAAGGCCGCGGACAGGAAGGTTACGCATCGGTGGTGGCCTTAGCGCAAGCGAGCGCGTGCGAACAACGGCTTTCGCACACACCCGGGCCGCAGGTGCGACAGCTTTGTTGCTGGCTCCGCGCAACGGACCTGTTATCGCGCGCGTTGCGACAGACTGTCGTTCATCATCAGGAGTTCCCATGCCCGCCACCCTGCTTGCCACCAAGCGCGTCGAAAAGCCGTGGGGCCGGCACACGCTTTACCCCGGCTTTCCCGATCCCGCGCCCGATGCGGAGCCGATCGGCGAGGTGTGGTTCCAGTCGCCGCATCCGGAAGAATCGGAACTGCTGATCAAATACCTGTTCACCAGCGAGAAGCTGTCGGTGCAGGACCACCCGTCCGACGAGGAAGCGCAGAAGCGCGGGCTGCCGCGCGGCAAGGACGAGTGCTGGACGATCCTGGATGCCGAACCTGATTCGACGATCGCGATCGGGCCGCTCGCGCCGATGACGGCGGACGAGCTGCGCGAAAGTGCGCTCGACGGCTCGATCGAGCACAAGCTCGACTGGAAGAAGGTGAAGAAGGGCGACTTCTTCTACTCGCACTCGGGCGTTATTCACGCGATCGGCGCGGGGCTGACGCTGATCGAGGTGCAGCAGAATTCGGACACGACCTATCGCCTGTACGATTACGGCCGCCCGCGCGAGCTGCACCTCGACGATGGCGTGGCGGTCGCCGAACTCACGCCGTGGACGCCGCCGAGCGCACCGGGCGAGGTCGAGCCCGGGCGGACGATCCTGGTGGAAGGGCCGAAATTCGTGCTGGAGCGCTGGACCGGCGGCGACCGTCAGGTCGATCTGCCTGAGGGCAAGACGGGCTGGCTGGTGCCGATCAAGGGCGAGGGCGTCGTCGCGGGCGTGGCGTGGAAGGCGGGCGAGTGCGTGACCGTCACCGGCGCGGAGAAGCTACATGCGTCGAACGATGCCGACCTGCTGTTCGCCTATGTCGGTGATCGTCGGCTCTGACCTGACGACATGCTGAGTGAAGTGGCGGGGTGCCGGTGCACCTCGCCCCTACGTTTATCAGATCGCGCCAGAGAAGGTGTCGCATGCGGCGGGATCGCCGCTCTCCATGCCCTTGCGGAGCCAGAACTGGCGCTGCGCCGAAGTGCCGTGGGTGAAGCTGTCCGGCACAACGCGTCCCTGCGCCTCGCGCTGCAACGTGTCGTCGCCGATCGCCTGTGCGGCGCGCATGCCTTCTTCCACGTCGCCGGGCTCGAGCCGGTCGCGGTTCTTCGCCGCCCACACGCCGGCGTAGCAATCGGCCTGCAGTTCGAGCCGCACCGAGGCGGCATTGCCCTCGACCTCGCCGCTGCTGCGCTGGATCTGCTGGACCTTGTCCGACGTGCCGAGCAGGTTCTGGATATGGTGGCCGAATTCATGCGCCACGACGTAATATTGCGCGAAGTCGCCGGGCGCCTTGAAGCGGTTGGTCAGTTCGTTGAAGAAGCCGGTGTCGAGGTAGATGTCGCTGTCGGTCGGGCAATAGAACGGACCCGTCGCGCTCTGCGCCGCACCGCAGCCCGACTGTCCCTGTGCGGTAAAGAAGCGCAGGCCGGGAGCGCGGAAGCGTTCACCGGAAGCTGCGAAAATCTTTTCCCACGTATTTTCGACGTTGCTGAAGGCATTGCAGGTCGAGCGTCGTTCGGGGCTAGCGTCGCAAATTTGCTGCACGCTGCCGCCGTCCGATTGCTGGCCGACCTGGCTCGATGGTGCGCTGCCGCCGCCGCCGAGCAGCCCGCCAAGTCCGCCCAGCCCTCCGCCGAACACCGCGAACAGGATCAATACAACCACGATCCCGCCGCAGCCGAAGCGACTGCCGATCAGCGGCAGCAGCCCGAACAGCAGCCCTCCGCCGCCGCCACCGCCGAAGCCGCCGCGCGAGGTGGCATCGCCGACATCGATGTCATTGTCGTAATCGTCGAGCCGCATCGACCCACTCCCTGCCAATCGTTTCTGTTGCGGCATGAACCCGGCGGCGCGCTTCGGGTTGCAAGCGGCGCGCGTCTGCCCGATGCAGACGGGGAGGAGAGTGAGCCGATGTTCCTGCAAGGTAAGAGTGCGATCGTCACGGGATCGACGTCGGGCATCGGTCTAGCCATCGCGCGTGCGCTCGCCGCCGAGGGTGCCAGCGTCATGCTGAACGGGTTGGGCGAGGCAGAGGCGATCGAGGCGACACGCGCCGAGCTGGAGACATCGAGCGGCGTTAGCGTGCTCCACGACGCCGCCGACATGACCAAGCCCGATGAGATCGCGGCGATGGTGGCGCGCTGTCACGCGGAACTGGGCGGACCCGACATTCTGGTCAACAATGCCGGCATCCAGCATGTCGCGCCCGTCCACGAGTTCCCGGTCGACAAATGGGATGCGATCCTGGCGATCAACCTGTCGAGCGCGTTCCACGCGATGCGCGCGGCGGTGCCGCTGATGCGCGAGCGCGGCTGGGGTCGGATCATCACGACGGCGAGCGCACACAGCCTCGTCGCGAGCCCCAACAAGGCGGCTTATGTAGCGGCCAAGCACGGCGTTGCTGGGCTGACCAAGGCGGTCGCGCTGGAGAATGCGACGCACGGTATTACCGCCAATTGTATCTCGCCGGGTTATGTCTGGACGCCGCTCGTTGAGAGCCAAATACCCGACACGATGAAGGCGCGCGGGATGACGCGCGAGCAGGTGATGAACGATGTGCTGCTCGCCGCGCAGCCGACCAAGGAGTTCGTTACGCCCGAACAGGTCGCCGCCTTCGCGCTGTTCCTGTGCCGCGAGGAAGCAAAGGCGATCACCGGCGCCAATCTGTCTGCCGACGGTGGCTGGACCGCGGCATGACGGTTGCGCGCCTCGCCTGCGCGGGTTTCGTGCTGATGGCGCTCGGAGGATGCGGCGGCAAGGATGGCAGTACGTCGGTCCGCTCGGTCGGCGAGCAGGCAGCGGCAGAACCCACCACTGACACGCGCGACTGGCGCGCCGTTGCGACCGTCGCCGACCGCCAGCGATTGCGCGAATGGCGGACCGCGTGGATCGCTGCATTGAAGAAGGCGCGTGCTGGCGGGGCAAGCGCGAAGATCGAAGCCGACCCCGCGCTGTATGCCTATGACGCGGCGCTGACCGATCCGGTACCGCCCGCCGGCGATTATCGCTGTCGCACGGTCAAGCTCGGCGCGAAGGCGGCAGGCGCACTCGACTATGTCGCCTATCCGTTTTTCCGCTGCCGTGTCGCATCGGGTGGAGACGGCGTGTCGCTGATCAAGCTGACCGGATCGCAGCGCATCAGCGGTACGATCTATCCCTCGGACACATCGCGCGCCGTGTTCCTCGGCACGGTTGCGCTCGGCGATGAACGCAGCGCGATGCGCTATGGCCGCGATGCGACGCGCGATGTTGCCGGCTGGGTCGAGCGGATCGGTCCGCAGCGCTGGCGGTTGGCGCAGCCTTACCCCGCCTTCGAGTCGATAATGGATGTGCTCGAGTTGGTGCCAGCCTGAATCGATCTCGTTAATTTGCTTCGGGCTTCTTGCCCTTCATCGTGCCGGGATCCGATACCGGCGCGTCGATCGGCCGGACGCCGTTGATCGGCGGCAGGGAGGCGAGATACTCCTTGCCGATCTTGTCGATGACGATGACGTGCCCGGCATTGGCGCTCTCCACCGCGGACAGAAAGCTGGTGGGCTTCTTCATGAGCTTGGGATGGTCGAGCCCCTCGAGCCCGCTCGTGCGTAGTGCCTCGCGCACGAAATGCACGCAGTTACGCTTGCCCAGATTGTAGGTGCTGTCGCCGGTCTTCTCGCTCCAGCCGGCGATCAGGCGAAGGATCGCGTCATATTGCGCGTCGGTCAGCGTGACGGCAAAGCGTGCGTGGCTGCCCTCCATGTAGGTGAGCTTGGGCGTTTCGACGCGGCCCTTGACGTTGCCGAACAGCAATGCCGGGCTGACCGACTGCGCGGTGAAGCCGTAGCTGCCGTCCACCGCCGGGCCGCCGCGATCGGGCGTGCCGCGCAGCGTGAAGAAGGCGTGCGGAAAATAGTTGCCGAAGTCACGGTTCCAGAACGTGATCATCACCGCGGCCTGCGCAGGCAGCGCGGTGACGAGCAGCAGCAGCGCCGAGAATGTGCCGAGCAGCCGTTGCATCATGCTCACTTGCCGTGTGCTCCGTCGCTCACCGCATCGCTCGCCTTTTCGGGCCGGATGTAGATAGACGAAAGCCGCGGCTCGGCTTTCTTCAGCGCCTGCTCGATCTCCTCGATCATCGTCTCGCCCTCGCCCATCGTCAGATTGTCGTCGAAATCGGCGCTGATCGCAACGAAGATGCTGTCGGGCGCGGTGTGGATCGTGCGGACGTGATTCACCGCGGTGATTGCGGGATACGTCGAGACCGTCTCACGCACGCGGGCGATCACGCGTGGGTCGGCGCGCTCGCCGATCAGCAGGCCCTTGGCCTCGCGCGCCAGCAGCACCGCGACGATGCCGAGCACGCCGCCGATCGCGATCGAGGCGTAGCCGTCGATCCGCGGATCGCCGAGTGCGTGGCTGGCAAAGACCCCGATCGCGGCGATCAGCAATCCGGCGAGTGCGGCCGAATCCTCGAACAGAACGATGAATCCCGGCGGGTCCTTCGACTGGTGGATCGCTTCCCACCAGCCGAGATCGCCCTTGGCTTCCTTGAACTCGCGCCGCGCGATCCACCACGACGATCCTTCAAGCGCAAGCGATATGGCTATGACTATATAGTTGATTGTCGGATCGGTCAGCTCCTCCGGCTCGATAATATGGAGATAGCCCTCGTACACCGACACGCCCGCGCCAACCGCGAAGATCAGGATCGCGACCACAAAGGCCCAGAAGTACAGTTCGCGCCCGTAGCCGAACGGGTGCGCCGCGTCCGGCGCACGCTTTGCGCGTTTCTGCCCGTAGAGCAGCAGCACCTGGTTGCCGCTGTCGACGACCGAGTGGACGCCCTCCGTCAGCATCGAGGACGAGCCGGTGATGCCGGCCGCGACGAACTTCGCCACCGCGATGCCGAGGTTGGCAGCGAGCGCGCCGAAAAGGACGATGTTGTCGCGAATGCGCGCGGTAAGGTCGGACAGCGTCGTGGTTCCCGGATTAGTGTGTCCACGTAAACAAATGTGTCGCCAAGTCGTTCATCGCCGCGTTGCGGGGGCCGGGGCGACGCGATACGCCTGCACCATGACGCTTCGCCTCCCGCTCGCCGCGCTCGCGCTCTCTGTCGCCCCGATCGCGCTCGCCCACGCGCAGGAACGGGTGACGCCGATGACTCCCGACGTGGTCGCGTCCTACGATCAGGTGCGGCCGGAGGCGGATTACATCAAGCGCGTGGTCATGGTACCGATGCGCGACGGAACGAAGCTGTACACCGTCATCCTGATGAAGAAGGGGACGCGGAACGGCCCGATCCTCCTGTCGCGCACGCCCTATGACGCGGCGGGATCGACCGCGCGGACCGCAAGTCAGAAGCTGGTCGACATCCTGCCGGTGATGGATGCGGAGTTCGTCGATGACGGTTACGTCCGCGTCTATCAGGACATCCGCGGGATGCATCACTCCGAGGGCATCTTCGTGATGACGCGCCCGCTGTCGGGGCCGCTCAATCCGACCGGCATCGACGAATCGACCGACGCGTACGACACGATCGACTGGCTGGTGAAGAACGTGCCGGAGGGTAACGGCAAGGTCGGCGTGATCGGCAGCAGCTATCTGGGGTTCACCACGCTGATGGCGGAGATCAACCCGCACCCGGCGTTGAAGGCCGCGATGCCGCAGAGCCCGATGGTCGACACCTGGATCGGCGACGACGATTTCCACAACGGTGCGTTCCGCGTCGGCACGCTCGACTACGCGGTCGAGATGAGCACCGGCCACGGCGACACGGGCGCGAAGATCGCGCGCGGGGCAGGGGACGATTACACCACCTACCTGAACGCGGGCTCGATCGGCGATTACGCGCGCAAATGGGGGATCGAGAACTATCCCACCGTCCGCAAGGTGATGGAGAACCCGGCCTACACCGATTTCTGGTCAATGCAGGCGGTCGACAAATGGATGGCGGCGCGTCCGCTGACCGTGCCGACGATGCTGGTGGTCGGACAGTGGGATCAGGAGGACAGCTACGGTGCGCCTGCGGTCTACGACGCGCTGGAGCCCAAGGACACCGGCAACAACATGGTGTCGCTGGTGATCGGGCCGTGGCGGCACTCGGGCGTCAACCATTACGGCTACGAGCTAGGTGCGCTGACCTTTAATGGCGACACGGCGCTGCAATTCCGCCAGCGCTACATGAAGCCGTTCTTCGACCATTACCTGCGCGGCACGCCGGCGACGATCCCGCCAGTGCTGACCTATGCCACGGGTGTCAACCGGTGGGAGGTGTCGCCGAAGTGGCCGATGGGGACGGCGACGCCGCTATACCTTGGCGCGAACGGCGCGGCGTCGTTCGACAAGCCGGCGGCCGCAGGCAGCACCAGCTACGTTTCCGATCCCGCCAGCCCGGTGCCGTTCCTGCCACGCCCGATCGACATCGGTGACGGCGACCAGTGGAAGACGTGGCTGGTGCGCGACCAGCGCTTCGTCAGCGGGCGTCCCGACGTGGTCAGCTGGCAAACAGGGGCACTCGACAAGCCGGTCCACATCATGGGCGCACCGCAGGTCAACCTGTTCGCCGCCACCAGCGGCAGCGACAGCGACTGGGTGGTCAAGGTGATCGACGTCTATCCCGACACGCTGCCCGAGCCCGCGAGCCAGGGATCGAAGCCGGCGATGACCGGGTACCAGTTGCCGCTCGGGATCGAGATCTACCGCGGGCGCTACGTCCACGGGCGCGCGACACCGGCGAAGCTGACGCCGGGTAAAATCGAGAACTATCGCTTTGCGCTGCCTAACGTCGATCACGTGTTTCTGCCCGGGCATCGGATCATGGTGCAGGTGCAGTCGAGCCTGTTCCCGCTCTACGATCGCAATCCGCAGACGTTCGTGCCCAACATCTTCAACGCGAAGCCCGGCGACTACAAAGCGGCGACGCAGCGCGTGAGCTGGGGCGGCGCGCAGGCAAGTTCGGTCCTGCTGCCGATCGTCGACGATGCGGCCGCGGCGCAGGTGACGGCGGCGCGATAACCGCCTCCTTATCGCCTCACACGCCCGCGTCGGTCAGCCGGGCAAGCTGATCGTCGCTGAGCCGCAGTTCCATGGCGGGCAGCAGATCGTGCACCTGCTCGACTCGGGTGGCGCTTGCAATTGGGGCGGAGACGCCGGGTTGTGCGATCAGCCAGGCAAGCGCGATCTGCGCGTGGGTTGCGCCGGTCTCCTCCGCCACGCCGTCCATCGCCGCCAGCATCGCCTGACCCTTGCCCTCCAAGAGCTCGGTCATGCGCCCGCCGCGGACGCTTTTCTTTAGGTCGTCGGCGGAGCGATACTTGCCGGTGAGGAACCCCGACGCGAGCCCATAATAAGGGACGACGCCGACGTTGAACTCGACGCAGTAATCCTGCAACTCGCCCTCGAACTTGGTGCGGCTGACGAGGTTATATTCGGGCTGGAGCACCTGATAATGCGGCAAACCGGCGGCGCGCGCGCCCTCGATCGCCGACTTCAATCGCGCAGCGTGGAAGTTGGAGGCGCCGAGCACGCGGACCTTGCCCGCCTCGACCAGCCTGGCGAACGCCTCAGCAACGGCGTCCTGTGGGGTGTCCTCGTCGTCGCGATGCGCGAAGTAGAGGTCGACGTAATCGGTGCCGAGCCGCTTCAACGAGTCCTCGCACGCTGCCGCGATCCGCGCGGGTGAGAGCTTCTCGCCGCCGTCGCCCGGCAGCATACCGACCTTTGTGGCGATCTGCACCTGATCGCGCTTGCCGCTGGTACGCAGCCATTCGCCGATGGTCGTCTCCGACTCGCCGCCTTGATGGCCGGGTACCCAGGCGGAATAAACATCGGCGGTGTCGATCATCGTGCCGCCGCCGTCGACGAAGGCGTCGAGTACCGCGAAACTGGCGTCGCGATCGGCGGTCCAGCCAAACACGTTGCCGCCGAGCACCAGCGGCGCGATCTTCAGGTCGGATGCGCCAAGCCGGCGACGGTCGATCATTGCTGATTCTCCATGGTCTCGGTCACGTTGTCGGAGGCGTCGTCGAACGCCACGCTGTTCGCGTCGAGCATTTCCGCCGCACTGTTCAGGCGGGCGTCCTGATCTCGGGTCAGCTGACCCGGCTGATCGGGCGAGGAGCAGGCGGCCAGACCCAGCAGCCCCGCCGCCACCAGTGATCGCCGCATCAGCGCCGCATCGCGTTGCCGGTGTCGGTCAGTGCCTCGCCGGTCGCATCGGTCGCGGCGTCGGCGGTATTTGCGGCGGCGTTGCCGGCACGATCCATCGAGTTCGCGGCGCGATCGAGCGCGGCGTCGCTCGCCGCCTGAACGTCGTTCACCGCGTTGGCAATCGTCGCGCTGGTGTCGGCGGCAACGGCGTTGGCGGCTTCCGCGCTCTCGTTCTGCGCCTTTTGGCTGCACGCGGCGAGCGAGAGCGCGGCGGCAGCGACCGCGATGACAAGCTTCATGATATTTCCCCTTCGTTGTTCGGATGGCTCAACGTCGCGTCCGTGCGCTTGGCTCCCACATCCGCGCAACTCCACGCTACGTTGACCGCATATAAAGATATCTTTATATCTTGAGGTCATGGACGCCGCGCTCGACATCTTTCGTGCTCTTGCCGACAGCTCGCGGCTGCGGATCGTCTGTCTGCTGCGCGCGATGGAGCTGTCGGTCGGCGAACTCGCGCAGGTGCTGGGGCAGAGTCAGCCGCGCGTCAGTCGTCACGTCAAGATCCTGACCGACGCAGGCCTGGCCGAGCGGCGCAAGGAAGGCAGCTGGGTGTTCGTCGCGCTGGGCGAGCAGGCGCGCGTCGCGCCTGTGCTCGCCGCGCTGGATGCGTGGGAGGCAGGGGCGCCTGACCGGCAGGCGAGCGCCGACGCGGCGCGGCTGGCGGCGGTGCGTGCCGACCGTGCGGCGGCGGCGGCGGGCTGGTTCGAGAGCCACGCGCGCGAGTGGGACGCGATCCGTTCGCTCCACATCGCCGAGGAGCAGGTCGAGGCGGCGATGATCCGCGTGTTGGCGGGCGAGCCGATCGGCCGCTTGATCGATATCGGCACGGGCACCGGGCGCATGATCGAGCTGTTCGCCCGCGCGGCGACCACCGCGCTCGGGATCGATCGCAGCTCGGAGATGCTGCGCCTCGCGCGTGCGAAGCTGGGCGAGCAGGGGCTGGGCAATGCCGAGCTGCGTCAGGCCGATCTCTACGCCTTGCCGCTGGCGGACGGTGGCGCGGATGTCGCGATCCTGCACCACGTGCTCCATTTCGCGCAGCAGCCGGGTGCCGCAATCGCGGAAGCAGCGCGAGTGCTGTCGGCCGGGGGACGGTTGCTGATCGCCGATTTCGCGCCGCACGATCGCGAGGAATTGCGGACACAGGACGCGCACACGCGCCTCGGCTTCTCCGACGCGCAGATCGAGGGCTGGTTCGCCGCCGCCGGGTTGATGCCGGCACGGATCGAGACGCTGGATGGCGGTGAACTGACGGTGAAATTGTGGCTCGGTCGCAAGGCGGCCGGGCGCGCAGGCGAGGTGAAGGCGGCATGAGCACGCAGGCAAAAGAATTTAGGCAGGTGAACGAAGCGGTGCTGGCGCACGATGGCCCGCTCTACGCCGATGTCGGCGGCGACGTGGACGTGAGCTTCGAATTCTCTCCGCCCAAGTCCGACAAATCGGAGGAGGTGTTGTGGCAATCGATCGCGACCTTGCAACCGCTCAACCCGCGCTTCCTGTCGGTCACCTATGGTGCCGGCGGCTCGACGCGCGATCGTACCCACGCGACGGTGGCGCGGATCGCGCGTGAGACCGACGTGCCGGCGGCCGCGCATCTGACCTGCGTCGAGGCGACGCGCGAGGAACTGGACGCGATTGCGCAGGAATATTGGGCGGCGGGGGTACGCCACATTGTTGCGCTGCGCGGCGATGCGCCTGCGGGCGCGGATGGCTACGCGCCGCATCCGGGCGGGTATGAGAATGCGGCGGCGCTGGTGGCGGGCTTGCGCCGGCTGCACCCGTTCGAGATTTCGGTCGCGGCCTATCCGGAGTGCCACCCGGATTCGAGCGACGCCGCCGCCGACCTCGACAACCTCAAGCGCAAGATCGACGCCGGCGCGAACCGCGCGATCACGCAATTCTTCTTCGAGCCCGACACCTTCTTCCGCTACCGCGATGCCGCCGCCGCGGCGGGAATTACCGCCGAGATCGTGCCCGGCATCATGCCGATCGCGAGCGTCGCGGGCGTGATGCGGATGGCGGCGATGTGCCAGACGGACGTTCCAGCATGGCTGACACGGTTGTTCGAGGGGCTGGATGATCGCCCAGCGGCGCGGCAGCTCGTCGCGGCGACGGTCGCGGCGGAACTCTGCCGCAAGCTTTACGCGGGCGGGGTCAAGCAATTCCACTTCTACACGATGAACAAGGCCGAGCTGAGCTTCGCGATCTGTCACCTGCTCGGCGTGCGTGCCGGTGGCGCGGCGCAGGCGAAGGTGGCGGCATGAGCGGGTTCGGCGGCGTGAGCGTGCGCGACATCTTCAACGCGGAAGCCGCCAAGCGCATCCTCATCACCGACGGCGCGTTCGGAACCGAAATCCAGAACTGGAAGCTGTCGGAGGCCGACTACGCCGGTACGCTGTCGCTCGGCCACGATCAAAAGGGCAACAACGATATCCTCGCGCTGACCAAGCCCGAGGTACCCGCCGCGATCCACCGCGCCTATTTCGAGGCGGGTGCGGATATCGCGGAGACCAATACCTTCTCCGCGAACCGTATCAGCCAGGCCGATTATGGCGCCGAGGGGCTGGTGCGCGAGATCAACGTCGAGAGCGCGCGGCTGGCGCGAGAAATCGCAGACGAGTTCCAGGCGCGTGACGGCCGCCCCCGCTTCGTCGCGGGCGCGGTCGGGCCGACCAACAAGACGCTGTCGCTGTCGCCCGACGTCAACGATCCCGGCTACCGCGAGATCGACTTCGACTATCTGAAGCAAGTCTACCGCGAGCAGATCGACGCGCTGGTCGAGGGCGGTGCCGATTTCGTGCTGATCGAGACGGTGTTCGACACGCTCAACGCCAAGGCCGGCGTGATGGCGGCGATCGAGGCGGGAGAAGCGCTCGGGCGGGACCTGCCGATCATGTTGTCGATGACGCTGACCGATCTGTCGGGACGCAATCTGTCGGGTCATACGGTGGAGGCGTTCTGGCACGCGGTGCGCCACGCGCGGCCGCTGACGATCGGGCTCAACTGCTCGTTCGGTGCGGAACAGCTTCGCCCGCACGTGAAGACGCTGTCGGAGATCTGCGACACGCTAATCATGGTCTATCCCAACGCCGGGTTGCCGAACGAGCTGGGCGCTTATGACGAGGCGCCCGCGACGACCGCGGGGCTGGTCGGGCAATGGGCTGAGGCGGGCCAAGTCAACGTGCTGGGCGGCTGCTGCGGGTCGACGCCCGCGCATATCGCGGCGATCGCGCAAGGCGTGCGCGGCCTCGCCCCGCGGCAGGTGCCGGTACCGGCGGTGCGTACGCGGCTCGCCGGGTTGGAGCCGTTCTTCATGGCGGCGTGATCGCCCGATTACCCCGTCAACTCGAACAACAGACTCATGCCCCGTCAGCGCGGGGGTGACAGGAACGTCATGACCAACACCTCCGCCAATTTCGTCAACGTCGGCGAGCGAACCAACGTCACCGGGTCGGCGGCGTTCAAGAAGATGATCATGGCGGGCGACTACACCCGCGCGGTCGAGGTCGCGCGCAGCCAGGTCGAGAACGGCGCGCAGGTCGTCGACGTCAACATGGACGAGGGTTTGCTCGACGCGGTCGAGGCGATGACCACGTTCCTGAAACTGATCGCCGCCGAGCCCGATATCGCGCGCGTGCCAATCATGATCGATTCGTCCAAGTGGGAGGTGATCGAGGCCGGGCTGAAATGCGTGTCGGGCAAGCCGATCGTCAACTCGATAAGCATGAAGGAGGGCGAGGAAGCGTTCCTCCACCACGCGCGGCTGTGCATGAACTACGGCGCCGCCGCGGTCGTGATGGCCTTCGACGAGACGGGGCAGGCCGATACCAAGGATCGCAAGGTCGAGATCTGCGAGCGCGCGTACAAGCTGCTAACCGGCATCGGCTTTCCGCCCGAGGACATCATCTTCGACCCCAACGTGTTCGCGGTCGCGACGGGGATCGAGGAGCACAATAACTACGGCGTCGACTTCATCGAGGCTTGCCGGGAGATCAAGGCGCGCTGCCCGCACGTCCATATCTCGGGTGGCCTCTCCAACCTGTCGTTCAGCTTCCGCGGCAACGAGCCGGTGCGCCGCGCGATGCATTCGGTGTTCCTGTACCACGCGATCCCCGCGGGCATGGACATGGCGATCGTCAACGCCGGGCAGCTCGACGTCTATGACACGATCGATCCCGAGCTACGCACCGCGTGCGAGGATGTGGTGCTCAACCGCGACGCGGACGCGGGCGACCGGCTGGTCGCGCTCGCCGAACGCTACCGCGGCACCGACGCAGTGGCGGAGAAGCAGGCGGCGGAGTGGCGCAGCCTGCCGGTCACCAAGCGGCTGGAATACGCGCTGGTCAAGGGCATCGACGCGTACGTCGTCGACGATACCGAGGAATGCCGGCAAGCCTTCGCACGGCCGATCGAGGTCATCGAAGGCCCGCTGATGGACGGCATGAACGTCGTCGGCGACCTGTTCGGATCGGGCAAGATGTTCCTCCCTCAGGTGGTGAAGTCGGCGCGCGTGATGAAAAAGGCGGTCGCGCACCTGCTGCCCTTCATCGAGGCATCCAAGGAGCCGGGCGCGAAGGGCAAGGGCCGCGTCGTCATGGCGACCGTCAAGGGCGACGTCCACGACATTGGCAAGAACATCGTCGGCGTCGTGCTGCAGTGTAATGGCTTCGAGGTGGTCGACCTGGGCGTCATGGTGCCGTGGTCGAAGATTCTGGAGGCCGCGAACGAGAATGACGCCGACATGATCGGCCTGTCGGGCCTGATCACGCCGAGCCTCGACGAGATGGTGACGGTGGCCGAGGAAATGCAGCGCGCCGCAATGACGATGCCGCTGCTGATCGGCGGTGCGACGACGTCGAAGGTGCACACGGCGCTGCGCATCGCGCCGGCGTACAAGGGCCCGGTCGTCCACGTGCTCGACGCCAGTCGTGCGGTGGGTGTCGCGACCACGCTAGTCTCCGACACGCAGCGCGATCCTTATGTCACCCAGGTCGCCGCCGATTATCAGGCGGTGCGCGATGCGCGCGAGGGCAAGGGGCAGAACGCGCTGCTGCCAATCGCCGAGGCACGCCGTCGCGGGTTCAAGGCCGACATGGCGTTGAAGGCACCCGCGGTGAAGCAGCCGGGCGTCCATGTGTTCGACGACTGGGATCTTGCCGACCTTGTCGACTATATCGACTGGACGCCATTTTTCCGCGCGTGGGAGCTCGCCGGCACCTATCCCGCAATCCTGTCGGATGAGGTCGTCGGGGAGAGCGCGACCGGGTTGTACGCCGACGCGCGCGCGATGCTCGACCGCATTGTCGCGGAGAAGTGGCTGACCGCGCGCGGCGTCGCCGGGCTGTGGCCGTGTCACCGCCACGACGACGATATCTGGGTGCACGATCGCCACGCCGAGGCGCACCGCAGCCCTGACGGCGGCGCGATCCCGGCGGGGTTCAGCGTCCCCAATCTCGACCGCCGCGACGAGCACTCGACCCGCCTGCCGTTCCTACGCCAGCAGATCGCCAAGCGCGAGGGACGGGCCAACATGTGTCTGGCCGACTTCATCGATCCCGCAGGCGACTGGATCGGCGGCTTCGCGGTCGGCATTCACGGGATCGAACCGCATCTGGCGGCATACAAGGCCGCGCACGACGACTATAACGACATTCTGCTGAAAGCGCTGGCGGATCGGCTCGCCGAGGCATTTGCCGAGCGGCTGCACCAGCACGTTCGCACCGATCTGTGGGGCTATGCACCCGACGAGCAGCTGACCAACGAGGCGCTGGTGCGCGAGCAGTATCGTGGTATCCGACCGGCGCCGGGCTATCCGGCGTGTCCCGAACATTCGCTCAAGCGGACGCTGTTCGATCTCCTCGACGCAGAGGCCAACGTCGGGCTCGAGCTGACCGAGAGCTTCGCGATGCTGCCGACCGCGGCAGTCAGCGGATTCTACTTCGGGCACGCGCAGGCGGAATATTTCGGCGTCGCGCGAGTTGGCGAGGACCAGCTGGAGGATTATGCGCAGCGGCTCGGCGTGGACCGCGAGCGCGCGACGCGGTTGCTGCGCCCGAACCTCGATTGAGCCTCGCGCGTTGAGTGCCCGATATGGCGCACAAGAAGCTGAACCTGCCGACAAAAACCTGCCCGGTCTGCGCGCGTCCGTTTGCCTGGCGCAAGAAGTGGGGGCGCGACTGGGATCACGTGATCTACTGCTCCGACCGCTGTCGGCGCGACGCCGCTTCTGCGAGGCATTCGCATCAATAGAGTTGTGGTTGCGTTTTTTGCATGCTGACATCGATGACATTGCACTTGCAAGCGCCGCTGCTGCGATGCACAAGGATCGGGCCTTTCAGGCATCCTCTCCTAAAAACTTTCACAGGCCGGGTCTTCCCGGCCTTTTTTTTGGTCTCGCGCTCGTCTAGGCGATCAACTTAGCCGCAAGCCATAATAATGCGCGCAGGAGGATGTCGCCGGTCGGACCGGCGTTGCAAAGGGGGTGAGCGGCACGCTGGCCGCTCACCCGGAAAGCCCGGGTTTTCCGGCGCCGAAGGCGGTCACACTCGCAGGTAGCGAAAGTACCACACCTCGTGTCCGTAGCGACGTGCCTTGCGCTCGTAGCGCGTCTCGGGCCAGTCTGTCGGGCGATTGAGGAAGTCGTGCGAGGTCTGCGCCTGCCAGACGAAGTCGCTCCGCTGGTTCATGATCATCATGGCCCAGCGGCAGTAGATTTCGTCGTCGGTACCGAGTCGGAACTCCGCGCCCGGCTTCAGCTTCGCCGCGATCAGGTCCATTGGGCCGTGGTTCATCATCCGACGCTTGGCATGGCGCGCCTTGGGCCAGGGGTCGGGATGGAGCAGATAGACGCGGTCCAGACTGGCGTCGGGCAGGCGCTCGATCACCTCTAGCGCATCACCCATGTGAACGCGAACGTTGTCGAGTGCGCCATCGCGGATATGCCCCAGCGCGCCGACGACACCGTTCAGGAACGGCTCGCACCCGATGAAGCCGGTGTCCGGTGCCGCCTTCGCCTGTTCGGCCAGATGCTCGCCGGCGCCGAAGCCTATCTCCACCTGCATGGGTCGCGCGTCGCCGAACAGCCGCTCGGCGGTGAGCGGACCGTCGGCCGGCACCGCAACGCGCGGGAGCATGTCGTCGATCAGCGCGGCTTGTCCGGC
Organism: uncultured Sphingomonas sp.; assembly: GCF_913778135.1. Classification (GTDB taxonomy): domain Bacteria; phylum Pseudomonadota; class Alphaproteobacteria; order Sphingomonadales; family Sphingomonadaceae; genus Sphingomonas. The sequence goes on along the minus strand of NZ_CAJYVU010000093.1, from coordinate 18,093 downwards.
GCGCAGCACATGGCCTTGCCGGCGCCCGTAGAGCCGGCGGATCGTTGTGGGGTCGTTCATCTGCGCGCGCCTAACCGCTGCCGCGCGAAAACGAAACGGAAGAGAAGCATGCGGTGGGCAAGGCTAGCGCTGTTTGTCGGCGCGGCAGCGGCTGGCGGGTTCTCAATTGCAGCGGAGGTGACAGCGCAACTCGCGCCCGCTCCCTCGATTTCCATGTTCACGCGCGCCGGTGCGGGGTGGGCGCAGGCGGCATTCGTGTGCGACGCGACCAACAGCGATCGCGCGCTCGTGCTGTCGGTGACCGGACGTGACCGGCGCGTCCAATTGTGGAGCCTCGACAAGCCCGGTCTGGCGGCAACGCGCAACGACGCAACGCTCGGGCGCGGCGAGCCGGGCATGAACCAGATCTATTATTCGCTGACCGGGGCCGGCGGCGAACAGCTCGGCTGGATCCACGCGCTCAATCCCGGCATCGTCGAGCCGGGTGCGACGACGCCCGCGGTCACGTCGATCAAGTGGCGAAAGGAAACCACCAACTGCCGCTTCGCGCCGCAGACGCGCGTGCTCGGCATCACGCCAAGCCGGTCGGTGCAGGTCACCGCGACGCCGACCCACGGTTACCGGTACCGCAGCTACAACGACGACACCCGGCTGCCCGAGATCGAGCAGCCGTGGGGCGGTCGCGATACGCGAGCGTCGCTGACGATCGACGGCGGCCGGCTGATCGACCGTCGCGGCACCCGGCGCGTCTACCAGTTCGAGAACGCAGGCTACACATTCCGTGTCTTCGTGTCGGTAGACCCGGCGCGTGGCGGCGGCGGCGTGCAGGTGCTGCGGAATGGGCGCGTGCTTCTGGCCGAGCCGTTCGGCGCCTATACGGCGGCGCTGCAACCCTGAACCCCGTCGCTGGTTCAGGAGTGATGTCACAGCCAAGCGGGTCCACGTCCAGCCGCGACGAGGAAGAGATCGAGGAGCTCAAGGCGGCCGACGCCAAAGAGGTCCACCGCGCCGTCCGCGAGGAGGGCGAGGAGGAGGTCAACCGTCCCGCCGCGTCGCTGCTGTGGTCCGGATTGGCCGCCGGCTTCGCGATCAACGCCTCGTTGCTGGCAGAAGCCGCGCTCCACACCGGCATTGGGGAGACGCCGTGGCGGACGCTGGTAGTCTCGCTCGGCTACCCGCTCGGCTTCGTCATCGTAATCCTCGGGCGGATGCAATTCTTTACCGAGTCGACCATCACCGCAATGCTGCCCCTCGTGACGCGGCCGTCGATGTGGACCTTGAAGCGCACGCTGCGCCTATGGGCCTTGGTCATCCTCGCCAATCTGGCGGGCACCGCGCTGACCACCCTCGCGCTCATGCACCTGCCGATGCTCGACGCTTCGCTGCGTGACGGCATGGTCAGCGTGTCGGAGGTGATCCTGCGCCACGATGCGATGTCGACCTTCTGGACCGCAATTCCCGCGGGGTTCATGATTGCGTCGATCGCGTGGATGCTGCCGAATGCGCGTGAGCAATCGTTTCTGGTCATCTTCACCGTGACCTATGCGGTTGGTATCACCGGGCTCAGCCACTCGGTCGTCGGATCGGCGGAGGCGTTCACGTTGGTCTGGGCAGGCAAGATCGACATCGCGCGCGCGCTGTTCGCGCAGATCGCGCCGGCCGTGATCGGCAATCTCGTTGGTGGCGCAGGATTGTTCGCGGTGCTCGCGCACGGACAGGTGCGGCCCGAGATGCCCGAAGGCGGGTTGGATCGATGAGCGCGACGGAGAAGGTCAGGCAGGCGGCGGTTGCCGAGCATCGACTCCTCGAGCCTGTGCTCGCGTTGCAGGACGGGGCGCTTGTCCGCGCCTTGACGCCGCTGAGCAAGCTTGCGGACGAGACGCCGCTCATGCTGCTGAGCGGCGCAACGCTGACTGCGGGCCTGCTGCTGCGTCGCCGCGGTGTGATCCGTGTCGGCGTGCGCATGTTCGCCGCGCACTTGGTCGCCAATGCGGCGAAGACGGTGCTGAAGGGTAGCGTCGATCGACTGCGCCCCAATGCGGTCGAGCATGAGCCCGAGATCAAGCCCGGCAGCGGCACCAACGACAAGGCTGCGAACGCCTTTCCTTCTGGACATACCGCCGGTGCCATCGCTGTCGCCCAGGCGGTCGCGCATGAGTTTCCGCGTGTCGCGGCTCCCGCACGCACCGTGGCGATGATCGCGAGTGCCACGCAGGTACCACGCGGCGCACATTACCTGTCCGACGTGCTGAGCGGCGCGGTGGTGGGTTGGGTGTCGGAGCGGGTCGCCGGCTATGTGCTCGACCGGCTTGAGCCGGTCGTTCTCGCTCGAGTCATGAAAAAGCCCTCCGCCACATCGATGTAGCGAAGGGCCGGTTGTCGTCGAAATCAGATCAGGCGACGGCGGCCTTGAGCTGCTCGACGAGGTCGGTCTTCTCCCACGTGAAGGTGTCACCCTCCGGGTCGCGACCGAAGTGACCATAAGCGGCGGTCTTGGAATAGATCGGCGCGTTGAGCTTCAGATGCTCGCGGATGCCCTTTGGCGTCAGGCGAACGAGCTTGGGCAGCGCTTCCTCCAGCACAGCTTCGTCAACCTTGCCGGTGCCGTGCAGGTCGACGTAGACGCTCAGCGGCTCGGCGATGCCGATCGCGTAGGAGAGCTGGATCGTGCAGCGCTTGGCGAGCCCGGCTGCGACGACATTCTTCGCCAGATAGCGCGCGACATAGGCCGCTGAGCGATCGACCTTGGTCGGGTCCTTACCGCTGAACGCGCCGCCACCGTGCGGGGCTGCGCCGCCGTAGGTGTCGACGATGATCTTGCGCCCGGTCAGTCCGGCGTCGCCATCGGGGCCACCGATCTCGAAGGTGCCGGTCGGATTGATGTAGAGCTTGGTGTCGTCAGACACGAAGCCGTCGGGCAGAACGTCGGTGAACACGCCCTTCACATAATCGCGCAGCTCGGCGTACTTGGCAGCGTCCGCCTTGTCGCCGATCTCGCAGTAACCGGGCTTGTGCTGCGTCGAGACGACGAGCGCGGTCGCCTTCACCGGTACGCCATTCTCGTAGTGCAGCGTCACCTGGCTCTTCGCATCGGGCTCCAGGAACGGCGCAGCGCCCGAGTGACGATCGGCCGCCATCCGCTCGAGGATCTTGTGGCTGTAGTAGAGCGTCGCGGGCATCAGCCCGGGCGTCTCGTCAGTGGCGTAGCCGAACATGATGCCCTGGTCGCCCGCGCCCTCGTCCTTGTTGCCGCTCTCATCGACGCCCTGCGCGATGTGGACCGACTGGCCGTGGAGGTTGTTCGAGAAGTCGAACGTCTGCCAGTGAAAGCCGTCCTGCTCGTAGCCGATCCGCTTCACGGTTTCGCGCACGGTGCGCTCGATCTCTTCCTCGATCCCCGGCGCCCAGGCGTCATTCTCGTACACGCCCTTGCCGCGGATTTCACCCGCGAGCACGACCTTGTTGGTGGTCGTCAGCGTTTCGCACGCGACACGCGCCTGCGGGTCCTTCGACAGGAACAGGTCGACGATCGCGTCTGAAATCTGGTCGGCGACCTTGTCGGGATGGCCTTCGGACACGGACTCGGAGGTGAACAGGAACGACTGGCGCATGATAGCTCCGCAACAGATAACGATATAAAGATAGCTTTAAATGACCTCTATCGCGCACGGCGACGCAGGACAAGGGCTGCGGCGATCAGCAGTGCGGAGACGACGAATGCCATCCAGTTGCCGATGCGCGAGAACAGCGTCGCAGGGGCAGGTGCCGGCAGCGCTGCCTCGATTGCGCCTGCCTTCATGTGCGGAACGGTCGCCAGCAGCGCACCGTCGGCGGCGATCACCGCGGAGATGCCGTTGGGGGTCGCGCGTACGATCGGCAGCCCTTCCTCGATCGCGCGCATTCGCGCCTGCGCCAGATGCTGCGGTGGTCCCCAGCGACCGAACCACGCGTCGTTCGACGGGTTGAACAACAGGCGCGGGCGATGCGTCGGACCGATTACCTGTCCCGAAAAGATGATTTCGTAGCAGATTTGTACGCCGATCGCACCGAAGGCGGCCGTGTCGAGCGTGCGCGGCCCCGGTCCAGGCAGGAAGTCGACGTCGCCCGGCACCAGCCGCGCAAGCCCCAGCGGCTTGAGCAACCACGGCATCGGCAGATACTCGCCATAAGGAACGAGGTGGGCCTTGTCGTAGCGCGCGGCGATCCGCGCGTCGGGCGTGATCGCGAACACCGAATTGTAGCCTGACGCAATGTCGCCGTCGGCCTTGAAGTTGAGCGCGGTGCCCCCGGTCAGCAGCAGGTCGCGCGGGCTGAGCAGCGCCGCCATCCGCTCGCGGATGACGTACGGGCTGCGGTTGCCGTAAACCCATAACGGATAGCCGTCCTCGACGAAGTCGCGGATCACGCCCTCAGGCCACAACACGAGCCTAGGCGCGGCACCGGGCCTGCCGGACAGCGCGGACAGGCGGCGCAGCATCATCTCGCCGTCGCTCTCGCCGCGCTCGTCCTGCGCGACATTGGGCTGCACGACGACGAGGCGCGGGTTCGTCGGGGTGAGCGGGGGTGAAACGTCGCGGTAGCTGAGCGCTTGTGCGGCCAGTAATGCCCCCACCGCGCCGCCGCCCGCTACGACCTTCATGCCCTGCGGCAACACCAGCAGCGCTCCCGCGAGCGCGACCGTCAGGCCCGATAAACCATAGGTCCCGGTCACGCGCGCCAGCATCGCGGCCGGCTGCACCGGGACCCAGATGACGCCGAGCGGATCCCAGGCATAACCGGTGAACAGCCAGCTACGCACCCACTCGGTCGCGATCCACGTCGCGGCGAACAGCAGGATCCAGGCGAGGTCGAGGCGCGGCTTGCGAAACCACCACGCGATCCCTGCCGCTGCCATCGGGAACACCGCGAGATAGAGCGCCAGCGCGAGCGGTGCGACATAGCCGAGCACCGGCGGCATCTTGTCCTGAAAGTCGAACGCGTGCTGAAACCAGTTGTCGTTGATCGTGAAATGCCCGACGCCGAACACCCAGCCGCGCCACAACGCCGCCTTCCACGTCGGCGCGTCGTGCACCAGCCACATCCACGCGGCGAAGCAGGCGAGCGTCAGCGGCCAGAGTTGCAGCGGCGCGAACCCGCATGCGGCTACGGCGCCGAGGGCTAGCGCAGCGAGAGCAGGGTAACGCGAAAGTAAGTGGGACAAGCAGGCTTTCCTCGGCTCACCGCACAGGCGGCGATGTATCGAGGGCTGTTTGGGCGAGCGGTCGTGCGCGCACAAGCGCGTCGTGCTTGCGGCAACAAGCTGGTGACGCGCGTCGCACGGCGCTGTATCACGCTGGCATGACACTAAGACCGTTTCACCTCGCGTTTCCGGTTCACGACCTCGCCGCCGCACGCGCCTTCTACGCCGGTGTGCTCGGCTGTGCCGAGGGCCGGTCGAGCGCCGAGTGGATCGACTTCGACCTGATGGGACATCAGATCGTCGCGCACCTCGATTTGGGCGCGAAGCCGGTCGCGGTCGAGAATGCGGTCGACGGGCACCACGTCCCCGTGCCGCATTTCGGCGTCGTGCTGACCATGTCCGACTGGCGCACGCTCGCCGACAGGGTCGAAGCGGCCGGCGTTGCGTTCGGGATCGCACCGCACATCCGCTTCAAGGGGCAGGTGGGTGAGCAGGCGACCATGTTCTTCCGCGATCCGTCGGGCAACGCGCTGGAGTTCAAGGCGTTCGCCGACGACACAATGCTGTTCGCGACCGAGGAGATGTCCGCATGACCCAGCCGATCGAAGTCGACCTGCCGCATCGCCTCGGCAAGGCGGCTGCCAAGCAGCGGATCGAGGGCGGCTTCGGCAAGCTCGCCGGCTTCATTCCCGGCGGGCACGTCGCCGAGCATCACTGGAGCGGCGACACGCTCAATTTCGTGGCGGAGGGGATGGGACAGCGTGTCGCGGTGCGGCTCGACGTCGGCGAGAGCAACGTGCACGCCTCGTTCGAGCTGCCCGGCTTTCTCGCCATGTTCGGCGACCAGCTGCGCGCGAAGTTGCAAAAGGAGGGGCCGAAGCTGCTTGAGTAAGAAATTACCTCCGCATTGGAGGTGCATGCAACCTCAGGAGTGAACGCTCGCTGTCGCTTCGGAGGAAACTTCCTGTATGCGTATAACGACGATCCCGGTGCTCGACGCGCCGCTGACAGACCTGCTCGTGGCGAATGGTCACGATGAACCAACGTTGGTGAGACTCCACCGCGACGTGCTCACGACGATCCGGCAGACGATCTCGAACTGTGCGCATCCCAGCTGCCTGTCATGTCACGAACTAGCCGTCGTACTGGACAACTATCTGCTCGACTGATCGCCGGTCTCTTCGAACAGCCTGCTGCGCTGCGTCCACCTGCGGACCGTCGCCGCTGCGACGACCACCGGCGCAGCCCCGAGGAACGAGGCCGTAAGGAAGCCGATCGATCCGCCCAGCTGATCGACCGCTGCATATTGCGCGACCTTGGCGAGCGCCACAGTCGTGACGATGAAGATCAGCGCTTCTACCACCGAGCGCAACGAACGGAGCGTCGAACGTTGCTCAGCCAAGGGGATCAGCGCGCCGCCGCGATCGGCTGCGGCGCGCTGACACGCCAGATCGTGTTGCCGACATCGTCCGCGACCAGCAGGCCGCCGTGCGCGTCCGCCTTCACGTCGACCGGGCGACCATGCGCCTCACCGTCTGCGTTGACGAAGCCGGTGACGACGTCGATCGGCTTGGCACCCTTCACCGGCCAGCCCTGCGGCGTGAAGGGCACGAACACGACCTTGTAGCCCGAAAGCGGCTTGCGGTTCCACGATCCATGCTCACCGACGAAGGCGCCGCGCGCGAAGCGGTCACCCAGTCGCAGTTCGTTCGCGAACGACAGCCCCAGCGCCGCGACGTGCGGCCCGAGCGCGTAGTCGGGGCGCTTGGAATATTGCTGCAATTCCTGGTTCTTCGGCTCGACCCGCGCGTCGGGATAGCCGCCCCAATAATACCACGGCCAGCCGAAGTGATCGCCGAACTCGACCGCGGTCAGGTAATCGGGCGCGAGGTCGGAGCCGAGCATGTCGCGTTCGTTGACGACGGTCCACAACGCGCGCGTGTCGGGGTTGAGCGCCATGCCGTTCGCGTTGCGCAGGCCCGCGGCATAGATGCGGAAGGTCTTTTCCTTCGGATAGACCTGCAGGACGACGGCGCGGTTGCGTTCCTTGTCGATGCCGTTCTCGGCGATATTCGACGACGATCCGACCGACAGATATAGCGTGCGGCCATCCTCCGACTGGATGACGTTGCGCGCCCAGTGATTGCCGCCGCCGGGATAACGCACGACGAGCTCGGGCGTGGACGTGATCTTAGTCTGTCCGCTCGTGTACGGCACGCGCACCAGCGAGTCGGTGTTGGCAACGTAGAGCTGCCCGTCGAACAAGGTCATGCCCGAGGGCGAGCTGAGCCCGGTCATGAACACCGTCTTCATCTCCGCCACACCGTCGCCATTCGCGTCGCGCAGCAACGTGATGCGGTTGGCCGAGGGTACCCCCGCACCGACCTTGCCGAGCAGGTGCTTCATCACCCAGCCCTGGATGCCGCCGCCCTCGCGCGGAGGCGAGTTGGTCTCTGCGACCAGCACGTCGCCGTTGGGCAGTCGGTAGAGCCACCGGGGATGCGAGAGGCCAGTCGCGAACGGCTGAACGGTCAGCCCGGCAGCGACAGTCGGCCGCTCGCCGTTCTTCCATCCGATCGGGTCGGCGGTGCCAACGGTCGGGATCACCTGCTCGCGCGGGGCGGTGATGTCGGGGCGTCCGCCCGCGACCGCGTTGACGTCGAGCCGTGCCTTGTCTGGCCAGGCGAGATAAACGACGATGCCGACGGCGACGAGGGCGATCAGGCCAAAAACTGCGAGCACGTGCTTGAGCATGATCGCCATGTAAGCGCGATCGTTGTCGGATGCACGCGGTTGTACGCTGCGCGATTTCCGCCGCAGAAAAGAGTGGACCGCCGACATGGGGGGCATGCCGGCGGCCCCCGACGGTTCAGCGTCCCCGGTGCGACCCGAAGGGCTTGTTCCGCCGGTCCGAAGGGCAGGGGACGAGGTGCCTGTGCACCCCGCGCCCCACCGAGCTTATCTCCGCCGCGCTACCGGGCGAAACCCGGCAGCACAATCGGATAACGTCAGGCAGTGAGCAGGTCGTAGCGATCCGCGTTCATCACCTTGTTCCACGCCGCCACGAAGTCGCCGACGAACTTGTCGCCTGCGTCGTCCATCGCATAGACCTCGGCCACCGCACGCAACTGCGAGTTGGAGCCGAAGATCAGGTCGGTCCGCGACGCGGTCCAGCGATGCTCATGGGTCAGGCGATCGGTGCCGACATATTCCTGATCGCTCTTCTCATCGACCTGCTTCCACGCCGTCTTCATGTCGAGCAGATTGACGAAGAAGTCGTTGGTCAGCTGACCCGGACGATCGGTGAAGACGCCGTGCTGCTTCGCGTTCGAGTGATTGGTGCCGAGCACGCGCAGACCGCCGATCAGCACCGCCATCTCCGGCGTCGACAGGCCGAGCAATTGCGCCTTGTCGACCATCAACTCCTCGGTCGGCACGGTGAAGCGCACCTGCAGGTAGTTGCGGAACGCGTCGGCCTTGGGTTCCAGCACGTCGAAGCTCGCCGTATCGGTCTGCTCCTCCAGCGCGTCGGTGCGGCCCGGGGTGAACGGCACCTCGATCGATTTGCCCGCCGCCTTCGCTGCGGCCTCGATCCCGACGTTGCCGCCGAGCACGATCAAGTCGGCGATCGATACCTTCTTGCTACCCTTGCCGTCGAACTCGGCCTTCAGCCCCTCGTAGACCGAGAGGACGCGGGCGAGCTGCTCGGGCTCGTTGACGTCCCAATCCTTCTGCGGCGCGAAGCGGATGCGCGCGCCGTTGGCGCCGCCGCGATGGTCCGACTTGCGGTAGGTCGAGGCAGATGCCCAGGCGGTGGTGACCAGCTCGCTGATCTCCAACCCGGAGTTCGCGATCGCCTGCTTCAATGAGACAACGTCCGACTGGTTGATCTGCGCGTAGTCGGCCTTGGGGATCGGGTCCTGCCAGATCAGCTCTTCCGACGGCACTTCCGGTCCGATGTAGCGCTGCTTCGGGCCCATGTCACGGTGGGTCAGCTTGAACCACGCGCGCGCCCAGGCGTCGGCGAAGTACGCCGGATCGGCGCGGAACTTCTCCATCACCGCACGGTAGGCGGGGTCCTCGCGTAGCGCCATGTCCGCCGAGGTCATCATCGTCGGAACCTTCTTGCCCTCGACGTGCGCCGACGGGGCGAGCGTGTCCTCGGGATCGCCGACCGGATGGTACTGGTTCGCACCCGCCGGGCTCTTCGTCAGCTCATACTCGTGGTCGAGCAGCATGTCGAAGTAAGTCATGTCCCAGGTGATCGGCGTCGGCGTCCACGCGCCCTCAATGCCCGAGGTGATCGTGTCGTCGCCCATGCCGGTGCCGTGCGTGCTGGTCCAGCCGAGACCCTGCGCCGCGATGTCCGAACCCTCCGGCTCCTTGCCGACCTTGGACGCGTCGCCATTGCCGTGCGCCTTGCCGAAGGTGTGGCCGCCCGCGGTCAGCGCAGCGGTTTCCTCGTCGTTCATGCCCATGCGCGCGAACGTCTCACGCATGTCGCGCGCCGAGCCCATCGGGTTGGGCTTGCCGCCCGGACCCTCGGGATTGACGTAGATCAAGCCGTGCTGGATCGCCGCAAGTGGGCTCTCAAGCGCGAGGCCAGCCTCCTCGTCGATGCGCGTCTGGCCGAGCCACTCCTCCTCGGTACCCCAGTAGATGTCCTTGAGCGGCTCGAACACGTCCTCACGCCCGCCCGAGAAACCAAAGGTCGGCCCGCCCATCGACTCGATCGCGACGTTGCCGGTCAGGATGAAGAGGTCGGCCCAGCTGAGCGCACGGCCGTACTTCTGCTTGATCGGCCACAGCAGGCGACGTGCCTTGTCGAGGTTGCCGTTATCCGGCCACGAGTTGAGCGGCGCGAACCGCTGCGCGCCCGACGACGAACCGCCGCGACCGTCACCGGTGCGATAGGTGCCGGCCGAGTGCCACGCCATGCGGATGAAGAAGGGGCCGTAGTGACCGTAATCGGCCGGCCACCACGGCTGGCTGTCGGTCATCAGCGCGGTCAGGTCTGCCTTTACCGCGGCATAGTCGAGCGTCTTGAACGCCTCGCGGTAGTTGAACTCCGCACCCATCGGATTGGCGGGCTGACCATCGGTCTGCAGGATTTCGAGCGGCAGCGTGTCGGGCCACCAGTCGCGCGCGGTGCGACCAAGCAGCGAGCGCATCGCGGCGGGCTGCTTGTTGGGATCGTTGATGGGGCTGCCTTCGGTAATCGCGTCCATGTGTTTCTGGCTCCTCGTCGGCGCGTTCAGGCCACTTTGCTTCCACCTCGGCGGAAACGTGGCTCGGGATAATGGATGAGCGTGTCTAGCGTGTGACGACTGATCGGGGAAACGCTAAATCACGCCTGGATTGATCGTCGCGCTCGATCAGTCATCATCACCATCAGGCGGTGTTACCGGCGGGTGGAGGCGCACGCTGTTGACGCGGCGCTCGTCGGCATCGATCACCTCGATCTTCCAGCCGCTCGGATGATCGAGGCAATCGCCCACCACCGGCACGTGTCCGGCAAGCACTGCAGTGAGCCCTCCGATCGTGTCGACGTCGTTCTCGACCTCGGCAAGGCGCGGATCGATCGCTTCGGCGACGTCCTCCAGCTCGACGCGCGCGTCGGCGTCCCACGCGCCGCCATCGATCGGCACCAGTAGCGGGGCGGGCGCCTCATCATGCTCGTCCTCGATCTCGCCGACGATTTCCTCGATCAGATCCTCGATCGTGACGAGGCCCTCAGTGCCCGAATATTCGTCGAGCACGACTGCCAGGTGGACGCGCGTCTGGCGCATGTCGGCGAGCAGGTCGAGCGCGCCGCGCGACATTGGCACGTACAGCGGCTGGCGGATCAGCGCGGCAATATCCGCGGGCTTGTCGGCAGACCTCGCGAGGATGTTGAACACGTCCTTGATGTGGACCATGCCGATGATCGTATCGAGGTTCTCGCGGTAGACGGGCAGGCGGCTGACGCCGGCCTCGGCGAACACCTGCACCAGATGGTCGAAGGTGGTGCGCTCCTCCACCGCGACAATGTCGGCGCGCGGCACACCGACATCGCCCGCGTCGCGCTCGCCGAAATGGAGCAGGTTACGCACCATCTGCCGCTCGAGTGGGGTCAGGTCGCCCTTGGCGTCGGGGGAGGGATCGTCCTCGTGCCGGTCGATCACCTCTTCGAGCTGATCGCGCAACGTTTCTTCGCGCTGTTCGCCGAAGATCAGGTTGCGCAATCCGCTCCAGATATTCTGTTCGTTGGAGTCGCCGCCGTGCGCGGCGCTACTTCGGTCCTCGGCCATAGTGGCTGCGTCATTCCTCCCGGATCAGATACGGATCGGCGATGCCGAGATCGGAGAGCGCCGCGCGTTCGAGTTCCTCCATCGCGTCCCCCTCTTCATCGGTGCCGTGATCATAGCCTAGCAGATGAAGCGTGCCGTGCACCATCAGATGCGACAGGTGCTGCTCGACCGAAATGCCACGCTCTGCCGCCTCGCTCACGCAGACGCCGTGCGCGAGCACGATGTCGCCCAGCAGCACCTCGCCGTCGTCGCTGTTCTGCGTCACCGTGTCGATCAGGTCGGGCTGCACCATCGGAAACGACAGCACGTTGGTCGGCTTGTCCTTTCCACGATACTGGCGGTTGAGCGCGTGCACCTCGTCATCGCTCGTCAGCCGGACGCTCACCTCGACGTGCGCGGGCGTGGTTAGCAGTTCGCCGTGCGGCGTGCGCGAGACCGCGGCGCGTGCGGCGGCGAGCGTCAGCGCCTCCCAATCGGCGCCGTCGTCCCACGGTTCCTCGCAGGTCAGCTCGACGTGGATCATCCGTCGACCCCTTCGTACGCCTCGACGATGCGCCCGACGATCGGGTGACGCACGACATCGGCGGCGCTGAACCGGCACAGCGAGATGCCTTCGACGCTGTCCAATCGCTGCGTCGCGTCGGCGAGGCCACTGGCGCGGACGCCGCCGGGCAGGTCGGTCTGGTTCGGATCGCCGCAAATCACCATGCGGCTGTTCTGCCCGAAGCGTGTCAGGAACATCTTCATCTGAGCCGGTGTGGTGTTCTGCGCTTCGTCGAGGATCACGAATGCGTCGGCGAGCGTGCGCCCACGCATGAACGCGATCGGTGCGATCTCGATCTCCCCGCTCGCGATCCTTCGCTCGACCTGCTCGGCGGGCAAACAGTCGTGCAGCGCATCGTACAGGGGGCGGAGATAGGGATCGACCTTCTCCTTCATGTCGCCAGGCAGGAAGCCGAGCTTCTCGCCCGCCTCCACCGCGGGGCGCGACAGGATCAGCCGCTGGACGCTGCCGGTGATGAGCTGCGCCACCGCCTGCGCGACCGCGATGTAGGTCTTGCCCGTGCCCGCGGGACCGAGTGCAAAGATCATGTCATGCGTGGTCAGCTCGCGCATGTAATGCGCCTGAGCCGGCGTGCGCGGCACGATCGTCTTCTTGCGCGTGCGGATCATCACCGAGGGCGCGCCTTGCCCCGCATCGGCGCGGATAATGCCGCTCAACACCGGCTCGGCCGCCATCGCGATCGACGCGTCGACGAGGCCGGTGTCGACCTCCTCGCCGCGCTGGATCCGTTGATACAGGTCGTTCAGCACGTCGCGGGCGAGCGCGACCTGCTCGGCAGTCCCCTCCAGCCCGACGCGGTTGCCGCGAGCGGTGATATAGACCCCCAGCCGGTTCTCCAGCGCGACCAGATGCTGATCATATTGGCCGAACAGCTGTACCAGCAGTTGCGGCTTGTCGAACAGAAGTTCGACGCGGGCACGTTCACCCATCTGGGCGGGAGCAGGCTTGCGACTCATGCGGTCCTTTCACTTACCCGCACAAGGTGAGCACTCGCGGGCGCGCGCGCAACTGCCCTGTCGTCACCGCACGAGAATTCGCTCAGGCTGCGACTGCCACGCAAGCCTCGCCGGTCAACGAGTTCGGGCCAGCCTGCGTCAGCACCACGTCGACCAAGTCGCCGATCGCATAGTCACCGATCAGATGAACCGATTGCAGCCACGGCGACTTGCCGAGCCATTGGCCGGGCAGCTTGCCGCGCCGTTCCACCAGCACGCGGCAGGTGCGTCCGACCGCCTGCGCGTTGAACGCGGTCTGATCGCGGTTGAGCGCGGCCTGCAGGCGTTGCAGGCGATCGTCCATCACCTCGGGGGCGACCTGTTCATCCATGTCGGCGGCGGGGGTGCCGGGGCGGGGGCTGTACTTGAACGAGAACGCCTGCGCGTAGCCGACCGCGTCGACCAGGCTCAGTGTTTCGGCGAACTCCGCGTCGGTTTCACCGGGAAATCCGACGATGAAGTCGCCGGAAAGCGCGATATCGGGGCGGGCGTCGCGAATACGGTCGAGCAGTCGCAGGTAGCTGTCGCGCGTGTGGCTGCGGTTCATGGCCTTGAGCACGCGGTCCGATCCCGCCTGCACCGGCAGGTGGAGGAACGGCATCAGGCTCTCGACGTCGCGGTGCGCGTCGATCAGGCCCTGGCGCATGTCGTTGGGGTGGCTGGTGGTGTAGCGGATGCGTGACAGGCCCGGGATGCGATCCATCGCGCGGATCAGGTCGTGCAAGCCCCGGCCATCCGCGTCTTCCCACGCGTTGACGTTCTGCCCCAGCAGCGTGATTTCACGCGCGCCCGCATCCACCAGCGCCTTCGCCTCGTCCAGCACCTGCGCGAACGAGCGGCTGACCTCCGCGCCGCGCGTGTAGGGCACGACGCAATAGGTGCAGAACTTGTCGCATCCCTCCTGCACGGTCAGGAACGCGCTCGGGCCGACCTTGCGACGCGCGGGCAGTGCGCCGAACTTGGAGGCGAGCGGCATGTCCGTGTCGAGCGCGGCGGTGCCGGTAGCGGCATCGGCGACGAGGCGGGGCAGGTTGTGGTACGCCTGCGGTCCGACCACCACGTCGACCTTGGCGCGGCGTACGATCTCAGCCCCCTCGGCTTGCGCGACGCATCCCGCGACCGCGATCATCGGCGCGCGCCCGTCCTTGCCCGCGTGCTTTCTGATACGACCGATGTCCGAATAAACCTTCTCGGTCGCCTTTTCGCGGATGTGGCAGGTGTTGAGCACGACGAGGTCGGCTGCGTTGGCGTCGTCGGTCGCGGTCAGGCCGTCGGCCGCCATCAGTTCGGCCATGCGCTCGCCGTCGTAAACGTTCATCTGGCAGCCGAACGACTTGACGTGAAAGGTTTTCGGGGGCGACTTCATGGGGGCGCCCATAGGGCAAAGTGCCGGTAATCGCTACACTTGCCCTGCTACCGGGCGGCTGCAGCAATCCGCGCACGTGCCTCGGCCGCGATCGCCTTACGGTCGCCGCTGGGGACAAAGGGTTCGAGGAAGTGAAGCGTCGCCGTGAAGCGACCGGCGCGCGCCAGTACGCGGCGCGCGTGATCCACCCCGGGCTCGTCGCCGATCCAGGCGAGCTCAGGTGTCGCCGCGCCGTAGTCGATGCGGACCGGCTGGATCATCAGTCCCGCCGGTGCGGGGTCGAGCGCGCCGAGCAGCGCGGCCTTGAACGGCAGCAACGTCACGCCGTCGCCGGTCGTGCCTTCGGGAAAGATCGTCACCGGCCATGGCCGCGCGAGCGCGTCGCGCAGTTGCGTCACCTGCGCCGCGACGTTCATCCGGTCGCTGCGGGCGACGAAGATCGTGTGGTTGAGCGTGCACAGCCAGCCGATCAGCGGCACGCCGCGCAACTCGGACTTGGCGACGAACGCGCTGCCGTTGGCGCCCGCAAGCAGCAGAATGTCGATCCAGCTGAGGTGATTGGCGAGCACGACCACGTCGCGTCGCAGCGGCCTTCCTACGACGCGCACGCGCGCGCCGACAATTCGCGCAACCGCGCCCAGAAACAGCCGCGGCCAGGGGGAGGGCGCGCGCACAAGCCGCCACAATCCATGCAGTAGCAGCGCGGCGAGCAGTGCGACGATCAGCATCGCCAGCCGCGCCGCGGTGCGAACCCCGCCGGCCATGCGAACGCGCCTAGTCCTTGCGGCTGAGGCTGACGCCGTACAATTCCATCCGGTGATCGACCAGGCGGAAGCCGAGCTTCTCCGCGATCGCCTTTTGCAGCTGCTCGAGTTCGGGATCGACAAATTCGATCACCTTGCCGGTTTCCACGTCAATCAAATGGTCGTGGTGCGCCTCGGGGCTTGGTTCATAGCGCGCGCGGCCGTCGCCGAAATCGTGGCGGTCGAGGATGCCCGCTTCCTCGAACAGGCGGACGGTGCGGTAGACGGTCGCGATCGAGATGCCGGAGTCGATCTTCGACGCGCGCTCGTACACCTTTTCCACGTCGGGATGATCGTCGGCTTCGGACAGGACGCGTGCGATGACACGGCGCTGCTCGGTAATGCGCAGACCCTTCTGGTGGCAAAGGGCTTCGAGATCGATGTTGCGAGGCATGAAGCGGCTCTTAGAGGCTAAGGCTTGTTGCGAAAAGCGCTAGCGACTCGCAAAAACGCCTACAGGTCGCGCGCGTAGGTGTGCGCGTCGAACGTCTCGCCCGATTTCGCGCGATAGTAATCGCGGCGCTCGCCTGCCTTGGTGAAGCCCTGCGCGCAGTAGAGCGCGATGGCGGCATTGTTGGCGCGAACCTCCAGATGGACCCGCTTGACGCCGCGCCCACGGCATTCCGCCAGCATCGACCGCATGAGCGCTCCTGCAACCCCGCGGCGGCGCGCAGAGGGGGCGACCGCGATCAGTAACAGTTCGGCCTCGTCCATGATCGCGCGGACCAGCGCGAAGCCGACCACCTCGCCCTCCATCCTGGCGAGTGTGAGCCAGACGCCGGGCATGGTCAGGATGCCGACGCATTGCGCGCGCGTCCACGCCTCGCCGTAGCGCGGATCAAACGCCGCCTGCATTACGCGATCCACCGCGTCGGCGTCGCTGACGCGGCCGCTGGCGAGTTCGACCTGGTGGAGCTGCGTGCTCACCGCGGCGCCTTGGGTGTCGGCGGTTTCGCATCGGGCGCGCGGCCGTAAAGCGGTGCAGGTGGAAGTGCGCGAAAGGCGGGTGGAAGGAGAAGCGCGTCTGCAGCGTCGGGCCACGCCTCCGCGATCTCAAAGGCGGGGTTCAGGTCGGCGAGCCAGCGCGTGCCGCTGCCGATCGCGCGGCGACCCTGCAGCGCGTCGAGCGCTGCCTCCGGGCGCAGTGACTGCACCTCGTCCAGCGCATGGAAGGGAGCGGCGAACGCCTGCATGAAGACCTCACCGTGCCCGCCTTCGGTGACGACCGCAAGCTCTGACAAATCGCCTTTCGCCAGCGCCGCGGCGGCGATCAGCGCGAGGGCGCTGTAGCCGCGCGCCTCGGCCTCCCAGCCAAGCGCCAGCGCGCGCGCCGCGGCGATGCCGACGCGAATGCCGGTGAAGCTGCCTGGACCGACATCGACCAGGATGTGCGGCGCGCGTCCGCCGTCGGGTAGATCGGCGATCATCGGCAGCAATCGTTCGGCATGGCCGCGCCCGACCACGTCGTGGCGCCGCGCGAGCAAGGTTTCATCCTCGAACAGCGCAACCGAGCAGGCGGCGGTCGCGGTGTCGATTACGAGCAGGCGGTCGGCGCGGCTCACGGCAGCAGTTGGGGACGGCGAAGGAACATCGCGCAGGCTTTTGCCGCCCGCGCGGCTTCATGCAACCGTGTTGAACTTCTCGAACGCCGGGCGTGGGCTACGGTCGAAGATCGACGCGGGATCGCCGTGGCCGATCGTCATGATGAAGTTGGTGCGTACCGCCGGCTGATCGGCGAAGAACGCCTTGTCGACCGCACCGCCGTCGAAGCCCGACATGGCGCCGGTGTCGAACCCGAGCGCGCGCGCCGCCATCAG
Organism: uncultured Sphingomonas sp.; assembly: GCF_913778135.1. GTDB lineage: Bacteria > Pseudomonadota > Alphaproteobacteria > Sphingomonadales > Sphingomonadaceae > Sphingomonas. The sequence continues at coordinate 1,078 of NZ_CAJYVU010000093.1, read as the reverse complement.
CAGATACGCGCCCTGCAACGACGAGTTGCGGAACGCCGACGCCTCACGCAGCTCGCGATTGCCGTCGAACCAGCTCTTCGCGTCGGTGTGCGGGAACAGCTCGGGCAGGTGTTCGTGAAAATCGGTGTCCATACCGACGATGACCGTCACCGGCGCTTTCAGCACCTTCGGCCTGTTCGCGTCGGAGCAGCAGTCGGCGAGTTTCGCCTTTGCCTCTTCCGACGTGCACCACACCAGCCGCGCCGGCAGCTGGTTGGCCGAGGTCGGCCCCATCTTCGCCAGCTCCCAGATCGCGCGGCAGTCATCTTCGCTGACGGGTTGGTCGGTGTAGCCGTTGTAGCTGCGCGCGGTGCGGAACAGCTGATCGAGCGCGGCGTCAGGAAGGGGCTGTGACATGGAGGCTCCGGGTCGTGGATGAAAAGAAAGGTGCGCGGCAGATCAGACCGCGCGAACCTCGCTCACCTCGGGGACATAATAGCGCAGCAGCTGCTCAATGCCGTTCTTCAGCGTCGCACTCGACGACGGGCAGCCCGCGCACGCGCCCTGCATCCGCAGATACACCTTGCCCTTGTCGAAGCCGCGATAAACGATGTCGCCGCCGTCGTTCGCCACCGCCGGGCGAACGCGCGTGTCGATCAGGTCCTTGATCTGCGCGACGATGTCGGCGTCGGCGGGATCGTCGGCGAACGCTTCCTCTTCTGCCGGAACCGAGAAGCCAGCGGAGGCAGGGCGGAACAGCGGCATCTGCGCCGCGAAATGATCCATCAGGATGCCGAGCACGTCAGGCTTGAGCGTGCTCCAGGCGACACCCGGCGCCGCCGTCACCGACACAAAGTCGCGCCCGAAGAACACCCCGGTCACGTCGCCCAGATCGAACAACGCCTGCGCCAGCGGACTGGCCTCGGCCTCCTCCGGCGTCGCGAAGTCGCGGGTGCCCGCATCCATGACGACGCGGCCGGGCAGGAACTTCAGGGTCGCCGGGTTCGGCGTGGCTTCTGTTTCGATCAGCATGGCGGCGATGTGGCCCGGCGCGGCGGCGGGATCAAGCGGCGTCCACGAAAGCGATCGTTTCAGCGCG
>NZ_CAJYVU010000092.1 GCF_913778135.1 uncultured Sphingomonas sp. | reverse complement strand
ATGTTGGCAAGGTTGCGATCGAAGCGACCAAGTTCGACCAGCGCCATTACGCGGGCACCGTTGGGTTGCGCACGGGCAGGCCGTCGATGCTGCGGGTGCGCTGCGCGTATTTGGCGAAGCGGGTCTGGTCGTCGTGCGTCGCGTGATATTTGTTGAGCGTCTCGCGCGTGCGCTCGAACGCCATGTACGGCACGCCCCAGCCGCACGAGGTCTGCACCTGCTCGACATCGACGACGAAGATCTGCCGCGTGCCGGGCAGCAGCGTGAAGTCGGCAGCGAGCGCCGACCATCCCTCATCCTGCGGCAGTACCGGTCGTCCGCGCCCGTAGATGCGCAGGATCAGCGCGGGATTGTCGAACGCGCAGAACATGATCGTAATGCGCCCATTGGCTAGCAGGTGCGCGTTGGTCTCGTTCCCCGATCCCGCGACGTCGAGATAGGCGACGGTGCGCTCATCGAGCACGCGGAAGCTGTCCATCCCCTTCGGGCTCAGGTTCACCCGCGCGTCCTTCGCCGCGGTCGCAACGAAGAACACCGGCTGCTTCGCGACAAACGCGCGGTGCTCGGGAGTGAGCGCGGGGAAGAACTCCATGACACGTGCCTCGCGTTGACGCGCATGGGTGATGCGCATAGCTTGTGTGCATGAGACACGATCCGATCAGTTCCGGCAAGCGTAAAGCGGTCAATCTCTCGATCGACACCGGTGTCATCGCCGCAGCGCGTGAGGCGGGGATCAACCTGTCGCAGACCTGCGAGGCAGCGCTACGCACCGCTGCCAAGGCTGAGCGTGATCGCCAATGGGCCGAGGACCATCGCGAATGGATCGAAGCCAACAACGCCTGGGTCGAGAAGAACGGACTGCCGCTTGAGAAGTATCGCCTGTTCTGATGGCGCGCTTCGACGTCTATCTGGCGCCGGATGGCGGATATTGGCTGGATTGCCAATCCGATCAGTTCGGTGCGCTGAACAGCCGCTTTGTCGCGCCGTTGGTCGAGGAGAGCGAGCGCCCAGCGGGTGACGCACGCCTGACGCCCATCTTCGAGATCGAAGGCACGGCCTATACGATGCAGACTCATTTATCTGGCGCCGTCGCAGTCCGATTACTGCGCGCGCCTGTCGCCAACTTGGTCGAGCACGAATACGCGATCGGTGCCGCGCTCGACCTGCTGCTCGGCCGCTACTGACCGCTCAAGCGGTCGCAGTACCGCCGACCGTCAGCCCGCCGATCAGCAGCGTCGGCTGACCCACGCCCGCGGGTACGCTCTGCCCGCCCTTGCCGCACATGCCGATCCCCTCGTCGAGCGCGAAGTCGTTCCCAACGCCTTCGACCTTGGTCAGCACGCTCGGCCCATCGCCGATCAGCGTCGCACCCTTGATCGGCGCCCCGATGCGGCCGTTCTCGACCAGATACGCCTCGGTGCACGAGAAGACGAACTTGCCCGACACGATGTCGACCTGACCGCCGCCAAATGACTGCGCGAAGATGCCGCGCTTAACGCGAGACAGCAGCTCGGCGGGATCGTCCTTGCCCGCCTTCATGAAGGTGTTGGTCATGCGCGGCATTGGCGCGTGCGCGAAGCTTTCGCGGCGGCCGTTGCCCGTCGGCTCGACTCCCATCAGCCGCGCGTTGAGCCGGTCCTGCATATAGCCTTTCAGGAACCCGTCCTCGATCAGGATCGTCTCGCTGGTTGGCGTGCCCTCGTCGTCGATCGACAGCGAGCCGCGGCGGTCGGCGATCGAGCCGTCGTCGACCACGGTGACACCGCGCGCCGCGACCTGCTCGCCGATCCTCCCTGAAAAGGCGCTGGTGCCCTTGCGATTGAAGTCGCCTTCCAGCCCGTGGCCGATCGCCTCGTGCAGCACGATGCCCGGCCAGCCCGGCCCCAGCAGCACCGTCATCTCGCCCGCGGGAGCGGCGACCGAGTCGAGATTGACCAGCGCCTGCCGCAGCGCCTCGTCGACCGCGCGGTTCCATTCCGCCGGCTCGAACAGGCGGTCATACAGGTAGCGCCCGCCCATGCCGAACGTGCCCGTCTCGCGACGGCCGTTCTGCTCGACCACGATCGAGACGTTCAGTCGGACGAGCGGCCGCACGTCGGTCGCGACGAACCCATCGGCGCGGACGATCTCGACCACGCTCCACGTGCCGCTCAAGCCCACCGATACCTGCGCGACGCGCGGATCACGCGCGCGCGCCGCGGCGTCGATCGTCTGGCAGAGGTTCACCTTGTCGGCGAACGGCACGAGGTCGAGCGGGTCGGCGTCGGTGTAGAGGTGGCGGTTGGTGCTGCGCGGCGGCTGTGCCTTGGGCTTGGCCGAGGGGTCGATCAGCGCCATCGTCTCCGCGGCGCGCTTGATCGCGGCCTCGCTCAACTCGTTGGCGTGGGCGAACGCGGTCATCTCGCCCGACACCGCGCGCAGCCCGAAGCCCGCATTGGTGTCGTAGCTGGCGGTCTTCAGCCGCCCGTCGTCGAACCCGAACGCCTCGGCCTTGCGGTACTGGAGGTAGAGTTCGCCGTCGTCGGCCTTCGCCAGCGCGTCGGCGGTGAGCGCCTTTGCCGCGTCGGGATCGAGCGAGTTGCGGTACAGGAACGAGCGAGGGTCGAGTGCGGTCATGCCACCATAGATAGGACGCCCCGCCGCATTGGCAAAGCCGTCCCGCTCACTCGAGCGCCTCAGTGAACGTCGGGGCTTGCGCCTTCGGAGATGTCGGGCAACGTCGCCTGGTCGACCCCGTCCGCCGCGCCGCCGATCAGCACGAAGCGGCGGTCGCAGTAACCGCAGTCGACGTAGCCGTGCTCGTCAATTTGTAGGTAGACGCGCGGGTGGCCCAGTGCCGCGCCGCCGGGAATGTCGCTCGCGCCATCGCAGGCGACGCGGGGTTGCGAGACACGGACGACTTCGAGCGGCGGATGCATGCAAGATGCGTTAGCAAGCGTGCACCCGCCTCGCAATCGTCCTTGCCTCGCAATCGTTCTAGCAACGTGACGGGGAGGGGCGTATCGCCGCCCGCATGACGACCGAAGCCGCGATCTCGATCAACAACCTGTGCAAGACCTACGCCGCCGCCGGACCCGGCGCGGTGGCGAAGCGCGCGCTCGACGGCGTGACCTTCGACGTGCCGCGCGGCAGCGTGTTCGGGCTGCTCGGCCCCAACGGCGCGGGCAAGTCGACGCTGATCAACATCCTGGCGGGATTGGTCAACAAGACCAGTGGCACCGCCTCGATTTGGGGCTTCGACATCGACGCGCATCCGCGCAACGCCAAGGCGTCGATCGGCATCGTCAACCAGGAGATACTGTTCGACCCCTTCTTCACGCCGATCGAGACGCTGGAGATCCAGGCCGGGCTCTACGGCGTGCCGAAATCGCAGCGCCGCTCGCTGGAGCTGCTGCGTGCGGTGCATCTGGAGGACAAGGCCAAGGCGTACGCGCGCACGCTGTCGGGCGGCATGAAGCGGCGGCTGATGGTCGCGAAAGCGATGGTCCACCAACCGCCGGTGCTCGTGCTCGACGAGCCGACCGCGGGCGTCGACATCGAGCTGCGCCAGCAGCTGTGGACCTATGTACGCAGCCTCAACGACGCGGGCGTCACCGTGGTGTTGACGACGCACTATCTCGAGGAAGCCGAGGAATTGTGCGACCGCATCGCGATCATCAACGGCGGCCGCGTCATTGCCAACGAACCCACCGCCGAACTGGTCGGCAAGGCGCAGGAGAAGGTGGTCG
>NZ_CAJYVU010000091.1 GCF_913778135.1 uncultured Sphingomonas sp. | reverse complement strand
CGAATTCGGGAAACCGCAGATCGCCGCCGTCGTAATCGTCGTTGAGGTTGATCGTCACCGCGAAGCGCCGGTGCGCGGTGGCGGGCGTCGTATTGTCGCGGTGCGGCGCGAAATGCGCCTGGTCGCGCGCGTCGTAGCAGGACACTAGGTAGCGCTCGATCTCGGTCGGGCGCGCTTGAAAACACCGCTCGATCATCGGTACCAGCCGGTGCAGGACCGCGTCGCGCAGGTACGATTGCAGCGTCCGGTCCTCGATCAGCAGGTCGCGACGCCGCTTGACTGCGTGGTTCTGCACCTCGACCGTGCGGTCGCCGACCTGCCGCATCACACCTGATTCCGCTCCGCCGTGCCGGGCGTGCAACGCGATCAGTTCGGCGGCGTAGGACGCGTCGATGACGTGCGGCAGCACCAGTGCGGGTGCGGCCGTATCGACTACCGGTGCCGCGAGTTGCCGTTGCAGCGCCGCGATCGCGTCCTCGCCAGCCTGGAGCGGAAAGAGCCCGGTTACGCGCAAGCTCGGGTCGAGCAGCAGCCAATAAGGCTTGAGCGTCAGCCCCGTCGCCGACGCCTCGATCGCGCCGTAGCGCCGGCTCACCTGTTGATCGGCGTCGACGAAGACGTGCATGCCGCGGCCCTGCAACGCCTGTACCTGCGCGTCGGCGGCATCGCGCGGATCAATCGTGACCCCCAGCACGGCGACCCGGCCATCGCCGAACAGTCCGGCACTATGACGCAGCACGGACAGTGCGGTCGCACAGGCGGGGTGCGCCGCCGTCCCGAAGAACAGCATCAGCACGTGCCGTCCACCCGCCTTGTCAAAGTCGGCGCCTGCATTCTGCCCGAGCATCGGCGCGGTGAACCACGGCGCGGGTTCCCCGATCGAGAGTGGCGGAGACGGGCTGGACATGGCTGCTGGCCTGAAGCGTTGCGAGAACGTGGTCAACCCGGCGGGTGTCTTGGCTCGGCATTCCGGCGATTACGACGCGAGCGGCACCTGTTCAACCACTGGGTCCCATCACTCAGGACCGGCACCCGCCCGACCGGGATGGATCGCCGTCCATTTCGTTGCCGCTGCCGCATTGGCATCAATCTCTGCGTTCAGCCAGCCTTGCAGATATCTGACCTGCACCAGCCGGATCGCGTCGAGCTCACCGCGGATGACACGCGCGCGCCTCGGCGAACAGGGGATAAGCGCTGTGGCGGGAGGCAAGCCCGAAGCACTCGCCGTGAGCGCCCCGGTGACGGTCCCGCGCCGCGGCCATGCGGTGAACGGTGCCGATGAACACTCCCTCGCCCCCGGACCATCCGGAGTTTGAGCCGCCTCACGCCGGCAGGCCCAGCAGCGTGTGGATACCTGGCCGGTAAACGCCAATTTCCGCGAAGTCGTTGAACGGCGTGTCGGTCACGCGGACGTTATGGTCGCGGGTGTAAGGCGCCCTCGCGCGCGCCGTCGTCGGCACGCTTCAGCGCGCATTCCTACCCGATCACCGCCCAGCCATCACAGCCATATTGCGCGAGCTTGCTGAAGATCGCGGTGAAATCGACCTGCCCGCCCTCGGCCGAGCGGAAGCGGCCGGCGCCGTTCACCCCTCTCTGGTGCCCGCCGTAAACGCCTGTCCGCCCCGACGGGTCCAGCTCCGCGTCCTCGACGTGAAAGCAGGCGCCCCGATCGACGCACCCGAGACAAGCAAGCTGTTGCAACACCAAGTATGACAAATCGAACAGCGGCCGCGCGTCGGGACGGTGGTCGATCGCATTCGGAAACCGCTGCCACCTCGCGCCGTTGAGCAGTTCCTCGCCCAGATATCGAACGCACAGGCCACTCCCTGCTCGGCGAAGACGTCGAGGATGGAGGTTCGACGTCTGGCGAGCTCCACAAAACCTTCTTCTACCAGCCCCGCGGGACATTGCGGCCACGGATGGAGATAGGGCCAGGCGAGCGCACCCGAGAAGGCTGTGCGCGCGGTCAGTCCAAGATTGGCGCTAGCGCACGCGGCCTTCACCTGCCCGACCGCTCACTCCTGCTGCGTCATGCATCGCTCCGGCAGACCTAGTCACGTTTGCGTTGCTCGTCCTTCCCACGCCTGTCGTACGCCGCGCAAACGACTGTTCGCTGTTAGTTTGCCGCTAGCCAGGGAAACCGGGATCAGAAACGACCCGCTCAGTCGCTCAGCCGCCGAAATGGCAGACTGATCACCGACATGATGATCAGCAGAACACCCCAGGTCGCGTAGAAATAGAACTCGCGCGGCAGAGACGGCGACACAACGGCGTCGTCGATCCGGCTGAGGTCAAGCGTAGACCGCTCGTGTTGATGCGGTTGCGGCATGACAACACGCTCGTCGCTTGCAATGTAAGGCGCAGAAAGACATTCTGTCCGAAGGTCGTGACGATCAGGCAACATCGGCAGCGCTCCTCAAAAGCGTACGGCGAGCGCGGCACCACCGCCGCCGGGCGCGCTCCACGGCGTCAGCCGGACGCGATCGTCGTGTGCGGAGGTGAGAAGCAACCCGCTCAACACCCCGATCCCAGCGCCCGCCGCGACGTCGTGAACGTAATGTTTTGAGGCCGCGACACGCGCGACGCCGACGAAGGTCGCGACCGCATAGGCGGGAAGACCGGCCTGCCAGCCATAGCGTTTCTCCAGCGTCGTCGCCGCCGCGAACGAGATCGATGTGTGCCCCGACGGGAAGCTGCGGTCGTCGCTGCGGTCGGGCCGACGTTCGTGAACCAGCTCCTTCAGCACAAAGGTGGTGCCGCCGGCCGCGGCCATGCTGCCGGCCGCCATCAGGTCGCCGCGCCAGTCGCCTTGGACCGCCGGTACGCCGAGCGCGGCTGCGACCAGCGCATCGCGCGCGACCCCGCTCGCCCGGTCCCAGTCTCGATCTCGCGCCTGCGCCGAGGCCGGCATCGCTATCGCTGCCAAACCAACCAAGGCGACCGAATACCGCATCACGCGCGTTGCTGCGTTGGTACTGGACGAAGCTTCAGTCGTGCACATTCTATTCCGCACCGGGCAACGGACGACACTGATGCGGACACCAAGTTCGCCTTCGACATTATGTTCGCTCCACGCGACATCATCGTCGTCTTAGCCGTGAGCCTTGTGGCATGCGATTAAATCACAGTTCACACTCTGAACTGCCGCTTGATTGAAGCATTGATCTGCGGAAGGCAGGTGACGTGGCGCACATTCGACTGATCGAGGACGACCGGGGCACCGCCGACGAGATCGCGCTCGAGCTGCGCCGCAACGGCCATCTCGTCACGCATTTCTCGCTGATCGGTGACGCGCTGGAGGCGGCACGCGACGGCGAGCCCGACCTGTTGATCGTCGATCGCCAGCTGCCCGATGGTGAGGGCTTGGACCTGATCGCCCGGCTGCGCGCCGCGGGCAGCCGTACACCCGCCCTGGTGCTGAGCGCGCTCGGCAGCCTCGATGACCGTGTTCGGGGGCTACGCGCGGGCGGCGACGATTATTTGCCGAAGCCGTTCGCGCTGGTGGAACTGGTCGCGCGCGTCGAGGCGCTGCTGCGTCGCCCGAGCGACCCGCGCGAGACCCGGCTGATCGTCGGCCCGCTAGACCTCGACCTGCTTGCCGGATCGGCGACGCGTGCCGGTCGTGCGCTCGACCTATTGCCGCGCGAACTCAAGCTGCTGGAATATCTCGCACGCCGCCCCGGGCAGATCGTCACGCGCTCGCTGCTGCTGCGCGATGTCTGGGGCTATACGTTTGAGCCCAACAGCAACGTCGTCGATGTCCATATCGGTCGTCTTCGCCGCAAGGTCGATGCCGAGGGCGAAGCGCCGATGATCCGGAATGTGCGCGGCCAAGGCTATGTCTTCGATGTTCCCGGCTGATCCACGCGCGCGCGCGACGCTGCGCTGGGGCGGTGCGATTGCGGCGCTGATGATCGTCCAGTCGCTGGTCGCGGCGGCGATCTTCTGGGCGCTGCTCAACGCCAGCCACGCGCGCGATCTCGAACAATCGATGGCGAGCGATTGCCGCTTCTTCGCGCTGACGCCGATCGGCGAGCGAACGGAGGAGCTGCGCGAGCTGCTGACGCGCGACATCCACCGGGAGCGGTTTCTGGCCCTGTTCGACGCATCGGGACGGCTGATCGATGGAAACATCGCCGATCGCCCGGTGGCTCCAGCCGGCGGATCGCGCGCCTTCACGACTACGCTTACCCCCACCGAGCTTCCCGGCAAGCAGCGCGACGTGGCGCGCGTCACGCTGTGCCCACTGCCGGGCGGACAGCAGTTGCTCACCGGCTTTGACCTAGACGATGCCGAGGAGGCGCTGCGGATCGCCGAACACGCGCTGCTGATCGGCCTGCTACCCGGTTTCGCGCTCGCGATCGGGTTCGGGCTGATCGCCGGGCGCCGCGCCGCGCGTCAGGTCGATGCCGTGCGTCAGGTGACTGAGCGCGTCGTCGCCGGCAACCTAGCCGAGCGGCTGTCGATCTCGCACCGCCCCGACAGCTTCGACCTGCTGTCGTCGCACATCAACGCTATGCTCGACCGGTTGCAATCGCTCGTCGCCGACGTGCGCGCGGTCGGCGATGACATCGCGCACCAGCTGCGCACGCCGCTCACGCGACTGCGCGCCCGGATCGAGCGCGGCATGCGCGAGGCGGACGACGCGAGGGAGTTTCAGGCAGTGGCGGACGCCGCCCTGGTCGAGATCGACCAGTTGCTCGGCATCGTCGCCGCGCTGCTGCGCATCCGCGAACTGGAGGACCATGAACGCCGCAGCCGGTTCGCGTCCGTCGATCTGGCGCAGATCGCGGCCGACGCGTGCGACCTGTATCGCCCGACCGCGGAGGACCGCGGCGTCCGGCTGCACTGCGCGATCACGCCCGTCGCGATGGTCGAGGGTGATGCCAGCCTGTTGATCGAGGCGATCGCCAATCTGCTCGACAATGCGATCAAGTTCGGTCCGAAGGGTGGTTGCGTTACCGTGGCGACCCGGCAATCGGGTGACGGCGTCATCGTCACCGTTGCCGACGAGGGTGCGGGCATACCGCCGGGCGAGCGCGACCTCGTCACGCAGCGTTTCTACCGCGGGCGGCGCGACTGTCACGGTGTCGGGCTGGGATTGAGCCTCGTCAGGGCGATCGTCGACATGCACGGCTTCACGCTACGCTTCGCCGACCACGGAAGTGCGGTGTCGCTGATTGCGCCAGCGATGCTAACCTGAACGCGAATTTAGACAACCGCGCGAACGCCCGCACGTTCTCTGACCAGTCACCAGCCGGCACGATCCCGTGTCGGCGATCAGCCAGAGGATGATCGATGCGCGCTTCCCTTCGTTCCGCCACGCTGTTTCTCGCAGCGACGCTTGCCACGCCCGCATTGGCGCAAGGTCCGGCACCGACCGGCAGTTTTCCGACGAACAGCGTAACGACGCGTGAACACGGCGGGCCGCAGGCGGGTGCGCAACGCGCGTCGATCCAGTCGTTGCAGCAGACGCTGACCGAGCTCCAGCAGCTGCAATTGCAGACCAAGCAGGCGCATTGGAACGTGTCGGGCACCTTATACTATCCGCTGCACGAGCTGCTGCAGGAGCATTACGAGGGCGTCAGCAAATATGCCGACGAGGTCGCGGAGCGACTGCTCGCGGTTGGCGCATCGGCGGACGGGCGCGCCAACACGATCGTGCGCACCAGCCGCGTGCCCGAATATCCCGGCGGCTTCACCGACGACGCACAGGTGATCGGCTGGTTCGCGCGCTATTACAAGGTGGTGAGCGACGAGGTCGGCCAGGGGATCAAGTCGACCGAGGACGGCGATTCGACGACCTCGAACCTGTTGCAGGAAGTCCAGCACGCCATCGACAAATATCAGTGGCAGATGCGCGCGATGATCCAGCCGACGCCGACCGACCAGAACACCGGCGCCGACCTGAACGGTGGTCGCCCGATCATGGCACCAGGCGGCTGATGACGATCGCGCGTGGTCGGATCACGACCCGATTGATTGTAGCACTGGCCGTTCCGTTCGGAGCGGCCGGTTGCGTCTCGGGCACAGGTCCGCTGCCGCGCGCCGCGCCACAACCGGTGTTCGATCCGGCTGCATTCTTCGCGGACGAAACGCACGGCGTCGGCACGCTGCGCGTCGTGCTGCGCGGCGCGACCAGGACCGACGTGCACGGATTGGGTCGCGTCGATGCTGCCGGTACGATCACGCTTGATCAGGAGGTGGTACAGGGCGATGGATCGCCGAAGCATCGTCGCTGGCGGCTGCGTCACACCGGCCCGCTGCGCTACACCGGCACGCTGACCGACGCTGTCGGCCCGGTGACCGCCACCGCGCGTGGCAATATGCTCGAAATCCGCTTCACGATGCGGCACGGGTTGAAGGTCGAACAACGCCTGTTCCTGCAACCCGGCGGTCAGGTGGCGATCAACCGCATGACGGTTCGCAAGCTCGGCATCGTGGTTGCGCAACTGAACGAACGGATCGAGAAACAGCAGCGATGAACGAAACCGTCACCGTCACGCACGCCGGGTCGGCTGCTTCGCCAGCCTATACCGAGCATCATTTGGTCCATCGCACCGGATGGCTGCGCGCCGCAGTGCTGGGTGCGAATGACGGGATCATTTCAGTTTCCAGCCTGCTGGTGGGCGTTGCCGCCGCGCCGACCGCGACGATGTCGAGCGTCCTGCTAGCGGGCAGTGCGGCGTTGGTCGGCGGCGCGCTGTCGATGGCGGCAGGCGAATATGTCTCGGTCAGTTCGCAGAGCGATACCGAGCAGGCCGACCTCGCGCGCGAGCGACGCGAGTTGGCGCGCGCACCCGAGCAGGAGACGACCGAGCTTGCCGCAATCTACGAGACGCGCGGCGTCAGCGCCGATCTGGCGCGACAGGTGGCCGAGCAGATGATGGCGCACGACGCGCTCGGAGCGCACATGCGCGACGAACTCGGGCTGACGGACGAGCTGGCGGCGCGGCCAATTCAGGCTGCCTTGTCGTCTGCCGCTGCCTTCACCGCGGGCGCGGCGCTGCCGTTGCTGGTCGCAGTGACCGCGCCGCACGGCCTGACCGCAGTCGCGGTATTCGCCGCCGCGCTGGGGCTGCTGGCATTGTTGGGGGCGATCGGGGCGCGGGTCGGCGGCGCGCGCATGCTGCCAGCGATGACGCGGGTGGTCTTCTGGGGTGCGATCGCGATGGGCGTGACCGCACTGATCGGTCATTTCGTCGGGGCGTCAGTGTAGCAACACCTTACGGAAGCTACTCAGAAGCCTTGAGAGCACGCAGATTCATAAAGCTGCGCTTGCAGCATGGCGGAGCGGGAGGGATTCGAACCCTCGATACGGTTTTGCCGTATACTCACTTTCCAGGCGAGCGCCTTCGACCACTCGGCCACCGCTCCGCATATCGCTGGGTGGTGTCGCCTACCGAGCGCTGCGCACTTGTGCAAGCGGTTGCGTGGCATGGAGTGCGGATGCAGGATGCGGGCATGTCGCTCGCCACGCTCCTCGCACTGCTCGCCATGGCGGCCGCTCCGGCCGACACTTCTCCGCCGAGCCCCGGTCAGATTGCGCAGTCTGCCCCTGCGGGCGAGTGGGTGGCGATCCCCGCCGACGAGATGCTGGTGATGACGCTGGCGCCCGCGGCTGGGCAGACGGAGCCGCGCCGCGTGGTGATCCAGCTGGTGCCCTCGCCGCTGTCGAACGGATGGGTCGCGAACATTCGCCGGCTCGCCGCCGCGCACTGGTGGGACGGGACCAGCGTCAATCGCGTCCAGGACAATTACGTCGCACAATGGGGCGACGCGACCGAGAAGAAGCCGCTTCCACCGGGACTGCGGACGATGACGCCGGGTGACTATACGCTGGCGTGGCGGACGCTGGCGGCAGCGTCGCCGAAGTCGCTTGATCCGCTGACTGCTCGTGGGAAGAAGGGTCGCGTTGCCGACGTCTATGCCCCGCACGTCACGTGGTATCGCGACTTCCCGATCGCCACCGATGCCGCACCGGCTGCCAGCCGGCGGGTGTGGCCGATCCATTGCTACGGCAGCGTTGGTGTGGGACGCAATCTGGCGCCGGATGCGGGATCGGGTGCGGAATTGTACGCGGTGATCGGCCACGCGCCGCGCCACCTCGACCGCAACATCGCGGTGGTCGGGCGGGTCATCGATGGGATAGAGCAGCTGTCCAGCCTACCGCGTGGGACCGGCGATCTGGGCTTCTACGAGCAGCCGGCCGAGCGCACGACGATCATGAGTGTGCGGCTTGCAAGTGAATTGCCGGCCGCGGAGCGACCGCATTTCGCGTATCTGTCGACCAGCGGGACGACGTGGTCGCGCTACGTCGCGGCGCGTCAGAACCGTGAGCCGCCATTCTTTGAACAACCCGCCGGCGCCGCGGACGTGTGCAACATACCCGTACCGGTCAGGGCGGAGCCGGCAAACAGGTAGCTCGCCCGGCCGTCGGTTAAGGCACGGCTGGGGCTCCCCTGACACCGCGGACCGGTCCTGACGGTGCTGGCTCTGACGGAACCGTTCCGCGGCTACAGGGGTGCGCGAACCTCAGAGCTCCACCTTTGGGCTAGGTCAAAGCGACGTGCCCTGTCACCCGCCGCACTATCCTGGCCTGATCGTCAGCGCCCTCCGACCCAGGTCGCCACCTCGGCCGCGACCTGATTGGCGGCCTGGTTGAGCGACGGTCCAGCCGATGCCGCGTCGATCGCCGAGACCGGCACGCGCGCCTCGAAGCGGCGCTTCTCCACCGCGGTCGCGTTCACGCGGGTCAGCGCGGCGTCGTAGATCACCACGGCCTGCTGCGTGGTCGCATCGAGCCCGAAGGCGCGTAGTTCCCCTGCGAGATTGCCGCTCGGATCGCTGATCGATTGTACGGGCGAGAGCACGACGATATTCGCCTGCGCGGTCAGCGTGTCGGACAGCAACCGCGCGAACAGACGCGCGGGCGGCTCGGTCCATTGCGCATCCTTGACGTAAGCAATGGTGCCCGCAGTCGCCTGCACCGGCACACGCGCAGTGGACAGTGCGGTCGCAACTGACGGCGTCTGCACCACGATCGAGCGCGCGTCGGCTGAGGATTGCGTCCGGCCCGGCTGCGGCTGCGCGGTCGCGTTCAGCGTCAGCAGCGAGGGTGGCGGCTTCGCACCGAAGCTGATGCACCCCGACAGGGCAATCGCGGTCGCGATGGGCGAGAGACGGAGGAGAGAGTGCCGCACGCTTATTTCCCCTTGTAATCCGGCAGCTTCTGCTGACCGATCAGCGAGCTTGCCCCACCCTGCTCTACCCGTTCCGCGATGGTGGCGAGCGAGGCCGAGGTCACGCGCAGGTCACGCACCAGCTGGTTGATCTGCGGAATCGTCTGTTTCGAAAAGGTGGTTAGCCCCGGCCGCGCATCGCCGATCGCGCTGTTGAGCGTGTCCGCACTCGCCTGCGCCGATTTGATCGCGCCGTTCAGATTCTGGATCGTCGGCTGGATGTCGTTGGCCAGCACGCCGTTGGTCGTCTGCGCCAATTCGCCGATCTGCTGCGCGGCATTGCCCGCCTGCGCGATGGCGACGCGCGTCTGCGCCAGCGTCGCGGCGATCTCGGGTCCGCGATCGGCGAGCGCGGCCGACAACCGGTTGGTGTTGTCGAGGATGCCCGCAATCGACGCCTGGTTGCGATCGGACAGCATGCCGGTCAGTCGCTCGGTCAGCGTCGACAGCCGCTCGAGCAGCTGCGGCGCAGAATTCAGGATCGCGCCCAAACCGCCGGTCTTCGTCGGGATCACCGGCTTGCCGAGCGGGCAGACCTTGTTCGGATCAGGGTCGGGACAGGTGATCGGCGGCTGGCCCTTGACCGCGCCGTCGAGGCTGACCGTGCTGGTGCCGGTGAAGCTGCCCTGGATCGTCGCGGTCGTGCCGCGCAGCACCGGGATATCCTGCTTCAGGCTGACGCGGACGCGGACGTATTGCGGATCGGGCTGCCACAGCGAGATCGACTTCACCTGTCCCGCCGGCACGCCCGAGAAGGTTACCGACGATCCCGTCGCCAGCCCATCGACCGACTGGCGGAAGAAGATGTCGTATTCATGCTCCTCGGTGCCGCCGAAGCGCGCGATCCACACAGTGAAGATCGCCAGCATCGCCAGCAGGATCAGCACGACGGCACCGACGAGGACGTGGTTCGATCGCGTTTCCATCACTTGGTCCCTGTTGTGCGCGCGGCGTCGGTGCGCTCGAGCGTGCGCGCGGGCTCGTCCGCGGGCGCGCCGCGCGCGGCATTGTCGGCGAGCGTGCCCTGGGTGCGTTGGCCATCAACGGTTCGCGCAACCTCGGTCGGGTGCGCGGCCGCGTCGGCGACGGCCGATCGCGCCTGCCCCTCCATCTTGTCTCCGGCCTTCTGCTGCGCGTCCACTGCGGCGCGCCCGCGCGGCCCGTTGAAATATTCCTGTATCCACGGGTGGTCGGTGGCGAGCAGTTCGGGGATCGTGCCGACGGCGATCACCTTTTTATCGGCGAGCACCGCGACACGGTCGCAGATGGCGTAGAGCGTATCGAGATCGTGCGTGATCAGGAACACGGTCAGGCCCAGCGTGCGCTGCAACCCTTGCGTCAGCTGGTCGAACGCCGCCGCGCCGATCGGGTCGAGCCCCGCGGTCGGCTCGTCGAGGAACAGCAGCTCGGGATCGAGCGCCAGAGCGCGCGCCAGCCCGGCGCGCTTGCGCATGCCGCCCGACAGTTCGGCCGGATATTTGGGGCCGGCGTCGGCGGGTAGACCCGTCATCACCACCTTGTACGACGCGATCTCGTCGAGCAGCGCGAGGTCGAGGTCGGGGTAGAATTCGCGCAGCGGCACCTGCACGTTTTCGGCGACCGTCAGCGTTGAGAACAGCGCACCACCCTGGAACAGCACGCCCCAGCGCCGGCGGATGTCGAGCGTCTCTGTCTCGTCGCGGCCGAGCGTCGGCTCGCCGAACACCTCGACCTCGCCCGCCTCGGGCGTCTGCAATCCGATGATCGAGCGCATCAGCACCGATTTGCCGGTGCCCGATCCGCCGACGACGCCCAATATCTCGCCGCGGCGCACGTCGAGGTCGAGCCCGTCATGGACGGTCTGCTCGCCGAAGCGGTTACACAGGTTCTTGATGCGGATGATGTGATCGTCGCTGTTCGCCATCACAGCCACCCGATCTGTTCGAAGAACACGGCGAAAAAAGCATCGAGCACGATCACCATGAAGATCGCCTGCACCACCGCGGAGGTGGTGCGTAGCCCCACCTGCTCGGCATCGCCCTTCACCTGCATGCCTTGGAAACAGCCGGCGATCGCGATGATCGCGCCGAACACCGGCGCCTTGATCAGCCCGACGAACAGGTCGGTGATCGGCACCACTTCGCGGATGCGGGTGACATAGGCGGCGGGCGGGATGTCGAGCGACAGCCAGCACAGCACGCCGCCACCGATGATCGAGATGACCGATGCATAAAACCCGAGCAGCGGCATCAGCACGATCGACGCGATCGTGCGCGGCAGCACCAGCGCCTCCATCGGTGACACCCCGATGACGCGCAGCGCATCGACCTCCTCGGTCAACTTCATGGTGCCGAGCTGCGCTGCGAACGCCGAACCCGACCGGCCCGCGACCATGATTGCGGTCATCAGCACGCCCAATTCGCGCAACGTGATGCGCCCGACCAGGTTGATCGTGAACGCTTCCGCGCCGAATTGCCTGAGCTGCACCGCGCCCTGTTGCGCGATGACGATGCCGATCAGGAAGCTCATCAACCCGATGATGCCCAGCGCGGAGACGCCGACGACCTCGAACCGCTGCACCACCGCGTTGAAGCGGAAACGGCTTGGATGGCGAATCACGGTGCCGAGCGAGATGACGGTCGCGCCCATAAAGCCGAGCAGCCCCATCGCGGTCTGTCCCGCGAGCACCACCGCGTCGCCGATCTCCCCCATCACGCGGCGGAACGGCGCGACGCGGGTCGGGCGCATCTGCACCGGCTGATCGGCCGCCTCGACATGTTCGAACAGGGTGCGGTTGTCGCCGGTCAGTCCCTCGACCTGCGCGTCCTTATCACGCGCGAAGCGGTGGATGACCCAGGCGCCGATCGTGTCGATGCGGTTGATTCCCGACAGATCGATCGTCTTCACCGCGCCGTCGTGCGCGGTCAGCCGTTCGGGCAGGCTGCCGAGCCGCGCCAGCGACAGGTCGCCGGAGAAGCGGATCACGCCCGCGTCGTCGGTGAAATCGGCTGCCGCGCTCATGCGTCAATCCATGCGGCAAAGCTCATCGCGTCACAAGCGTTTCGGGTGAACGATCGTTCCGCTTCTGGAATCACCACGTCAGAGCAGCACGTCGACCGCGTGGATCAGCACGCCGACCAGCCCGCCGACCAAAGTGCCGTTGACGCGGATGAACTGCAGGTCCTTGCCGACCGCATTCTCCAACCGCTCGGTGATCGTCCGCGTATCCCAGCCGCGCACGGTTTCCGACACCAGCCGCACGATCGTGTCGCCGTAATCGGCCGCGGCACCGACGACGGCGCGACGCACGAACCGGTTGATCGTGCGCCCTAGCCGCGGATCGCGCTCCAGCGTGTGGCCGAGCTGCTGCAATGCCTCGCCGAACTTGCCCGAGAGCAATGCCTGCGGGTCGCGTGCCAGACGCAGCATCGCGGCGCGCGCCTGCTCCCACAGGCCGTTGATCCAATCCTGCATGGCCGGGTTTTCGAGCAGCTCGATCTTCAGTCTCTCGACTTTGTCGCGCATCTCCGGCGTGTGCTGGAGGTCGTGTGCCAGTTGCGCGAGACCTTCCTCGGCCTTCAGCCGCAGCGGATGCTCGCGATTCTCGGCGATGTCGCCGATCAGCTTGTCGAGCCCGTCGATCAGCTTGTTGGCGAGCGTTTCGTCAAGCCCGGTCCAGCGCAGGATCGATCCCGCGCGGTCGTGCACCATCGCGCGGATCAGATCCTCGTTGCTGCGCAGTGCGTCGCGACCCCAGCCGATCAGGCTGTCGAGCACGGGTAGGTGCCGGTCCTCCGCGACAGCGGCGGAGAGCGCGCGACCGATCATCGGCGACAGCTCGGTCTCGCGCACGCGCGACACCAGCATCGCGCGCACCATCCCGCCGAGACGCTCCTGATCGAGCTCCTGCAAGATTTCGACGGCCAGCCGCGACGTGCCGCGTGCGAGCCGCCCACCCGACCCTTGCGGGTTGGCGAGCCAGCGCCCGGCGGCGGCAGCGACGTCGATCCGCGCCATCCGCCTGGCGACAACGGAGGGGATCAGGAAATAGTCGCGCAGGAAGGTCGCGAGCTGATCGCCAATCCGATCCTTGTTGCGGGGAATGATCGCGGTGTGCGGGATCGGCAGCGCCAGCGGATGGCGGAACAGTGCGGTAACGGCGAACCAGTCGGCAAGCCCGCCGACCATCGCCGCCTCGCTGAACGCGCGCACGAAACCCCAGGCGGGGTGGAGCGACTGGAGCGACCGCGTGACGACGAAGGTCACCGCCATGAAAACGAGCAGCCCGGTCGCGATCAGCCGCATCCGCCGCAGCCCGGGCGGGACCGGCGGATGCGGCAGTCGGCGGCGGGCAGTAATCGTCATCCCAAGATCAAAGCGCGAGCGAAACGAAGGTTCATGCCGCTTCCCGCGCGCGCACCCTCATTCCGCCGGATGCGTGCCCTCGCCGCCGTAACCGATCCGCCCCGCGGTGCCCGGTAGCGCGCCTGCGGGCGCGTCGTGCTCGATCACCGGCTGCCCATCGTCGCCGGGACGATAGGTGAGCAGGCGGCGCCCGATCCACGGACCGATCCGCCGCTCCGCCCCGATCGCGAGGCTGAACGCCGCGGGCACGATCAACAGCGTCAGAAGCGTCGACAGCGTGAGGCCGCCGATCACGACGACGCCCATCGGCGCGCGGAACGAATTATCACCCGACAAAGACAAAGCGGTCGGCACCATGCCGGCGACCATCGCGATCGTCGTCATCAGGATCGGCTGCGCGCGCTTGTGCCCGGCATCGATGATCGCAGCGCGCAGCGGCACGCCTGCCTGCATCTCCTCCAGCGCGAAGTCGATCAGCAGGATCGAGTTCTTGGCGACGATGCCGAGCAGCATCAGCAGGCCGATGAACACCGGCAGCGACAAGGGCTGGCCCGCGATCATCAGCGCGATCAGGCCGCCCAGTGGTGCCAGCAGCAGCGATCCCATGTTGACGACCGGCGGCAGCAGCCGGCGGTAAAGCAGGATCAGCACCGCGAAGACGAGGAACACGCCCGCCAGCACCGCGAAGACGAAGTTGACCAGCATCTCCATCTGCCACTTGGCCTGCCCGACCTGCAGTTCCTGCACGCCGATCGGCAGGTTCTTCATCACCGGCAGCGTCTTGACCTTCGCCATCACCTCGCTGGCGACGAGACCGGGCGCGAGGTCCGCGCCGACGGTCAGCTGACGCTGCTGGTTGAGGCGCGTGATGCGCGTCGGACCCGAACCGAAGCCGATTTCGGCGACGAGGCCGAGCGGCACCGAACCCCCGGTGGCGGTCGGCACCGGCAGGTTCTGGATCGTATCGAGACGCGAGCGCGACGATTGCGCCAGCGCGACGCGAATCGGAATCTGACGGTCCGACAGCGAGAAGCGCGCGCTGTTCTGATCGAGGTCGCCCAAGGTCGCGATACGGATCGCGCTGGACAGCGCAGCGGTCGTCACACCCAGATTGGCAGCGAGGTCGAGCCGCGGACGGATCTGGATTTCGGGCCGGTTGAGGTCACCCGCGACACGTGGGGCGACCACGCCACGCACGCCCGCCATCTGCTTGACCAGGGTATTGGCGGTCTGCGCCAATTGCGCGGGATCGTCGCCCGCGAGCGTCACCGACAGGTCGCGGTTGTTGTCGCCCCAGCCGAACTGCGACTCGAAATTGACGCGTGCGTCGGCGATCTTGGCCAGCTCGGGCGTCAGTTCGCGCTCGAACTCGGTCGAGGTCTTGTCGCGCGGCTTCTTGAGCTGCAGGTTCAGGCGACCCGAGCCGACGTTCGTCGTCGCGTAGACGCTTGCGACGAGCGGCTGGCGGTGCATCAGCTCGTCGACCTGCTCGACCACGGCCTGCGTCGCCTCCAGCGTCGAGCCCGGCGGCATGGTGACGGTGACGACGCTGCGGTCGCGGTCCTGCGCCGGTTGGAACGTCATCGGGATCTGCGTGAACAGGAACAGCGTCAGCGCGAAGGCGAGCGCGCCGATGCCGACCGTCCAGACGCGGTGGTCGCGCAGATAGCCTGCCGCGCGCCGCAGCCTGCCGCGCGCGCGCGCCGCCGGTGTCTTTCCCTCCGCCAGCGTCCAGACGAGCACACGCTGATAGACGTCGAGCCAGCGTCCGCCGCCGTGCTCCGCGTGACCCGACGCTTTAAGGAAATAGGCCGCGATCATCGGCGTGATCAGGCGCGCGACCGCGAGGCTCATCAACACCGCGACGACGACGGTCAGGCCGAAATTCTTGAAGAACTGACCCGAGATGCCGGGCATCAGGCCGACGGGAAAGAACACCGCGACGATCGCCATCGTGGTCGCGAGCACGGCGAGGCCGATCTCGTCCGCGGCATCGATCGAGGCCTGGAACGCCGATTTGCCCATCCGCATGTGGCGCACGATGTTCTCGATTTCGACGATCGCATCGTCGACCAGCACGCCCGCCACCAGGCTCAATGCCAACATGGTCATGTTGTTGAGCGTGAAGCCCAGCATGTCCATGAACCAGAACGCGGGGATCGCCGACAACGGGATCGCGAGCGCGGCGATAAAGGTGGCGCGCCAGTCGCGCAGGAACAGGAACACGACCAGCACCGCCAGCAGCGCGCCCTCGATCATCGAGTGGATCGCGGCCTTGTACTGGACCAACGCATATTCCGATCCGTCGACGCGCAGGCGGAACTTGACCTTCGGGTTGCGCTTCTCAAGCGCCTCGAGCTTCGCCTTCGCCTCGCGGAAGACGGTCACGTCTGAGGCGCCCTTGGCACGCTTGAAGTCGAACGAGATGACCGAGCGGCCATCGACCGCCGCCGCGCTGCGCCGCTCTCCATACAGGTCACGCACGACCGCGATGTCGGCGAGGCGGATGGTGCGCCCGCCGCCGACGTTGATCTGCGTCTGGCTGAGTTGATAGGCGGTGTCGGCGTTGCCGATCACGCGGACCGACTGTTCCGCGCCCGCGATCTCCGCGCGGCCGCCCGGCGCATTCAGGTTCACCTGACGCAATTGCTGGTTGATCTGGCTGGCGGTCAGCCCCTGCGCCGCGAGCTTCGCGGGATCGAGGATGACGCGGATCTCGCGATCGACGCCGCCGTTGCGCGTCACGCTGCCCATGCCCGACACCGACAGCAGCTCCTTTGCCACCGTGTTGTCGATGTACCAGCTCAGATCCTCGATCGACATGTCGGTGCCGGTCGCGGTGAAGCTGCCGAGCGTGAAATCGTTCGCCTTGATGCGGCTGACCTGCGGCTCGGTGATGCCGTCGGGCAGATCGGCGCGGATTTGCGTGATCGCGTCACGCGCCTCGTTGACCGCGCGGTCGATCGGCGTGCCGATCGCCAGCTGCACCACCGTCGTCGAGTCGCCTTCGCTGACGTAGGAGTTGATCTCGTCGATCCCCTCCAGGCTGCGCACCGCCGCCTCGACGCGCTGCGTCACCTGAGTTTCGAGCTCGCTGGGCGCCGCACCCGGCTGGTTGATCGAGATCACCACGCCGGGGAAATCGATGTCCGGCTGCTGGTTGATGTCCATGCGGATGAAGCTGACCACGCCCATCACGGTCAGGATCAGGAACAGTACGATCGACGGTACCGGGTTGCGGATCGACCAGGCCGAGATGTTGCGGAAACCCATGAGCCGTCAGCTCCCCTGGCGCCGCAGGATCGGCGTCACCTTCTGCCCGGGATTGAGGAAGGCACCAGCGGAGAGCACGACACGCTCGTTGCCGGTCAGCCCGGTCGCGATCGCGACCTTGTTGTTGTCGACCGGACCCAGCGTCACGTTGCGGCGCTGCGCCTTGTTGCTCGCATCGACGACATAGACGTAATTGCCCTGCTCGTCGCTCTGCAACGCCGACTGCGGCAGCTCGGGCGCGTTGCCCGCGTTGGCGGTGATCGTGGTCGAGGCGAAGCCGCCGGGGCGGAGCGCGGGATTGTACGACAATGCAACGCGCGCGATACCCTGCCGCGTCTGCGGATCGATGATCGGCGATACCTGCCACACTTGCCCGGAGAACTGCCGCGTGTCGCCGACCGGGGCGACGGTCGCGGGCGACCCGACGTGGATCGCCTGCAGGTCGGCTTCGGACAATTGCGCGCGCATCTCCATCTCGCCACCCTTGGCCATGCGGAACAGCACGCCCGAGCCTGAACTGACGATCTGACCCGGCTCGACCCCGCGCGTCAGCACCAGCCCCTCCGCGGGCGCGCGAATGTCGAGCCGTGCATTGCGCGCGCGTTGTTCGGACAAGGCGGCGCGAGACACCTTCAACCGGGCAGCAGCCGCGTCGCGCGTCGCAATACGGCGCTGCACGTCGGCCTTGGAGATGAAGCCGCGGTCGACCAGGCTCTGCGCGCGCTCCAGCTCCGCCTGCGCGAGCGTCAGGTCGGATTGCGCGACGCCGATCTGCGCGGCGAGGCTGGCGGCGGTCTGCGCCTGGACCGAGCGGTCAACCGTTGCGAGCACCTGCCCCGCCTTCACCCATTGCCCCGGTTCGACCAGCACGCGCGACACCATGCCGCCCTCGCCCGCGACACCGACCGGCATCTCGCGCCGGGCCGCGAGCGTTCCGGTCGCGCTGACGGTGCGGTCGACCAACTGATTGCCGGGCACGATCACGGTAACGTTGGGCCCGCCCGCATCCGAAGACTGGGCGGCGGGCGGCGCTGCCTTCTCATGCTTGAACACGAACCACCCGCCGACGAGCGCGAGTGCTACCAGCGCGGCGATGATCCAGCGCCGGCGCCGACGCGGCCGATCATCGGTCAGCAACAGCCGTTCGCCTTCCAAAGTCCCCGGCTCGTACGTCATGCGCGCTTCTTGTCCCTCAACCCCGCGCTGTATTATCCAGCTACGTCACCGCGCGCAAGCCCGCGCATCATTCAGCTTGTGTTGGTTTCGGTGAGCCTAGACGATCAAGCGTTAACGAACGGGAGGTTTTTGATGCGATCAACTTCACACGCCGCCATGTGGCTCGCCGGAGCAGCGGCGATCATGCTACCAACCAGCGTGATGGCACAGATGAACACGGCGCAGGCGGCGCCGATCGACGGCACCGTGCTGGAGGTGAGCGCGACCGGTCGCGTGACGCGCACGCCCGATCAGGCGGTGATCCGCGCGGGCGTCGTGACACAGGCGCCGACCGCGGCTGCCGCAACGCAGGAAAATGCGTCGCGCATGGCGCAGGTGATCGCCAGCCTCAAATCCGCCGGCATCGCCCAGCGCGACCTGTCGACCAGCAACGTGTCGCTCCAGCCGCAATATCGCTACGCCGACAACCAGCCGCCGGTGGTGACTGGATATCAGGCGAGCAACAGCGTGTCGGTCAAGTTCCGCGACATCGCGCGCAGCGGCGCGGTGCTCGATGCGCTGGTAAAGGCAGGCGCGAACCAGATCGACGGACCGTCGCTGTCCTTGTCGCAGCCCGACGCTGCATTGGATGCGGCGCGCACCGACGCCGTGGCGCGCGCCAAGGCACGCGCGGCGCTGTATGCGCAGGCGGCGGGTCTTCGGGTCGACCGCATCCTGTCGATCAACGAAGCAGGAGAGAATGACGGCGGGCAGCCGCAACCGCCGGTGATGTTCCGCGCCCGCGCGATGGCGGCGGATAGTGCGCCCGCGACGCAGGTGCTGCCCGGTGAGACCGAAGTGTCGGCGACGATCAACGTTCGCTTCGTGCTGAAATAAACGCGAAACGGCCGCCCGATCGCTCGGGCGGCCGTTCTGCTTGTACCGTTAGGAAGTGCGGTTAACGCACGCGACCGCGACGGAACAGGTTGACGATCGCGAGCAGGACGACGGCGCCCAGCAGCGAGATCAGGAACGAGTAAAGGTTAAGCGGTGCGTTGTTGATCGAGCCACCGGTGAAGATCAGGCCACCCAGGAACGCGCCGACGATGCCGACGATGATGTTCAGGAAGATGCCCTGCTGAGCGTCGGTGCGCATGATGATGCTGGCCAGCCAGCCAATGACACCGCCAACAATAAGCCAGATAATGAGGTTCATCGCAAACACTCCCCTTGGTTACTCGCCCAAGCCGGGCGCTGGGGGAAAGACGCTTGACAACGAAATATTGTTCCGCAGGCGAAACCTCGGCTTAGAATTTCTGCTGGCGTTCGTACAGCGACTTGTAATGCTGGATGCGCGTCACCCGAAGACCCGGCATGCCCGAACGATCGATCGCGCGCTGCCAACCGGCGAACTCTTCGACGGTCAGGCCGTAACGCGCGCACACGTCGTCGACCGACAACAGCCCGCCGTTGACCGCCGCGACGACCTCCGCCTTGCGCCGCACGACCCACCGCGTCGTGTCCGCCGGCGGCAACGTGTCCAGCGTCAGCGGCTCGCCCAGCGGGCCGATGACTTTAGCGGGACGAATCTTCTGGTTCTCGATCATTCCTAAACCTCGGCTGGGAACTTGTGTCCCCGTTCCATCGTGCGACCCTTGTAGGGTGATGGCCTTGAACGGTGTTTAAAGCGGCGCGGTAAACAGGGTCTTCACGGCTTGGCCCGGTCTTCTGATATGCTGTTCACGCATGGCCACCCCGACACCGTCGTTTGTTACAATCCCGCTTAGGCCCGAGAAGCTGAAGGAGCGGTAAAGCACGCGCCCGGCTGCGGCGGCGAGTGGCGGGCGAGCGACGAACTGCCTATAACAAGGCCATGCAAGATCTCGCCGATTTCCAGTTGCCCCCGGGCGCGCGCCGCATCGTCGTCGCGATGTCGGGCGGGGTCGACAGCTCGGTCGTGGCAGCACTTGCCGCGCGCACCGGCGTCGAGACGATCGGCGTCACGTTGCAACTCTACGATCATGGCGAGGCGACGAAGCGCGCCGGCGCGTGCTGCGCCGGGCGCGACATTCGTGACGCGCGCGCGGTGTGCGACCGGCTGGGCATCGCGCATTACGTGTTCGACCACGAAACGAGCTTCCGCGAACAGGTGGTCGACCGTTTCGCCGACGAATATCTCGCCGGGCGTACCCCGATCCCGTGCGTCCAGTGCAACATGGGGCCGAAGTTCACCGACCTGTTAGCGCTCGCGCGTGACCTAGGCGCCGACGCGCTCGCGACCGGACATTACGTCCGCCGCATCGAAGGCGAGCGTGGTGCCGAGCTGCACCGCGGTGCCGATCCGGCGCGCGACCAGAGCTATTTCCTGTTTGCCACCACGGCCGCGCAGCTCGATTTCCTGCGCTTTCCGCTCGGCAATTTGCCCAAGTCGCGCGTGCGCGAAATCGCGGCCGAACTGGAGCTGCTCGTCGCGGCCAAGCCCGACAGTCAGGACATCTGCTTCGTGCCCGACGGCGATTACGCCGGGCTGGTGAAGAAACTGCGTCCGCAAGCCGCGCAGGGCGGCGAGATCGTCGACCTGTCGGGACGCAAGCTAGGCGAGCATCGCGGCATCATCCACTACACCGTCGGCCAGCGCCGCGGGCTGGAGATCGGCGGCAGTCCCGAGCCGCTCTACGTCGTGCGTGTCGAGGCCGAAGCGCAGCGCGTCGTCGTCGGTCCCCGCCGTGCGCTGGCGGTCGCGGCGGCGCGGTTGGAGGATATGAACGTACTCGGTCCGCTCACCGGCGCGCTCACCGCCAAGGTGCGGTCGATGGCGAAGCCGGTACCGGCGCGGATGCTGGGCGACCGGCTGGTGTTCGACGCGCCCGAATACGGCGTTGCCCCTGGGCAGGCGGCGGTGCTGTACGACGGCGACCGCGTGATGGGCGGCGGCTGGATCGCGGAGACGGAGGCGGCGATGGCCGCGGCGTGAGCCGTTGGCGCGCCTCGCCACGATTTCGCCTGCCGCCCTACCCCTCGGTCACGCCCGGCGCGGAGCCTGTACGATCATCACGCAGCTGCCCCGCGCTCGGAGCGCAGGCACGAATGCTCGCCGGACCGACGCGCGCTATGCCAGTTCGTGCGCCCAGGCGTGAAGTAGCGTATGCGCGATCGCGTAGGGCGGCGGTGCGAGGAAGGCATCGCCGCTGCCATCCAATGCCGCGAGCACCTCGTCGCGGGTGACCCACTTGGCGTCTTCGAGCTCGTTCTCGTCGAGCGTGATCTCGGCACTCAGCGCCTGACCGACGCAGGCGATCATCAGCTGCGAGGGGAACGGCCACGGTTGGCTGGCGACGTAGCGCACAGAACCGACCGCAACCCCGGCTTCTTCGCCGATCTCGCGCCGAACGGCTTCCTCGATCGCTTCGCCGGGTTCGAGAAAGCCGGCGAGCGCGGAATAGCGCCC
Organism: uncultured Sphingomonas sp.; assembly: GCF_913778135.1. Taxonomy (GTDB): domain Bacteria; phylum Pseudomonadota; class Alphaproteobacteria; order Sphingomonadales; family Sphingomonadaceae; genus Sphingomonas. The sequence continues at coordinate 38,380 of NZ_CAJYVU010000091.1, read as the reverse complement.
GGCGGGCCAGCTCGGCTGGCGACCGATCAGCGCGCGGCCCTCGTGCTCGGCGAGCATGATGACGACTGGGTCGGTGCGCGGGAAATGCTCGGCGTGGCAGTTCGGGCATTTGCGGCCCCAGCCGGCGCGGAAAAGCGCGGTCGGCGTACCGCAATTGGCGCAGAAGCGGTGCCGCGCATGCCAGTCGAGCAGCGAGCGCGCGGTGGCGAACGTCGCCGCCTCGCCGGGCTGGAGTTGATCGAGCACGCCGAACAACGTCGGCGAACGGAAAGGCGGCGGCGCGCCCTGCCCCGGCGGCAAGGCAGCGAAGCGCGGGCGGCCGTTGTCGAGCCCGAGCAGCACGAACTCGGCGTCGTCCGCCGCCTCGGTCAGCATCGTCCAGCCGAGCCGGCCGTCGTCGGTAACCTCTGGCTCCCAATTGTGCAGGACGAGCAATCGCGCCTGCCAGTTACCCATCGCGGCAGCAAGCGCGGCATCGTCGTGGCGCATCGCATCGGCGCGGTCGAGCGTACCGCCGGTGAAGCCGGGAGTGAGTTTACTGCCTAAGCCCATTGTCACCGCCGGCCCTGCTGTTCGGCGCGTCGTTCGGCATCGCGTCGAAGTGCCTCACCGACCTGCTTGGCGAGATCGAGGCTGCCGGGCGGGAAGATGTTGGTCATCGCGGTACCGCGCGTCCGCTGCAACGGATTGACGAACGCGATCGTGTTGGCCGCACCGCTCCACGCATAGGTGCCGCGCGGTGCGCCGCCGGGCGCGTCTTCCAGCTGCACGTACCCCCCCGCGCCGAACCCTGCGCCGGGCTGCGTACCGGGATTATAGCCGGTGAAGCTCACGCCCGCGGGCAGCAGGTTGGAGGTCGCGAGGCGTACCGTCTCCGGCTTCATCACCTCGACCCCGTCGAGCGTTCCGCCGTCCTGGATCATGTGCAGGAAACGGTCATAATCGCGCGCCGACGACACCAGCCCCGCGCCGCCGTAGGGAAAGCTGGGACGTTCGAGATAGGGCGAAGTCGAGGCGGGATCGAACGGCATCAGCCGCCCGGCGGCGGCGACATAGAGCGTGGCGAAGCGTGCGCGCTCGCCAGCGGGAACCTGCCACCCGGTCGAGGTCATGCGAAGCGGGGTGAGCAGCCGCGTCTGCACGAAGCGTTCGAACGACATGCCGCTCGCGCGCTCGATCACGGCGCCCATCACGTCGAGCCCGATCGAGTAGCTCCACTTCGTACCCGGCTGTGCGATCAGCGGCAGTTGCGCGGCGCGCTCGGCGAATGCCTGCAGGCTGGTGGGGCGGGTGCGCCGCGCCTCGCGCTCGACCTCGGCATTGACCTGCGCGGGCACGACGCCCAGCCGCTCGGTCTCTTTCAGCAGCGGTCCCTTGGCGAGGATGTTGTAGCTCAGCCCCGCCGAATGGGTCAGCAGCATGCGGATGGTGATCGGACGTACCGCGGGCACCGTGTCGAGCGAAGTGTCGGGATTGGTCAGCACCCGCATCTTCGCGAATGCCGGAATGTATTTGGAGACGGGATCGTCGAGCTTGATGCGTCCGTCCTGCACCAGCAGCATCGCAGCCATGCCAGTGATCGGTTTCGTCATCGAATAAACGCGCCACAGGCTGTCGGGGCCGGCGGCAGGGGCGCCAGCGTCGGTGGCGATCCGGCCGGCCGACAGGTAGAGCGTCGGACCGTCGCCGTGCCCGAAGGCGCCCGCGATGCCGGGCGCGCGACCGTCAGCGACGATACGGTCGAACAAGCCTTGCGTGTCGGGCAGGAAGATACGCCCGAGTGTTTCTCCGTTCGGTACCGGTATGCGCGGACGCGGCATGGCCGACTGGCGCGACGGAGCCGCCGGACGAGGGTTCGCCTGCGATGCCGCCTCGCGCGCCACCGTCAGCCCGGCGACGAGCGCCAATGCCGCGCCGCTCGCGACCATTCCCGCACGGCGTCCACGTGACCAACGAACCAGCATCACCCTGCCTCCATCCCCATCGCCGCACGCGCCGCCTTGGCGAAGACGGTCGGCAGACCGGCCTTGTCCAGCGATGCGATCGACCACCATTCGCCGGTGGTTTCGACCGTGCCATGCGCCTCGCCCGTTACCAGCGCAAGATCGAGCGTGAAGTGGGTGAAGCCGTGGCTGACGCCTGCGTTGAGCGAGCGCCAGTCGGTTTGGATGGGTGCACCCGTGAGGCCGGGTTGCTCCTCTTCCCACGGCCCGGTCGGCAGCGCGCGCATGCCGCCGAGCAGCCCCTTGTCGGGGCGGCGGACGAGCAGCACCTCGCGGCCACTCACGCCTTCTCGCGTCAGCCAGAATATCATACCGTGCCGGTGCGGACGCTCAGCCTTCGGCTTCTTGACCGGAAAACGCTCGGGCTCACCGCTCGCCTGAGCGGCGCAGTGCGCGTTCAATGGGCACAGCAGACATTTGGGACGGCGCACGGTGCAGACCGCCTGCCCCAGATCCATCATCGCCTGCGCGAAGTCGCCGGCGCGCTGCTCGGGCGTGATGTGGTCGGTGGCGGCGCGGATCGCCGGCCGCGCGGCGGGCAGTGGCGTGGAGATCGCGAACAGTCGCGCGACGACGCGCTCGACATTGGCGTCGACCACCACCGCGCGCTCCCCGAACGCGATCGCGGCGACCGCGGCAGCGGTGTAGGCGCCGAAACCCGGCAAGCGTCGCAGCGCATCCTCCGTCCGCGGCAGCGCCCCGCCGTGCTCCGTCGCGATCACGCGCGCGGCGGCGAGCAGATTGCGGGCGCGCGCATAATAGCCGAGCCCGGCCCAGGCAGCCATCACGTCGGCCTCGTCAGCGGCGGCAAGATCGGCGAAGGTCGGCCAGCGCCGCGTCCACGCGACAAATCGCGGGCGGACCGTGGCGACCGTCGTCTGCTGCAGCATCACCTCCGACAGCCACACGCGGTACGGATCAGGCGCCTCGCCGGGCTTCGCGCGCCACGGCAGGTCGCGGCGGTGACGGTCGTACCAGTCGAGCAGCGCGGGCGCCACGGCGCTCGGATCGGCGGGCTTGCTCAGCAACGGCGCGATCGAATCCTTGGCGTCCACGGGTCCGCTATGGCATGGGCGGGCGGATGAGCAAGCGCCCACGCGCCCCCCTGCCCCCGCCCGAGCGTCAGAACCGGTCACGCGCCGTGTCAGAACTGCTGCCCGCAATCGGTGGTGCGGCGTTCCGACGCTTCGGCTTCGTGCAATCGGCGGTGGTGTCACGCTGGCCCGAGATCGTCGGCGAGCGGCTCGCGGCGGTCAGCTCACCTGAATCGATCCGCTTTCCAATGGGAAAGAAGCAGGACGGCACGCTGACGCTGACGTGCCGTGGCGCGCACGCGGTGATGATGCAGCACGTGCTGCCCGAGATCACCGAGCGGGTGAACCGCTTCTTCGGCTATCAGGCGGTAGCGCGGATTGCGATCCGCCAAGGCGAGATCACCAAGCGCGCGCCGCGCCGCGTGATGCCCGAACTCGCGCCCGCACCCAGCGAACTCGGCGCCAGTTTGAAGACGATCGCCGACCCCGAGCTGAAGGCGGTGCTGGAGGCGCTTGCTTCCGGCGTCGCCAACCATCCCAGCCTGCCCCAGATCAAGTGAAAACGGCCGACATGAAGACGCTCCTGCCCCTGCTCGCCGCAACGATGTTTGCCGCCGCGCCCGCCGGCGCGGCCCCGCGACCGTGGACCGCGGTGGCAGCTCCGGTCGCGACCGGTAGCTATCTGATCGGCAATCCCAAGGCCAAGGTGCGGCTGGTCGAGATCCTGAGCTACACCTGCCCGCACTGCGCGCATTTCGCCGCCGAGTCGGAGCCTAGCATCAAGGCGATGGTCCGCTCGGGCACGCTCGCGGTCGAAGTGCGCAACCAGCTGCACGACAAGACCGATCTTGCCGCCGCGACGCTGGCCCGGTGCGCGGGACCGAAGGCCTTTCCAGCAGTGCATGCGGCGTTCCTTGCCCGACAGCAGGACTGGATCACCCGCGCGATCGAGTGGGACGGCGCCAACGCCGCGCGGATCGCGAGCTACCCGCAGACCGCGCAGCTGCGCGCGCTGGCGGACGGGGCCGGGCTGACGGCGATCGCGCGGAAGGCGGGCGTCGCTCCGGCGGCAATCGACGCGTGCTTCGCCAACGAGACTGCGCTGAACGCTGCGCTCAAGGTGTCGCAATCGACCGAGGTGGCGGCGGGCACGCCCGCGTTCATCCTGAACGGCAAGTTGATCCAGACGGTGACCTGGGCGCAATTGCAGCCGATGCTGCGCGCGGCCGGCGCGAAATAAGAAGCGGAGTTGATCATGAAGCGTATCGCACTTCTCGCCGGCGCGCTGGCGCTGATGACCGGCTGCAGCGGCAGCAACGACGCGCCAAGCGCACCCGCCGGCTCGGTCAAGGCAGCCGCTGCGCCGACCGGACAGGATTGGACGCAGACGGTGTCGCAGACACCTGAGGGCGGCTTCGTCGCGGGCAACCCGAATGCACCGCTCAAGCTGGTCGAATATGGCTCACGGTTGTGCCCGACGTGCGGCGCGTTCGCCAACACCGGCATGCGCCCGCTGATGGACAATTACGTAAAAACCGGAAAGGTCTCGTACGAATTCCGCGAGTTCCTGGTCCACGGCGCACCCGATTTCCCGCCCGCGTTGCTCGGCCGTTGCGGCGGGACACAGCCGTTCTTCCCGTTGCTGGAGGAAATGTTTGCGGCACAGCCGACCGTGCTGCCCAAGATGGAGGATGCGGGCGCGTTCCAGCAGGCGCAGCAGGGCAAGAAGCCGGGTCAGATCTTCACCGCCTGGGCCGAGAAGCTGGGCTTCATCGATTTCGTCAAGCAGCGCGGGATCCCCGAGGCGCAGGCGCGCGCGTGCCTAACCGACGAAAAGCAGATCGAGGCGCTGACCAAGTACATGGACGCAGGCACCGAAAAGGGCGTGCAGGGAACGCCGACGTTCTTCCTGAACGGCAACAAGCTCGACAATGTCGTGACGTGGGACGGGGTCCAGGGCGCGTTGAAGAACGCGGGCGCCTGACACCCACCTCACGCGCGTAAAAGGGAGCGTCCGCGCGTGCAGATCAAGCGGCTGCGGTTGACGGGGTTCAAGAGCTTCGTCGACCCGGCCGACCTGGTGATCGAGCCGGGGCTGACGGGCGTGGTCGGCCCGAACGGCTGCGGCAAGTCCAACCTGCTCGAGGCGCTGCGCTGGACAATGGGGGAGAACTCCGCCCGGTCGATGCGCGGCGCCGGCATGGAGGACGTGATCTTCGCCGGTACCGCCACGCGGCCGCCGCGTGATTTCGCCGAGGTGTCGATTCTACTGGAGCAGGACGCGGGCGAAGAAACCGAAGTCGTGCGGCGAATCGAACGCGGCGCAGGCTCGGCTTACCGGATCGATGGGCGCGACGTACGCGCGAAGGACGTGCAGCTGCTGTTCGCCGATGCGGCAACCGGCGCGCACAGCCCCGCGCTGGTGAGCCAGAACCGCATCGGTGCTGTCATCGCCGCCAAGCCCGCTGATCGCCGCGCGATGCTGGAGGAGGCCGCGGGAATCGCGGGTCTGCACGTCCGGCGTCGCGACGCGGAGGCGCGGCTGCGCGCGACCGAGGCGAACCTGGAGCGGCTCGACGCGGTGATCGCCGATACCGACGCGCGCGTGAATGCGCTCAGGCGACAGGCACGAACTGCCGAACGCTATCGCGCGCTATCCGGGGCAATTCGGGTGGCGGAGGCGCGGACCATCTTCGCGCAGTGGCGCGACGCCGATCAGGCCGCGATCTCGGCGCGCGACGAGGCGCGGATGGCCGACGCCGCGGTTATTGCGGCGCAGGACGCGCATGACACGGCCGCAGCCGCGCAGGACGCCGCGATCGCGGCGCTAGCGGAGGCGCGCGCCATCACGCTCGCCGCGCGCGATCATGCCAGCGAGGCCGCGCACATTCTCGCGGCGTTGCGGGGCGAAGCCACCGCGGCCGAGCGGCGCAGGACCGAGCTGGAACAGGCAGCTGCAGCGATTGCGAGGGATCGGGATCGCGAAGGAGCGCTCGCGAACGAAGCGGCAGCAGCGCTCGCAACGCTCGGGAGCGACACCAAGGCACTCGAGCGCGCTGCCGCGGAGGCCGAAGCTGGATTGCCCGGACTGGAGGCGGCGCTGAGTGCGGCGGAGCGGCTGGGGCGCGATGCCGAAGTCGCGCTGGCGCAGGCGCTCGCGGCTCAGGCGAGCGAGCAGGCGGAGGCGCGGATTGCGCAAGCGGCGCTCACGCAAGCGCAGGCGCGGCTCGCTCGCGCCGATCACGAGCGCGCTGTGGCGGCCGAGGCGCTGAACGCGATCGCGCGAAGCGAGCCGGTCGTGGCCGAGCGTGAGGCGGCGATTAGCGCGCAAACAGTTGCGCGCACGGCCCGCGAGCAAGCGCGCGGCTTATTGACTGCGGCAGAGGGGGCCGAACGTGCCGCCTTCGCAGACCGCGATACCGCCGAACAGGCACGCGCGTCGACGCATGCCGAACAGGTGGCGCTTGAGGCGGAGCAAGCAACCCTCGCACGCGCACTCAAGCGCGGCGGACGCGAGCGGTTGCTCGATCGCGTGACGGTCGCATCGGGTTACGAGCGCGCCCTAGCCGCGGCGCTGGGCGACGATCTGGAAATCGGGCTCGCTGTCGGCGACGCTGCCTATTGGGCGGGTGCGGAGCGGCGCGGCGATGATCCCGTCGCACCCGCCGGTGGCGAACCGCTGAGCCTGCACGTCGAGGCACCAGCGGTGCTCGCGCGACGGCTGGCGCAGGTGTTCGTGGTCGCGGCGGACGACGGCACGGCGCTCGCGGTAGGTCAGCGCCTGGTGACGCGGAACGGCAAGATGCGGCGGTGGGATGGCCTGATCGTCACCGGCGGTGGTTTGGCTGCCGCCGAGCGGCTGACGCGGCAGAACCGACTATCCGCGATCGAGGCGGCCTTGCCGGCGGCGCAACAGGCAGCAAGCGAGGCGGCGGCATCGCTCCGCTCGGTAAACGGGGCGATTGCTGCCGCGCAGGGCGATGCGCGCGCGGCGCGGAGTGCGATCACGCGGGCGGAGGCTGACATACGCGAGGCCCAGGCTGGTCAGGCACGCGCGGAGACGATGCTCGAGCGGATCGAGGGGCAGCGGGCCGACGCCGCCGCGCGCGAGCGCCGCGCGGCGCGCGACCGCGACGAGGCGGCAACCGATGTGGCGCGCGCCGAGGTGGCGGTCGCGGAACTCCCGGATTCGAGTGCGACCGCCAGCACGATCGCGGCGCTGCGACGCGACGATGCAGCGCGGCGACAGGCGGTCGATGTCGCACGCGGGGCGAGGCAGGCGAGCGAGCGGCAGGCGGCAGTGCTGCGCGAACGGCTCGCGGGCATGCTGGGCGATGCCAAGAGCTGGCGGGCGCGCGCGGGCGACGCCGCGCGGCGGATTGCCGACATGACGAAGCGCGAGCGCGAGATCGCGCGCGAGCTCGCCGTTATCGTGCCAAAGCTGCCAGAGCTTGCCCATGCCGTCGAGCAGGCGGTTGAGACACATGGCGCGGCTCGTGCCGAAATGACGCGGGCCAGCGCGGACGAGCAGGCCCACGAGCGGACGCTGCGCGATGCGGAGAGTAATGCGCGGCAGACGGGCGAGACGCTGTCGGTCGCGCGCGAGCGACGTGCGGGCGCTGCCGCGCGCGCCGACCATCATGAATCGCGCCGTGTCGACCTCGGGCGCCGCGCGGGCGAGCGTTTCGAATGTCCCGCGCCCGTACTGCCTGAGAGGATCGGCTTCGCGCCCGCTGAAGTCGGATCGCCAGAGATCGAGGCGACCGCGTACGAGCGGCTGACGCGCGAGCGCGAGCGGATCGGCCCGGTCAATCTGGTTGCCCAGCAGGAACTGGCCGAGCTGGAAGCGTCAGGCGCGGGCAACGCCGCCGAGCGAGCCGAACTTGGGCAGGCGGTCAACCGCCTGCGCGGATCAATTGGCACGCTCAACCGCGAGGGGCGCGAGCGGCTGCTCGCCGCGTTCGAGGCCGTCGACCGGCATTTTCGCCGGCTTTTCGCGACGTTGTTCGATGCCGGGTACGGCGTCAGCGGCCAAGCCCATCTCGAATTGATCGACTCGGACGATCCGCTCGAAGCGGGCCTCGAGATCATGGCGCAGCCGCCGGGCAAGCGGCTGCAATCGCTGACCTTGCTATCGGGCGGTGAGCAGGCGCTGACCGCGGTGGCGCTGATCTTCGGACTGTTCCTGACCAACCCGGCACCGATTTGCGTGCTCGACGAGGTCGATGCGCCGTTGGACGACGCCAATATCGATCGCTTCTGCGCGCTGCTCGAGCGGATGACGCGCGAGACGCGGACGCGCTATCTGGTCGTCACGCACAATGCAGTGACGATGAGCCGCATGCACCGCCTGTTCGGCGTGACGATGATCGAGCGCGGGGTCAGCCGGCTGGTATCGGTCGACCTGGGGAGTGCGGAGCGGCTGCTCGCGGCGGAGTAACGCGGCTGATCCACGCGGGCGCAGGGTCGCGCACCGCCGCCCAGATGATCCACAGGACGGCGACGCCGCGGACGGCAGCGGCGGTGGCGACGTCGACCTGGCTGGCGGAGGGCCACGCTCCCTCCAGCCCGGCGAAGAGCCAGAACTCGGCGAAATAGGCGAGCAGATCGCCGAGCAGGAACAGTGCGAGCGGTCGCGCGCGCGTGCCGGTCAGGACCAGGAGCGGCCACAGCCACAGGTCGAACTGCGGCGACCATACCTTGTTGGTGAGCAGGAACCACGCGAGGACGGGCGTGAACAGTACCCACAAATGCGCCGCGTGCCGCCGCCAGCCCGCAAGCACGATTCCGGTGGCGCCGACGAAAAAGGCGATCAGCGCCAGCCGATTGCGCGCCGGAATGTCGGTCGGGTACCAGTTGAAGGTATTGGCAAGCTCCCACACGCTGGCCGCGGTGCCGCTGCGCTGACTGGAAAAGGCGTAGAACTCGCTCCAGTTGGTGAAGGCGGTCGCCGCGACCGGCAGGTTAACCGCGCCCCAAGCAGCGAGCGCGACCGCGACGAGCGATGCCGCGCGCGTAACGTTGGCGCCGATCGTACCTCCTCGCCGCAGCAGTGCGGCGAGGCCCAGCAGCGGGAGCAGCAACAGCGGAAACAGCTTCGCCGCGCCGCCAAGCGCTGCGAGCGCGGTCGCGCGTACGTCCTGCCCGCGTGATGCCGCGAGCACCGCCGCAACCGCGAGGCTGCCGGCGAGCAAATCCCAATTATGCGCGACGTACAGCACCAGCGGGGGAGCGAGCGCCCAGGCATACTGGCGCAACCGGCCGACGCCTGCCCGCTGCATCAGGTGGAGGATCAGATAGGCGAAAGCGGTGTTGCCGAGCCACACCGCGGTCAAAAAGTCGGCCGCGTCGGGTCGCCCGAGCCCCAGCACGCGCGCGACCAATCCCTCGACCCAGATCAGCGCGCCGGTGAGCACGGGATATTCCATCCGCGCCTGAAAATACGGCACCTGCCCCGCCGCGACCCCGCGCAAGCCCCAGAACGGCACCGCGTCGCTGTAGCAGCCGGTGGTATATTGCTCGGTGCCCAGCCAGTACGCCCCGCAGTGGAGCTTAAATGCGAGCCCGGCGAGACAGGTGAGCGCGAGCGCCCAATAGGGTGCCTCGTCCCCCAATCGGGGGGACCATCGATCGATCACGTCGCGCATCGCGCCACGTCTTGGCCGAGCACGAGCAGGCCGGCAAGCGACGGCACAAGCTCGACATTTCGGTCACGCGAACATATATCGAACGCATGGCGCAGCTCGATGTCAAACAGAAGCTGGCAATCCTGGCCGATGCGGCGAAGTACGACGCGTCATGTGCCTCCTCGGGCACGTCGAAGCGCGACAGTCGCGATGGTAAGGGGCTTGGTTCGACCGAGGGGATGGGCATCTGCCATGCCTATGCGCCCGATGGTCGCTGCATCTCGCTGCTCAAGATTCTGCTGACCAACAGCTGCATTTTCGACTGTCATTATTGCATCAACCGCAAGAGTTCGAACGTGCGGCGCGCGCGCTTCACCGCGCAAGAAGTCGTGAACCTCACGCTGTCCTTCTACCGTCGCAACTACATTGAGGGGCTATTTCTGTCGTCGGGCATCATCTCGTCGCCCGATTATACGATGGAGCAGATCGTCGAGGTCGCGCGCAGCTTGCGCGAGGATCATCATTTCCGCGGCTACATCCACCTCAAGACGATCCCCGATGCCGACCCCGAGCTGGTCCATCAGGCGGGACTTTACGCGGATCGCGTGTCGATCAACGTCGAGCTGCCGACCTCGTCGGGGCTAAAGCGGCTCGCGCCGGAAAAGGACGAAGTGCGGATCGAGGGGGCGATGCGCGGGGTCAAGGCGTCGATTGCCGACCTGTCCGACGCGAAGGCCAAGTACAAGTCGGCGCCGCGCTTCGCGCCTGCCGGTCAGTCGACGCAGATGATCGTCGGCGCGGACGCGGCGACCGACGGTGATATCGTCGGCAAGGCTTCGCAATTGTACGACCGCTTCAATCTGCGGCGCGTCTATTATTCGGCGTTCAGCCCCATCCCGGACGCGAGTGCGGTCCTGCCGCTGCAGCGTCCTCCGCTGATGCGCGAGCACCGGCTGTATCAGTCCGACTGGCTAATGCGCTTTTACGAGTTCCAGCCGCACGAAGTCGTCGCCGCGACCGATGCCGCGACGGGCATGCTGCCGCTCGACATTGATCCCAAGCTCGCTTGGGCGCTGAAGTTTCGCGAGCACTTTCCCGTCGACGTGAACCGTGCGCCGCGCGAGGCGCTGTTGCGCGTGCCCGGGCTGGGTACGAAGGCAGTGAAGAACATTCTTGCCTCGCGGCGCTGGCGACGGCTGCGGCTAGACGATGTGGCGCGACTGACCGTCTCTATTGCCAAGATCAGGCCGTTCATCGTCACCGACGACTGGCGCCCGGTGTCGCTGACCGATCGTGCCGAGTTGAAGCCACTGGTCGCACCCAAGAAGCAGCAGCTTGAGCTTTTCGCGGCCTGACCCGTCACCAAAGCGAGCGTATCATTCGGTGATTATCGATCGGCATGCCATTTAGGGAGAAGTCGCGTCGGTGCGCCAACGTGAAGCCGTGCCGCTCAAACAGACCGCGCGCCAATTTGCTCGCCTCGACATGCAGATCGGGCATGCCCGCGACCTGCGCGTGGTCGATCAGCGCCGCGACGATTCCTGATGCGACGCCGGTGCCGGCTGCGTCGGAATGGCAGTAGAGCAGGGCAATATGGCCGTTTGCCTCCACGTTGTCGAAGCCGATCACCGCGCCCTCACTGTCACAGCCGACAGCGTTCGCCGTCCATCGACGGCGCGCGCCACGAAGTATTCGGGATCGGGTTCGTCGGGTGCCCAGCGCGTACACCGCGATGAAGTAGATACGCGCCATCACGGGTGCGTCGCCGGCGCGATAATCACGGATCGTTACTGCGCTGGGCTTGTCATCCAGCCTGACTAGCGCGCCACTCAAGTGCGTGTCACCGCCGCTCGAACGCCGATCCGCAACCGGTGCGGGCGGTTGCGGGTTGTGTGAGGGCATGCGCGTGGTCACCCTCCCCTTGCCCGACGATTTCGACGCCTGGCGCGACGCGGCGCGCGGGTTGGCCGTCGATGGCGTCCCGCCCGATGAAGTGGTGTGGCAGGTCGGCGACGTGCCCGGCGACCTGTTCGCCGCGGCCGGCGGGGACGCGCCTGCGCCGCGCCACGATTCGACGGCCCCCGCGCTCAAGGTGTCACGTGCGTTCCTTGATCTCGCGCGCAGTGCGGTGCTGCATAGCGACCCGGAGCGGTTTGCCTTGCTCTACACCACGCTCTTTCGCCTGCGCCGCGAACCCAGGCTGGTGGAGGATCAGGCCGATCCGCTGGTGCGCCGGCTCGATGGTCTCGCCAAGCACGTGCGACGCGACATCCACAAGATGCGCGCGTTCCTGCGCTTTCGCGAGGTAGAGGAGGACGGCGCCGCGCGTTTCGTCGCGTGGTGGGAGCCCGACCATCACATCGTGCGCGCCAACGCGGCGTTCTTCGTCAACCGCTTCGCCAGCATGCGCTGGTCGATCCTGACGCCCGAGGTCTCGCTCCACTGGGACGGGGCGGCGCTGTCGCAAGGACCGGGTGCGCAGCGCGGCGACGCCCCCGACGGCGATCCGATCGAGGACGTGTGGAAGACCTATTACGCCAGCATCTTCAATCCCGCGCGCGTCAAGGTCGGCGCGATGCTGAAGGAGATGCCGCGCAAATATTGGAAGAACATGCCGGAAACCGCGCTCGTGCCCGAGCTGCTGGCGACCGCGCAGGCACGGGAGAGCGGGATGATCACGCAGGCACGCAGCAGCATCGGCGGCAATGCGCAAGCGGCGTGGGAGGCGCTGCGCGAGGAAGCGATGAGCTGCACGCGCTGCCACCTGTACAAGCATGCGACGCAGACGGTGTTTGGCGAGGGGCCGGTTTCGGCTTCGATGATGTTCGTCGGTGAGCAGCCGGGCGATCAGGAGGATCTGGCCGGGCATCCCTTCGTCGGTCCGGCGGGTCAGGTATTCAACCGCGCGCTTGCCGAGGCCGGAATCACGCGCGATGAAACCTACGTCACCAATGCGGTGAAGCATTTCAAATTCGAGCCGCGCGGCAAGCGGCGCATCCACGCCAAGCCCGACGCGGGCGAGATCACCGCATGCCGCTGGTGGATCGAACAGGAGCAAATGCTGCTCCGCCCCAAGGTGACAGTAGCGCTGGGCGCCACTGCAGCACGCAGTCTGTTCGGCAAGGTAATGACGATCGGGCGCGAGCGCGGCCGGGCGCTGACGTTACCCGGCGAAGGCGGTGGCACCGCGTGGATAACGGTGCACCCTAGCTACCTGCTCCGCCTGCCCGACGAGGCGGCGCAGGAGAGTGAATATGCGAAGTTCGTCGAAGACCTGAAAGCCGCGCACGCACTCACGGGATGAACGACGCAGCGGATCACAAGCCCATGCGGCGCCGTCGCTGTCCGAACCGGCGTCAGCCGCTCGCCGGATCTGGTCCCATGCGGCCGTCAGCGTCGTCCATCGCGTCGATCGCCGCAATGTCATCGGCCGAGAGCGTTATCTCTCGCGCAGCAAAATTGCTAGCGAGGCGATCGACGTTGCCCGTCTTCGGAATGACCGAGAAGCCTTTCGCCAGGTGCCAGGCGATAATGACCTGCGCCGGGGTCGCGCCGATGCGATCCGCGATGCCGACGATCCGCTCGGCGTTGAGCGTCTCGCCCTGCCCGAGCGGGCTCCAACTCTGCGTCACGATCCCGTGATCGGCGTTGTAGGCAGCGCAGTCGCGCTGCTGGAAGGTCGGGTGGAGCTCAATCTGGTTGACCGCGGGCGTGACGCCGGTCGCTTCGATAATGCGGTCGAGGTGTTCGGGCATGAAGTTCGACACGCCAATTGAGCGTGCCTTGCCGGCCTCGCGAAGGTCGACCAGCGCCTTCCACGCATCGACGTAATCGTCAGCCGCCGGGCACGGCCAGTGGATAAGGTACAGATCAATCGCGTCGCGGCCGAGCAGGGCCAGACTCTCGTCGAGCGCCGCGGCCGCGTCGGTATGGCGGTCGTTCCAGAGCTTGGTTGTCAGGAACACGTCGTCGTGTACCAGCCCCTCACCCACGCCGCGCTCATTATGGTAGATCGCGGCAGTGTCGACGAGGCGGAAGCCTGCGTCGAGCCCGGCGCGGACGATCGTCGCGACCTGCGCATCGGGAATCTGGTAGGTGCCCAGGCCAAGCTGCGGCATCGTACGGCCGTCGTTCAAGGTAAGATTGGTCATGCCGTGACGAACCGTTGCTGCACGGCACGGTTCCGAGAGGAGAGTTCCGAAAGCGGCTTCCTTTCGACCGGCGTTTCGCGCAAGCGCGCGAACATGGTCGAGAAGATCCTGGCAACGCTCGCGGCATTCGCCATCGCCGTTATTTCCGGCATGGGCTATTTCGGCATCGTGCTGCTGATGGCGATCGAGAGCGCGTGCATTCCGCTCCCTTCCGAAATCATCATGCCATTCGCTGGTTATCTGGTCTCGACCGGGCGGTTCGAGCTGTTCGCCGCCGCGACGGCGGGCGCGATCGGGTGCAATCTGGGGTCGATCGTCGCGTACGAGATCGGCAAGCGCGGCGGCCGGCCGCTGGCGGAAAAGTTCGGGCGTTACGTGCTGATCGGACCGGGCGAGCTCGACCTGGCCGATCGCTTCTTCAACAAATGGGGCGGTTTCGCGATCCTGATCGGGCGGATGCTGCCCGTCATCCGCACCTTTATCGCGTTCCCAGCGGGCGTCGCACGGATGAAGCTGATCCCGTTCCACGTCTATACGTTCGTCGGATCATGGCCGTTCTGCCTGCTGCTGGCGTGGGTCGGCATGAAGCTGGGCAACCAGTGGAACAGCGATCCGCGGTTGAAGGCGTTCTTCCACCGCGCCGATGCAGTGATCGGCGTGGTGCTGGTCGCGCTGATCGCCTTCTACATCTGGCACCGCGTGCGAGGCGTGAAGAAGCACGGCTGATCGAGCGCTGATAGCAGCGCCCGCATTTACGGCAGGTCAGGCGTTTCGGCCTTCTTGACCGCCTGACGCTCGCGCTTCCACGCCGACAGGTCCTGCACGTTGCACCCGGTAGCGCCTGCCGCGCCGACCGCGGAGCAGGTGCCGACACCAGTGTTGCCGACGGTGCGATTGGCCTGTTCCTTGACCGCCCAACTCGCATTCTCGGGCGTCACCTCGAAATTGCGGAGTTCTTTGGGGATACGGAACTGCTCCTCGGCGGAGCGGCGGACGCAGACGACGATTTCCTCGTTGTTCGCGTTGGTCGGGCAACGCTCGTTGCCGTAGAGGACGAGCACGCCGTTGACGGGTGCGCTCTTCGACACGCCTTCCGCCGCGGTCACCTTTGCGATGCGCGGCGTCGTCGGCGCGGGCGGGCCGGAGCCTTGTGCCAGCGCAGTGTTCGCCGCGAGCATCAGCGGCAGGGCAATCAGAGCACGCATGAGCCTTCCTCAGATACGTTTCGCTGCGGCGATTGCGACGCGGCAGCCGAGCCGGATCGCAGCCGACATGATCGGATAGCCGAACGCCTGCTCGGCCCCGTGCGCTAGCGCGGTGTCGCGGTGCTCGAGCTCCTCGGCCTGAAACTCGCGGATCGCGTCGGACAGCTCGGGATCGCTGTCGCCCAGTTCGGCGAGCTGATCCTCGTAATGCTTGTCGATCTCGGTCTCGACCGCCGCCGTGCACGCCATCGCCGCATTGGGCCCGATCGCGGCGGTCACCGCGCCGAGCGCGAAGCCCGCCGCGTCCCAGAACGGCGCGAGCAGCGTCGGGCGCACGCCGCGCTCCGCGATCATGCGGTCGAAGAAAGCGCGGTGCTTTTCCTCCTGCAACGCCATGCCCGCGATCTCGCGCGCGACTGCGGTGCGGTGGCCCATCACCGCGAGTTGCCCGGCATAGATGCGCGTCGCGCCGAACTCGCCCGCCTGATCGACGCGGATCATCGACTCACTCTTCGCGGGACGATCACCAGGCTTCCACGTCATACACGCCTCCTGAGCAGCCAGCCGATCACGCCAGCACCGACGAGCGACACCGCGGCGTTCCACCCTGCGAGCGAAACACCGAACAGCGTCCACTGCGCTGCGTCACATCGAACGATGGGGGCGGCGAGCAGATCCTTCAACATCGCGTCGGTCGATCGCCCTGCACCACTGATCGTCATCGTGCAGGCGGTGATCCCCTGCCACCAATGATATTCGACCCCGGCGTGGAAGACGCCGATCAGCCCAGAGATCGCGATCAGCGCCGCGGCGCCGGCGACCAGCGTCGCCTTCGTCCGCGCGCCGCCCGCGACGAACGACAGGACGGCGAGCACGAGCGCGCCATAATGCGGCCACCGCTGCCAATGGCACATCTCGCACGGGTAAAGATGCCCGATCAGCTGGAAACTCCAGGCCCCCGCGAGCAGTGCGGCGGGGACGAGGAACGCGAGGATGCGCGCGCGGCGCTGCGAGGCGTTGAGGATCGCGGTCACTTGCGCGGGGTTCCGGGCGCGCGCGTCGGGGTGGCGCCGGGTGCAGGCTTCGCCATCGACGCGGTGACCGCAGCGACCTGCTGCGCGCCGCCGAGCCGCGCGACGGTCTTGAGCGCATACCAGAGCTGGAAGTCCTTGATTCCTTGCTTCTCAAGGCTCGCCGGCGTGGCGGTGAAGCGGGGGTCTTCCTTGGTGTCCTCCTCCAGCACCGCATTGTCGGGCGACTTGATCTCGTTAATCAGGTGGCGGCGCAGATCGGCCTCGCGGAACACGGGGCGTGTCTTGTAATCGGGGTCGGACAGCTGCGGCACGCGGATGTCGGGTTCGATCCCACCCTCCTGCACGCTGCGCCCCGATGGCGTGAAATAGCGCGCGGTGGTGAGGCGCAGCGCGGTGCGCGGCCCGAGCGGCAGCAGCGTCTGCACCGAACCCTTGCCGAACGTCTTCTCGCCCATGATCAGCGCGCGGTGATGATCCTGCAACGCGCCCGCGACGATCTCGCTGGCCGACGCAGTGCCTGAGTCGGTCAACACGACAACTGGCAGCCCCTTGGCATCATCACCGGGCTTGGCGAAGTAACGCTCGATATCGGCCTTGTCGCGCCCGCGCTGCGAGACGATCTCGCCGTGGTCTAGGAACGCGTCGCTGACCGCAATCGCCTGCGTCAGCAGCCCGCCGCCGTTCTCGCGCAGGTCGACCACGTAGCCGAGCGGCTTATGCCCCAGCGCCTTGTCGATGCCCATGATCGCCGCGCGCGTGTCCGCGCCGGTATTCTCGGAAAAGGTGTTGATGTTAATGTAGCCGACATCGCCCTTTACCTCCCATTTGACCGGACGCTGGACGATCACCTCGCGTACCAGGGTGACGTCGATCGGCTTGTCGCGACCTGGACGGATCAGCGTCAGCGTCACCTTCGATCCGGGCTTTCCGCGCATCTGCGACGTCGCCTCGTCGAGCGTGCCGCCGTAGATCAGCTTGCCGTTGATGTGGGTGATGTAATCGCCCGACTTGATCCCAGCGCGCCCCGCGGGCGTATCCTCCTGCGGCGCAACGACCTTGACCGCGCCATCCTCCATCGAGACGGTCAGGCCAAGACCACCGTAATTGCCCTCCGTCATGATGCGCAGGTTGTCGAAATCGGACGCGTCGACGTAGCTGGAATGTGGGTCGAGCGCGGCGAGCATGCCGTCGATAGCGCCCTTTACCAGCTGCTCGTCGGTGACCTTGTCGACGTAATCCGCCTTTACGCGGTTGTAGACGTCGAGGAACTTGTCGAGTTCGCGGTAGGTGCTGGTGTCGGCCGCGGCCATCGCGCCGGTGGCGACCGGCACGAGCGCGACCGTGGCGACGAGTGCCGTGGCCTGGAGCAGTTTCGACTTCATGCGGTGAGCGCTTGATCCTCGAGGGCGTAGGGACGGCGGTGTAGCGGAAAACCGAGGTGTATCAAAGCAGCACGGGGCTTAACCGCGGCTGAGCGGACCTGCGCCGGTTCCCGCGTCAGATCAGCAGGGTGAGGTCGACCGGGCGACCGCGACGGCGCAGCTCCACGGTGACCTGCGGCGCCTCGTCGCCAGCCTTTGGGGACCCCGCCACACCGATCAGCGCGCCGGCCGCGACCTGCTGCTCGCGCGTGACCGAGAGCTGGGCAAGCCCGGCCAGCAGCGTGACCCAACCTTGCCCGTGATCGATGATAACGATCGTGCCGAAACCGCGAAATGGTTGCGCGAAGACGATCCGCCCGGCCGCGGGAGCGATGACGCACGCGGCCGGCGCGACCGCGAAGGTCAGCCCGCGCGCGCGCACGCCATTGTCGGACAGCTCACCGAAGCCGGTCACGAGCCGCCCCTTCACCGGCAGGCGGTAAGGCGCCGCCATCTCGGCCGACATCGCCGGGATCGGCGGGCCGGGCAGCGACACCAGGCTGGCGAGCGTCGCCTGCGCATCACCTGCACCGCGCAGGCGGTCGACCGCATCGCGCGCGCGCTCTCCCAGAGCCAACGCGCGGTCGGACGCGGTACCGGCGTCGAGCGGCTCGTCGCGCAGCGCCGCGAGGGCGCGTCGTGCATCCAGCAGCTGCGTGCGCCCGGCGCCGAGTTCCGCCTGCGTGGCCGCCGCACTGGCGTGAAGCGCGCGGGTCTGCGCCAACTCGCTGCGGATCGCGGCAGTCCGCCGGCGCACCACCGGCAACGCGGCGTCGAGCACCGCGCGCACGTGAACCAGATCGTCGAGGCTGCCCGGCTGAACGATCGCGATCGCGGCGGGGCGGCGCGCGAGTGCGGTCAAGCCGCTCAACAATCGTGCGATCGGTCCCTGCTGCGCGGCGAGTTGTTCGCGCTGTCCGGCGAGTGCCTTGTCGGTCGCGGCGGCGCGAAGATCGGCGAGCGCGATCTCGGCTTCGGCTACCTCGACCCGCGCCTCCAACGCAGCCTCGCTGAAGCGCGCGCGGCGGGTCGGGTTGCCGGTCGCGGCGGCGGCGCGATCGGCCTGCGCGGCGCGCGCCTGTGCGGCGGTGCGGTTCGCGCGGGCGGTGCGTAGCGCGGCGCTGGTCGTCAGTTCGGGTGCCGCGGTCGCCTGTGCGACAAGCCCGAGCAGGCTTCCACTGAGCAACAGCGCGGCAACCGCCGACAGGAGCCGACGCACGCCCTAACCCTCGCGGTGATAGGGATGGTTGGCGAGGATGCTGGTCGCGCGGAACAGCTGTTCGGCGAGCATCGCGCGCGCGAGCAGGTGCGGCCAGGTCGCGCGCCCGAACGAGACGAGCAAATCGGCCTCCGAGCGCTCGGCGTCGCCGAAACCGTCGGCGGCGCCGAGCAGAAACCTCGCCTCGCGCACGCCGTCGTCGCGCCAGCGGCCGAGCGTCTGCGCGAAAGCGGTCGAGCCGAGCACCTCGCCCTTCTCGTCGAGCAGCACGCGACGGCTGTGCGCGACGCGGTCGGGCTCACGCCCGCCCATATCTGGCAGCTCGGTCACCCGCGTCGGCCAGGCGATCCGTTTCAGGTAGCGCTCGACCAGCTCCGCCTCGGGCGAGCGGCCGATGCGGCCCCGCGCGACAATGTGGAGCAGCAGGTCAGGCGTTCCCCAATGCAGGCGCCCCGGTGTCGGCGGGCGCCGCGGGCGCGTCGCCGAACGACCACATGCGTTCCAGATTGTAGAAGGTGCGCACCTCGGGCCGGAACAGGTGGACGATCACGTCGCCCGCGTCGATCAGCACCCAGTCGGCGGTCGGCAATCCCTCGATCCGCGCGGAACGACCCGTTTCAGCCTTGATCTTCTCTGCGAGCTTCGCCGCCATCGAGGCAACCTGCCGCGTCGAGCGGCCCGACGCGATCACCATGTGGTCTGCGATCGACGACTTGCCCGCGAGCGGGATCGTGATCGTGTCGACAGCCTGATCGTCGTCGAGCGATTGGAGAACAAGCCGATGCAGCGCCTCGACATGGTCGGGATCGAGCGATCGGTTTGCAACGTGAGTGGCGGGCAAGGTTGCTCCTAAGGTTTGCCGGTTCAGTTGAAGATATGGGAGGCACGAACCGTTGGTGCCATGTCTTTCTCAGAGTCTTTGTGCGGCATGAACCGTTCATGCCAATGCGGGTCGGCGGCGCGTTTCAGCGTCGCGGAGGTCGGGTCCGGGCGGAAACGCAGCAGCACCAGTGCCGGCACACTCCAGTCGGTCCAGTCCCTGGCACAGGCAGACGGGTGAGCGAAGCGCCTGAGCCACGCCATCGCGGGGGCCGCCATAGCGCGTGCATCATATCCGGGGCGCGCGACAACCGCAATCGGCATCGTGCGCGCGATCTCGCGCCAGCGCCGCCAGGCGGAGAATTGCAGCAGATTGTCCGCGCCCATGATCCAGACGAAGCGGTCGCGCGGGTAGCGGCGAGTCAGAACGCGCAGCGTATCGACGGTATAACGCGTGCCGAGCCGCGCCTCCACGTCGGTCGCGCGAATAAGGCTGCGCCGCGCCATCATCTGTGCCGAGGCGAGCCGCGCGGCGAACGGCGCCATGCCCGCGGTGGGCTTGAGCGGGTTTCCCGGCGAGACGAGCCACCACAATTCGTCGAGACCTAATGCCTCGATCGCGGCGAGCGAGATGCGGCGGTGCCCTGAATGCGCCGGGTTGAACGATCCGCCGAGCAGGCCGATGCGGCGCGTCATCGCCGCCTGCACCATCTGGTCAACCGCGGACCTGCCCGCTGCCGCGACCGACCCATTTGTACGTCGTCAGCCCTTCGAGCGCGACGGGCCCGCGCGCGTGCAGCCGCCCGGTGGCGATACCGATCTCGGCACCCAGCCCGAACTCGGCGCCATCGGCGAATTGCGTCGAAGCGTTCCACAGCACGATCGCGCTGTCACAGCGGGCGAGGAAATGCTCCGCGACGCGCTCGTCGGCGGCGACGATCGCGTCGGTGTGGCCCGAACCGTGGCGCGCGATGTGCGCCAGCGCCGCATCGACGCCGTCGACCAGCGCGACCGAGCAGATCGCGTCGAGATATTCGGTGTCCCAATCGGACGAAGCAACGGGCTTCACGATCTCGCCGATCGACGCCTCGATCGGATCGCCGCGCACCTCGCATCCGGCCTGCTGCAATGCCTCGACCAACATCACGGAATCGACGAACTCGCGATCGATCAGCAGCGTCTCCATCGCGCCGCAGATGCCGGTGCGCCGCATCTTGGCGTCGAGCACGATACCGCGCGCCATCTGCGGGTCGGCAGAGGCGTGAACGAAGACATGGTTGATCCCGTCGAGGTGCGCCAGCACCGGCACGCGCGCCTCGGCCTGAACGCGCGCGACCAGGCTCTTGCCACCGCGCGGGATGATGAGGTCGATCAACCCGTCAGCGGCGAGCATCGCGCCGACCGCGGCACGGTCGGTCGTCGGCACCAGTTGCACCGCCTCGGCGGGGAGCCCCGCCTGCATCAGCCCGTCGATGAGGGCGGCGTGGATCGCACGATTGCTCTCGATCGCCTCCGTCCCGCCGCGCAGGATCACTGCATTGCCCGAACGCACGCACAAGGCCGCCGCATCGGCGGTGACGTTGGGGCGGCTTTCGTAGACGATACCGATGACACCGATCGGCACACGCACCCGCGACAGCTCAAGCCCGTTGGGCCGGGTCGCCGCGTCGATCACTTGCCCGACCGGATCGGCAAGCTCGGCGACCGCGGCGACGCCGGCGGCGATCGCCTCCACCCGTGCGGCGTCGAGCCGAAGACGATCGAGCATCGCCGCCGACAGCCCGGCATCCTGTCCGCGCGCCACATCGATCGCATTGGCGGCGAGGATTGCATCGCTGGATGCGCTGAGTGCCCGCGCGGCGTACCGCAACGCGTCGGCGCGACGCGCATCGGGCGCGCTCGCCAGCACGCCGGCGGCGTCGCGCGCATGCGCACCCATGCGCGCGATCAACGTGGTCGAGGCCTCGAGGTCGAGCATCGGCGTTCCGCTAGCACAAAATCGCCGACTACACACAACGCGCGCTTCCTATGGCGGCAGCGTCACGACGACTTACATAGGTTGCATGACATACCAGCCTGTCGATCGCCGCCGCTTCCTTGCTCTCACCGGCATCGGTGCCGCTGCCACCACGCTGATGGCGTGCGGCGCGCGCTCGGCCGCCGCAGCCGAGCATTTCCCCGTGACCAAGACCGATGCGCAGTGGCGCGCGCAGTTAGGTCCCGCGGCCTATCAGGTGCTGCGTGAGGAAGGGACCGAACGCCCCTATTCCAGCCCACTCAACAGCGAACATCGCGCCGGCATCTTCGCGTGCAAGGGCTGCGCGCATCCGCTCTATTCGAGCAAGACCAAGTTCGAGAGCGGCACCGGCTGGCCGAGCTTCTGGGCGCCGTTGAAGGGTGCGGTCGCGACGCGGCGCGATTCGACGCTGGGGATGGTCCGGACCGAGGTGCATTGCCCGCGCTGTGGCGGGCACCTGGGTCACGTGTTCGACGATGGTCCGAAGCCGACCGGCCTGCGCTATTGCATGAACGGCGTGGCGATGACGTTTCGCCCCGCCTGAACGCGATCAGTTGATCGCGACGCCGCCGGTTACGTGAACCGGCGCGTTGGTGGCGATGGTGACGGTCGGCATGGCCGGCTCTTCAACAGCCGGCGCGACGCTGCGCGAACCGTGCGCGTAGATGAAACCTGCCACCGGGTTCACTGACGTACCGAGATCGTGGTTGGCGGCATACCAGACGCGCACCTGGCTCCAGTCGCCCGCGGGCGACACGTCCACCGCGCGCACGTCGCGCTCGATTCCGCCGCGAGTCGACCAATTGGCGTGGGTCAGCAGCACTTCGCGATCGTTGACGATCCGGCTGACCATCGCGACGTGACCGACACGCATCCGCGCGGTCGCCTTGAACGCCATCACCGCACCGACCTGCGGTGTGTTGCCGCGATCGTAGCGGCCCGCTGCCTGACCCCACCAGGTGTTCGCATTACCGCGTATGTCGATGCCCGACACCTCGCGCGCGAACGGCACGCACTGCAGGACCTTCGCCGAAGCAGGAACCGCCGTCATCAGGGCGCACGAGGCCACCAGCGCAAAGCGCGCTGCGAAATTCTTCACGTTCAAGGGATGACCCCCCGGTCAAATGAGTAACTTGAGGTTCAGCTAGCGAAGCGTTTTCGAAAGAACAAACGCCTGCGGAACCTTTTCCGATGAAGTGAGTAAGCGCGGCGATGAGCCGCATTTCGGCGTATCAAACGCGCAGAAACACTGACCTTTTTTCGTGTCGAATCAGGCGACGGGTTCGCGCGGGGCAGCGTCGACCACCGACGCGCCGGTCAGTCGCTCCATGCGCAGTGCGTGCTCGGCGCGGCCGAACGGAAAGCGTGAATAGAAGAAGGCGGCGAGGCAGCCGAGAACGACGTAGCAGCCCGCGTAGATCAGCGTCAGTCGGTCGAGCACCGCGACCGGCACCTGTCCGGGCTGCGCCTTGGCCGGAAAGTTCGCAGCGGTCAGGATCAATCCGCCGAGAAAGATGCCGACGCCGCTGGTGCATTTCTGGATGAAGAAACCGCCGGAGAAGAACACGCCCTCCGACCGCCGACCGGTGGTGATCTCCGAATCCTCGACCACGTCGGCGAGCATCGAGGCGCCGAGGATGAAGGCGGTGACGCCGCACGCGGTGGCAGCGGCGGCGAAGGTGAACAGCAGCGGCAGCGTGACCGGCGCGCCGACCGGCGGGAACAGGCCGGCCAGGCGGAGCCAGTAAGGCGTCGTGCCGATCGCCATGCCGAGCAGCGCCGCGGATGCCGCCCCGAGCGGCTTGCTGCCGATTGCGCCGATGCGCGGTGCCGCAACGAAGGCGATCGCGACACCCGCGAATAACGACACGCTCAGCCACACGAACGCCAAGCCGCGCAGACCCCACACGTAGCTGTAGAGATAGTTGGTCATCGCATAGGTGATGCCCTGCGACGTGTAGGCGAACAGCCCGGCGAGCATCAGGATCGCGAAGGCGCGGTTCTTCACCGTCTGGCGCATCTCGCGAAAGTTGTCGGCGAGCGACTGCCGCTCCACCGGTGGCTTCGGCAGGTTCGGTATTTCCTTGTGCGTGCCCACTGCCGAGATGAGGATCGTCGCGCCCATGAACAGCGCGCCCGCGATTGCGAACCCCTTGTAACCGGCGCGGTTGAGCAGGCCGTTTGTAAAATCGGGCGTCGGCGCCAGGAACAGGACATACGCGCTCACCAGCATCAGCAGCCCGCCCGCCCAGCCGAACAGGTAGCGGTACGCCATGATGCGCGTGCGTTCGTCATAATCGCCCGAGAGTTCGGCGGCGAGCGCCTGGCTCGGCACCTCGTACGCGCTGACCGCCGAGCGGACGAGCACCGCGACCACGAAGAGCCAGCCCAACACGACCTGCTCCGACGCCTGCGGCGGGTTCCACAGCATCAGCCAGCCGAGCATGATCGGCAACGCGGCCCCATACATCCACGGATGGCGCCTGCCCCAGTGCGTGCGCGTGCGGTCGGAGAAGAACCCCACGGTCGGGTCGACGAACGCGTCGATAATCAGCGCGCACATGATGACGAGCCCGACGGTTGCCGCAGACACGCCGACCACCTGGTTGTAGAACAACAGCAGGAACGTGCCGAAGCCCGAGTCCTTCACCCCGTAAGCCGCCGCACCCACGCCGTAGCTCGCCATCGTCGCGGGGGTGAGCCGGCGCAGTTTGGGCGCGCTGCTTGCACCGGCCGGTGCGGCGGCCCGCGTCACTGAAACGCGTCCAGCGCGGCGAATAGCGACGGCTGCGTCGCGTCCCAGCTCGCGCGCGTGCCGATCGTCAGGCCGCCGTCGACGACGATCGAGGTACCGGTGACGAAGCTCGCGTCATCGCTGGCGAGATACGCGACCGCCGCCGCGACATCCTCGGGCCGCCCGGCGCGCTTCACCGGTTGCGCGTGCGCGGCCATGCCCGCGATCGCCTGGTTCGCTCGCGCGCGCTTTTCCTCGGTGACGCCCAGGTGACGCGTGAAGATGTTGGTGGTGATGAAGCCCGGCACGACTGCGTTGACGCGGATGCCGTGCTGCGCGAGATCCGCGGCGGCGAGCTTGGTCAGGTGGAGCACGCCTGCCTTCGCGGTCGAGTAAGCCGTCGGCGCGTAGCCGCTGCCCAGCGCCGAGACACTCGACGTGTTGATGATCGCGCCGCCACCGCGCTTCGCCATCATCGGCGCGGCGTAGCGGATACCGAGCGCGACCGAGCGCAGCAGCAGCGCCTGCGTATGGTCCCAGTCCTCGGTCGTGATCGCGTCAATCGCCTCGCGCGCGCCGCCGGCGCCCGCGTTGTTGAACAGGATGTCGAGCCCGCCAGCCTCATGAGTGGACTGGAGCAGCGCGGCGATCGCATCGGCGCTGGTCACGTCGGTGTGCTGGAAGCGGATGCGCCCGTTCGATGTCGCGGCAAGCTCCTCACCCGCGGCGCGGTCGATGTCGCCGATCCACACCTCGGCACCCTCCTCGATCAGCCGGAGCGCGGTTGCGCGACCGATGCCCGATGCGCCGCCCGTTACGACCGCACGCTTGCCCTGCAACCGCATTCCACTCTCCTCTTGCCAGGTCGCGCCGGCGTTTTTCAGCATCATAGTATGGGGCATTTGCCCGTCAACTCACGACAGTTCGAATGTTCGGTTTGCCGGCCTTGTCTCTCCCGACATCGCACGATAGAGCGCGGAAGCTTCTTTACGGCGGGCAGGACATGGCTCTCGACACCGAAACCTTCGACGCGCTGATCAACCATCTGCGCCGCTTCGTCGCCGACCGGCTGCGCCCGCTCGAGGGCGAGGTGGAGGCGAACGACGCCATCCCCGATGCAGTCGTGCAGGAGATGCGCGAGATGGGGCTGTTCGGCCTGTCGATCGCGGAGGAGTATGGCGGGCTCGGCCTCACCATGCTGGAGGAAGCCAAGGTCGCGATCGAGATGGGGCGCACGACCCCGGCGTTCCGGTCGACCTTCGGCACCAATGTCGGGATCGGCAGCCAAGGGCTGGTGATGGCGGGGACCCCGGAACAGAAGCGCGAGTGGCTGCCGCGGATCGCCAGCGGCGAGATCGTCACCAGCTTCGCCCTGACCGAGCCCGATGTCGGGTCCGACTCCGGCAGCGTGAAGACGCGCGCGGTGCGCGACGGCGACGTGTACCGGCTGACGGGCACCAAGCGCTACATCACCAATGCCGACAAGGCCGACCTGTTCACCGTGATGGCACGCACCGGCGACGAGCCCGGCGCGCGCGGCGTGTCGGCGTTTCTGGTGCCCAAGGCGCTCGCCGGTGTGACGATCGGCGAGCCCGAAAAGAAGATGGGGCAGAAGGGCGCCAAGGTCGCCGACGTCAATTTCGACGATGTCGCAGTACCAGTCGCCAACCGGTTGGGTGCGGAGGGCGAAGGCTTCAAGATCGCGATGCGCGTGCTCGACCGCGGACGGTTGCACATCAGCGCGGTCTGCGTCGGCGTCGCCGAGCGGCTGATCGCCGATTGCGTCGCCTACACCGCCGAGCGCCGCCAGTTCGGCAAGCCGCTCGCCGATCATCAGCTGATCCAGGCGATGATCGCCGACAGCAAGACCGAGGCGCTCGCCGCGCGCGCGCTGGTGCTGGAAACCGCCAAGTCGAAGGACGAGGGCAAGGACGTGGTGATGGAGAGCGCCGCGGCGAAGTATTTCGCCTCCGAGATGGTCGGCCGCGTCGCCGACCGCGCGGTGCAGATCTACGGTGGGGCGGGCTATATCGCCGATTACGGGATCGAGCGGCTGTACCGCGACGTGCGGCTGTTCCGCATTTACGAGGGCACGAGTCAGATCCAGCAGATCATCATCGCACGCGAGACGATGAAGCGCGGCGGCTGACCGCGTTTGGGCCGATCATCAGAAAAAAGGGATTAGGTGATGGATACGAGCAAGCTGTTCCGTCTGGACGGCCGCGTCGCGCTGGTGACCGGCGGCAGCCGCGGCATTGGCAAGATGATTGCCGCCGGCTTCATCGCGCAGGGCGCGACCGTCTACGTATCGAGCCGCAAGGCGCCGGCGTGCGACGAGACCGCGGCGGAGCTGGGCGACAAGTGCATCAGCCTGCCCGCCGACGTATCGACAGTGGAAGGCTGCCGCGATCTGGCGGCGAAGTTCGCCGAGCGCGAGCAGCGGCTGGACATTCTGGTCAACAATGCGGGCGCCGCTTGGGGCGCACCCTTCGTGGAGTTTCCCGAGAGCGGCTGGGACAAGGTGATGGACCTGAACGTCAAATCACCCTTCTTCCTGACGCAGGCGCTGCATTCGCTGCTCAAGGCAGCGGCGAGTCACGAGCGGCCTGCCAAGGTGATCAACATTACGTCGATCGACGGGCTGCGGCTCAACCCTTGGGACACGTACAGCTATCATGCGTCGAAATCGGCGCTGATCTACCTGACCAAGCGGATGGCGGCCGAACTGGTCAAGGACGCGATCAACGTCACCTCGATCGCGCCGGGCGCGTTCGCGAGCGAAATGAACCGCGCAGCCCGCGACCACGGCGACGCGGTGGCGAAGCGCATTCCGGCGCAGCGGATCGGCGTCGACGAGGATATGGCGGGCACCGCAATCTTCCTCGCCAGCCGCGCAGGTGACTACGTGATCGGCGACACGATCGCGGTCGATGGCGGTGTCGTCAACGCGAGCCTTGGCGGGTCGATCGACGCTTGAGGCGGTAAGATCGCAGGGCGCAGTGCGTGGTGGCCGATCATCGATCGCTCCGCCAACTTCGTCCTGCATCTGGCAGTCAGATGCGCAATCAATCGGTCCGACTTATCGCCGTCATGCAACTGAATGATTGCGACCTCGTGTCATCAGGTCCGGCATACGTTTGTCAGCAGCACGCTTCGCTGTTGGTGAGCGTCGGGCGCGCTGGGCGCGCA
This sequence comes from uncultured Sphingomonas sp., assembly GCF_913778135.1. Taxonomy (GTDB): domain Bacteria; phylum Pseudomonadota; class Alphaproteobacteria; order Sphingomonadales; family Sphingomonadaceae; genus Sphingomonas. The sequence continues at coordinate 10,928 of NZ_CAJYVU010000091.1, read as the reverse complement.
TTGCGCGATATCGCGCGTGCTGCACGGACGCAGCAAGAAAGGTCCGGGCGCCTGTAATACTCAGGCCTTCGACTCAGGGCGACCGAATGACCTCGCTCGATCGAATGCCGCCCCACGCATACCGAGAACGACTGCAATCGCAGCCAGTCCTAGACGAACGGCAGCTTTGTCTCGCGCACCGCGGCGACATAGCGGTGCATCGCGTGGCCGCCCTGTGGCGACAATTTGAGAAATGCGCGTCGCTTGTCGAACGGGTCGGCCTCGCGCTCGATCAGGCCGGCGTCGGTCAGCTTGCTGATCCAGCGCAGCGCCGTTGTCGGCGGCACCGCGGCCGCGATGCACAGGCTCGATACCGACACCTGGCCGCGTTCGAGTTGCGCGCCGAGCAGGTCGAGCAGCATGTCCCACGCCGGGTCCTCGAATAATCCGCCTTCGAAGAAGCGGTCGCGCAGCCGGCGCGCTCGGATGACCTCTCGCACCTGCGCGGCGGAGATGTCGTAATCGGGTGTCGCCGTCGTGAACGAGGAAGTGCGACCGTCGTCCTGTCGCCGCCTCGTCGCCTCGCTCTGCCGGCTGAGCCGCGCGACCACCTCCGCGATCCGCGCGACTTCGGCGTTCAGCCGGTGTAGCCGCGCCGACTCGCTCTCACCGACGCGTTCGCTCAAGCCCGGGGCGGCGTCACCCTCGGCCGCGATCGCGAGCGTCGCGATCCACTCCGACACCTCGGGCGCGCATAGCAGGTGCGTGTTGGAGCGGCCGCAGATTGCGGCGACAGGGTCGAGCTGTTCGGGCGTAAAGGCGACGACCAGCGGCCATGCACGCATGGCGGCAAGCTCGTCGATACGCTCAAGCACGTCGACCGGCATCGTCGTTTGCGCGGTCAGGTCGACGATCAGCACGGGATGGCCCGCGTGCTCGGTCAAGGCCGACCGGTCGCTGTCGAGCGGCAGCTCGCTAGTTACCCGCGCGCCCAGCGCGTCGAGCGCGGCGGAGCGGGCATCGGCGTCACGCGCGCCGCGGCCGATGACGACCACATCGAAACGGGCGGCGAGGTCAGCGGAGAACGCCGCCTCCCATCCTGCCCGCGCATCGGCACGGTCTGCGCCCATTCTCATGTCCTGACCTCCCGTGATCCGTGACGATGACACCAAGGTAACGCGAAACGCTCCATCACGCGCAGAAAGCCGCCATAATGGAGCAAATCGTCAGTCAAGCGACTTCACGATCTCCTCGACCATCTTCTTCGCGTCGGCGAGCAGCATCATGGTGTTGTCCATGTAGAAGACGTCGTTGTCGACGCCGGCGTAGCCGACGCCGCCCATGCTGCGCTTGACGAACAACACGGTCTTGGCCTTTTCCACGTCGAGCACGGGCATGCCGTAGATCGGCGAGGTCTTGTCGATCTTCGCTGCCGGGTTGGTTACGTCGTTCGCGCCGATGACGAACGCCACGTCGGTCTGTGCGAACTCGGAGTTTATGTCCTCAAGCTCGAACACCTCGTCATATGGCACGTTCGCCTCGGCGAGCAGGACATTCATGTGGCCGGGCATACGACCCGCGACCGGGTGGATCGCGTATTTAACGCGGACGCCGTGTTCCTTGAGCTTGTCCGCCATCTCGCGCAGCACGTGCTGCGCCTGCGCCACCGCCATGCCGTAGCCGGGTACGATGATGACCTGTTCGGCCTGGCTCATCAGAAAGGCCGCATCCTCGGCTGAGCCACGCTTCCAAGGGCGATCGACCTTGGCGCCGCCGCCACTGCCCGCCTCGGCGCTCTGGCCGAAGCCGCCCGCGATCACGCTGATGAAGGAACGGTTCATCGCGCGACACATGATGTAGCTCAGGATCGCGCCCGAGCTGCCTACCAGCGCGCCGGTAATGATCATCGCGGTGTTGTGGAGTGTGAACCCCATCGCCGCCGCCGCCCAGCCCGAGTAGCTGTTGAGCATCGAGACGACGACCGGCATGTCCGCGCCGCCGATCGGCACGATCAGCAGGAAACCGATCGCGAAACTTAAAAGCACGACGAGCCAGAAGTCGAACGGCGACTGCGTCAGCCAGAAATGGAACGCGAACCACGCGATGGCGAGGCCAACGCCGAGGTTGATCGCGTGGCGCGCGGGCAGCAGGATCGGCGCGCCACCCATGTTGCCGTTGAGCTTGAGGAAGGCGATCACCGAACCCGAGAAGGTAATCGCACCGATCGCTACCCCTAAGATCATCTCGATCCGGCTGAGCGCGTGAATGACCGCGAACGGCTGCCCGATCAGCGGGGTCACGACATCGGCGATCCCGAACGCGACCGGGTTGAGATACGCGGCGACCGCGACGAGCACCGCGGCCATACCCACGAGGCTGTGGAAGGCGGCGACGAGCTGCGGCATCGCGGTCATCGCGATCCGGCGCGCGGTGACGATGCCGATCGCAGCGCCGACACCGATGGCGGCGAGAATCTCGAACACCGCCGACTTGTCGACGCGCGAGAAGATCGCCGCGTAATCGTCACCTTCGACGATCAGCGACACTGTGGGAACGTGCGTCAGAAGCGTGGTCACGACCGCTACGCCCATTCCGATCATGCCGTAGCGGTTACCCCGCTGGCTGGTCGTCGGGCTGGAGAGGCCACGCAGCGCCAGGATGAAGCACACGCCCGAGACGAGGTAGGCGAGCGCCACCCAGGGATTGACCGCGACCTGTTCCACTTGCCCTTGCTCCCCCGATTATTCCGTCACCCGACCGCGTGGTCGCGGGCGGCGCGTGTCAGTGCTTGGCGACCGCGGGCCGCTCCTTTTTCTTGTACATCGCCAGCATTCGGCTGGTGACCGCGAATCCGCCGAAGATGTTGATGCTGGCGAGCACGACACCCAGAAGCCCCAGCCACTTGGAGCCCGTGCTCCCCGCCGCGGCACTCGCGATCAGCGCGCCGACGATGATGACCGAGGAGATTGCGTTGGTCACCGCCATCAACGGCGTGTGCAGCGCGGGCGTCACCGACCAGACGACGTAATAGCCGACGAAACACGCCAGCACGAAGATCGACAGGATCGCAACGAAGTCCATCTTCTCACCCCCGAATGGTTAGCGCCGGAAAGTCACAAAGGTCACACCCCAACGCATGTGCGCGCGAGGAACCGTGACCATCGGCCCGTGCATCCGCCATGCAGCGTGGCGCGCATGTAGGGCAGCGCGGGTCACGCACCGAGAAGCCGCTGGTTCACGATCTGCCCGCCCTTGGTCAGCCGCACCGCGTCGCCGATTTCCTCGTCGAGCACCGGGCGCCCCTGCTCCTTGTCCCAGAAGGTCGAGAGGAAATTGTACAGGTTGCGCGCGAATAGCGCCGATGCGTCGGTGGCGAGCCGGCCGGCGACGTTCCGGTGGCCGATGATCTTCACACCGTGGCGCGTCACGATCTCGCCCGCGACCGCGCCCTCGACATTGCCACCCTGCTCGACCGCGAGGTCGACGATAACGCTGCCGGGCCGCATCGTCGCCAGCTGCGCATCGCTGACGAGCCGTGGCGCCGCCCGACCAGGGATCAGCGCGGTGGTAATGACGATGTCCTGTTTCGCGATGTGCGCGGAGACGAGCTCGGCCTGCGCCGCCTGATACTCGGGCGACATTTCCCCGGCGTAGCCGCCCGAACCTTCGCCCTCGATGCCTTTCACATGCTCGACGAAGATCGGCTTGGCGCCGAGCGACTGGATCTGCTCGCGCGTGGCCGAACGAACGTCGGTCGCCGACACCTGCGCACCCAGACGACGGGCGGTCGCGATTGCCTGCAAGCCAGCAACGCCGACCCCCATCACGAACACCTTGGCGGCGCTGACCGTGCCCGCCGCGGTCATCATCATCGGAAAGGCCCGGCCATATTCCGCCGCGGCGTCGAGCACCGCCTTGTATCCTGCCAGGTTCGACTGCGACGACAGGATGTCCATCGACTGCGCGCGCGTGATGCGCGGCATGAACTCCATCGCCAGCGCCTCGAACCCCGCATCGGCGTAGCTCTCGACCCGCGCGCGCTCACCAAAGGGATTGAGGCCGGCGACGATCCACGCGCCGGGTGCCGCGCCCGCGATCGTCGCGACGTTGGGGCCCTGTACGCCGAGCAGGATGTCCGCACCCGCGACCGTGGCCGTGCGATCGCCGACGATCGCACCCGCCGCGGCATAGTCGTCGTCGGCATAGGACGCCCGCGCACCAGCCCCCGCCTCTACCGCAACCTCGGCGCCCAAAGCGGCGAACTTCTTCACCGTCTCCGGCGTCGCAGCAACGCGGCGCTCGCCGTCCGCCCCCTCGGCCAGGACCGCGATCTTCATCGCGTCAGGCGATCAGCCAGATGACGAAGAAGGCGATGATGAAACACGCCACCGCGCCCCATTTCAGCATCCCGATTACGCGATCGTAGGTCGAGACGCGCGCCTTCATCTCCGAGGGTAGGGCAGCCATGAGGGTCCTCTTCTAACGATGTCGTTTCAGGTCCGACCCTATGCACGCCTACGCGCGCTGGCAACGGGCGATCTGCGCGCGCCGGCATGTCTAATCATGGGACGGTTTAAGCTCAGCTTTACTCCATTACGCTATTTACATGCTCGAAAAACCGGTCGGGGACGAGAGAATGACGCGCAACGGGCAGCGCCTATTGATGCTGATCGATGAGGAACCGGCGCAGCGGCGGCTGGTCGCGGCGCTGGCCGCGCGCGGCGGATGGCGCACCTTGTTCGCGAACGACGGTGAGATGGCGCTGGCGATGCTGGGCACGCACGAGGGCATGCAGCTCGACGCGATCCTGCTCGATCACTGGTCGGACGATGCCGCAGCCGCCGCGCTGATCGCGGAGCTGCGCGCCAATCGCCCGTCGTTGCCGATCCTGATGCTGACCGCGAACGGATCGGTCGCGCACGCCGTATCGGCGATGCGCGCGGGCGCGACCGACTTCCTGGTCAAGCCGCTCGCGCCCGAGCGGCTGCTCCAGGCACTCGACGCGGCAGTTGCCGGCAGCGCGACCGGCGAGCTGCGCCCTTTGACCGAGAAGATCCCCGCGATGCTCGGTTTCGACGAGATCGTCGGCTCCGCGCCCGAATTCCGCGCCGCGCTCGCCATCGCGGCCAAGGCGGCGCGCGCGCGTGTCTGCGTGCTGATCGAGGGTGAGGCGGGCGTCGGCAAGGAAGTGGTGGCGGAGGCGATCCACAACGCGTCCCCGCGTGCCCGCACGCCGATGGTGACGATCGACTGCGGCGCACTGCCTGCCAATCTGATCGAGAGCGAGCTGTTCGGGCACGAGAAAGGCGCGTTCACCGGCGCGTTCGAACGCAAGATCGGCAAGTTGGTCGAGGCGGACGGCGGCACGGTGTTCCTCGACCATGTCGACGCCATCCCGCTCGACGCACAGGCAAAGCTGCTTCACGTGCTGCAAACCGGTGAGGTCCACCCGATCGGCGCGCGCCACCCGCGCGAGGTCGACGTGCGCGTGCTGGCGGCGAGCGACAAGAATCTGGCCGAGGAGGTCGAGGCCGAGCGGATGCGCGAGGACCTGTTCTACCGGCTGAACGCCGTGCAGGTCGCGATCCCGCCGCTGCGCGCGCGGCCGGGCGACATCCCCGCGCTGTCACGCCACCTGCTCGCGCGGATAGCCGGGCAGCCGGGCTTGCGCGAACTGGGGATCACCGACGATGCGCTGGCGCTGCTGGTCGATTATCACTGGCCAGGCAACGTGCGGCAGTTGCAGGACGCGCTGTTCCGCGCCGCGGTGCTGTGCGAGGGCGACGCGCTGACCCGCGCCGACTTCCCACAGATCGCGCAACTGGGCGGGCGCGCGATGCGCGGGACCAAGCCGGTCGCGCAATCGGGCGGCGTGACGCTGTTCCTGGCCGATGGCAATCTGCGCCCGCTTGAGCAGATTGAGGCCGACGTAATCCGCCTAGCGATCGGGCATTATCGCGGGCGGATGACCGAGGTCGCGCGGAGATTGGGGATCGGGCGGTCGACCTTGTACCGCAAGTTGAGCGAATTGGGGATCGACAGTGCGGCGTGACCGGCTGCTAGGATCGTCGGCATGGCCAGGCACATCCTCATCACCGGCGCAGGCTCCGGCATCGGGCTCGCCTGCGCGCAGCATTTCGCGTCGCACGGCGCGGAGCGGCTGGTGCTGGTCGACCGCGATGATGCCGCGCTGGCGCGGGTCGATCTGCCTGTTGCGATCGATCGCATCGCCGGCGATGTGCGTGACGAGGCACTATGGGACCGCGCGGCGCCGCTGCTCGCCGGGATCGACGCGGCGGTGGTCAACGCGGGGGTGGCTGGCGCGGGTGCGATCACCGACCTGTCGCTTGCCGAGTGGCAGCAGATCGTCTCGGTAAATCTCGATGGCGCGTTCCTGACGCTGCGTGCCGCGATGCGTGCGATGAAGGATACGGGCGGGGCGATCGTCGCGACCAGTTCGGCCGCTGGAATCAAGCCCGAGGCGGGTGTGTCCGCGTACGGCGCGTCGAAGGCGGCGTTGCTCCACCTGGTCAAGGTCGCGGCCAAGGAAGGAGCGCCCGATCGTATCCGCGTCAACGCGGTCGCACCAGCGGGCGTCGAGACACCGGTGTGGGACGCGGTGCCGATGTTCGCGGACCGCGCCGCCGAGATCGGGCGCGATGCAGCCTTCGCGGAGCTGGCGGCGATGGCGACTCCGCTTGGCCGCTATGCGAAGCCTGAGGAGATCGCGGCGCAGGTCGCCTTCCTGCTGTTCGACGCCGCGGCGCTGATCACCGGCGCGACATTGGTGTGCGACGGCGGCTACACGCTCTAGCTTACCAGAGCACGCCCTTCTCGGGCTGGAGCGGCTTGGGCGCCTCGTCGCCGATCGATTGCAGCAGGTCGATCTCGATCGTGCGGCACATGCCCGTCAGCGGCACGTCGTGAACGGTGTTGGCGAACGGATCGACCAGATCCTCACCGATCGCGAGCACGGCCAGGAACATGAGGCTCGCCACTGTCGAGCCGAGCGGGGTCGCGTAGCCGAGCGTCTCGACCAGCCCGATCGGCAGCAGGATCGCGAAGACGTGTGTGAACAGCGTCGGCAGAAAGCGGTACTGGTTCGGTAGCGGCGTGTTCTTGATCCGCTCCATGCCGCCCTGCGCATTGGCGATGTCGACCAGTACCGCCTCCATCTGCGTCTGCTGGATGGTGTCGATCCAGCCGTTCTGCCGCGCGATGTCGATGCGGCGACCGGTGCCGTCGAGCAGGCCGTTGGCAACGTTGGTCCGCTTGAGCGAAGGATGCGCCTCGTCCTCCGAAAGATATTTCAGCACGACCTCGTCGACCGGCTGCTTGCGCAGCTGGCAACGCAGCGCGTTGACGTAGGCGATCTGGCGCAGGACGATCGTGCGGATCATGTCACGCGCTTGCGGGTCGGGCAGGAAGTTGCGCGCCGCACGCGCGATATTGCGCGACGCGTTAATCATCGCGCCCCAAAGCGTGCGCGCCTCCCACCAGCGGTCGTAGGCGGAGTTGACGCGGAAGCCGAGGAACAGCGCCAGCACTGAACCGAACAGCGTCAACGGCAGCGACGGCGCGCGGAAAGGAAAGCGCATGTAGATGATCGTGACGATCACGTCCCAGATGAACAGGACGGTGAGCGGTTTCCAGACTTCACGGAAGATCTGCTTGGCGCGGGGAACGGAGGTGACGATCATGACGCGCCCATAACCGGCGGACGCGCAATCGGATGCATGCTTATTGCCGTTGGACGCTCGCAGAAACGTATTGAAACGGCCCGATCGGAAAGCGACAACCAGGCGGCAAGACCGCAGCCAACTTGTGTGGCCGGCTAGCTGACGAGCGCGCGGTCGCGCAGGCCCCGCCAGACGCGCAGCGCCTGCACCGTTTCCGCCACATCGTGGACGCGCAACAATTGCACGCCGGCTTCCGCCCCCTTTAACGCGAGCGCGACTGATCCGCCCAGCCGTTCGGCCACCGGCGCCTCGTTCGACAGTGCGCCGATCAGCCGCTTGCGGCTGGCACCCAGCATGATCGGGCAACCGAGCGCGTGGAAGATGGTCAGGTTGTTGAGGAGCGCGAGATTGTCCGACAGCGACTTGCCGAAACCGACGCCGGGATCGACCATGATCCGCGCACGATCGACGCCGCCTGCCACCACCGCGTCGACGCGCGCCTCCAGCCAGTCGAACACCTCCGTCACGACATTGGCGTAGCCCGGCCCACCGTGCGGACCCGATTTCGGATCGGGCGAGTGCATCAGGATGACGGGCGCACCGCTGCGCGCAACGACCTCGATCGCGCGATCGTCCCACAACAAGGCCGCGACATCGTTGACGATGGCCGCACCCGCCGCGAGTGCGGCCTCCATCACCACCGCCTTGCGCGTGTCGATCGAGACGAGCACGCCCGCGCTGGCAAGCCGCTCGACGACGGGCGTGACACGCCGCGCCTCGTCCTCTTCCCACACCAGTGCGGCACCTGGCCGCGTCGATTCGCCGCCGACGTCGACCAGCGCCGCGCCCGCCCCCGCCATCGCGACGCCGGCCGCCGCAGCAGCCGCGGGATCATCGACGCGCGCGCCGCCGTCGGAGAAGCTGTCGGGGGTAACGTTCAGGATGCCGGCGACCTGCGGCTGGTCGAAGCGCAGCGTGCGAGACCCAAGCTGCCACGCCGGCCGCGGCGCGGTGACGCGCGCGTGGAGCGTCGCGGCGCGGTCACCCAGTTTGCCAACTTCAGACACCGGCACGGTGAAGCGCCGCCCAGCGTCGAGCACCTCATAGGCGCCAAACCACTGCATCCCGCCCGCGAGCCGCGCGACCTCGCCGTCGTCGTGTGCAGCGGGGGTGTCGACGAACTGTACCGGGCGCAGGTGCATCGCGGATCTCTACGGCTGGGTGGCGAGCAGGTAGGTCTGCCTGACCGCGTCGATCGGCTGTAGCGCGCCGTCGACCTCCTGGTGCCAAAAGGTCCAGCCGTTGCACGCGGGCGCATTCTGTACCGCCGAGCCGAGCTTGTGGATCGATCCGCTGGCGCCGCACGCCGAAAGCAGGCTGCCATCGGCGCGGACGGTAGCGGTGAACCGGCGCTTGGCGTCGAACAGCATTGTGCCAGGGTTCAGATAGCCGTTTTCGACCAGCACGCCGAACGCGACCTTGGGCGCGCTCCTCGGGCTCTGCATGGTGGCGAGCGCGGATTCGTCGAGCGGCAGCGCCGCGGCGATCCGCTCCATCGCGGCATCGACGTAACCTAGCTCACGCTCGATCCCGATCCAGCGCCGCCCGAGCCGTCGTGCGACCGCGCCGGTGGTACCGGTACCGAAGAACGGGTCGAGCACGACATCGCCGGGCTTGGTCGAGGCAAGCAGGATGCGGTACAGCAATGCCTCGGGCTTCTGCGTCGGATGGACCTTGACCCCGCCCTTCTTCAATCGCTCCTGCCCGCCGCAGATCGGGAATTCCCAATCGGAGCGCATCTGCAATTCGTCGTTCAGCGTCTTCATGCTGCGATAGTTGAAGGTGTATTTCGCCTTCTCGCCCTTCGACGCCCAGATCAGCGTCTCGTGCGCGTTGGTGAAGCGGGTGCCGCGGAAATTGGGCATCGGATTGGCCTTGCGCCAGACGATGTCGTTGAGGATCCAGTAGCCGAGGTCCTGCACCGCCGCGCCGACGCGAAAGATGTTGTGGTAGCTACCGATCACCCACAGCGTGCCGTCGTCCTTCAGGATGCGGCGCGCCTCGGTCAGCCACGCGCGGGTGAACGCGTCATAAGCGGCGAAGCTGTCGAACTTGTCCCAATCGTCGGTGACCGCGTCGACGTGGGAACCGTCGGGGCGGTTTAGGTCGCCGCCGAGTTGCAGGTTGTAGGGCGGATCGGCGAAGATCATGTCGACCGACTTCGCGGGCATGGCGCGCATCGCCGCGACGCAATCGCCCATCACGATCTGGTCGAGCGGAAGTGCCGACTCCGCCGCGTCAGCCGCGCGCCCGGTCGGCGCGACCTTTGTTAACACACCCATCACCCAGGCCCCCTTGAACGACCCCTATCGTGCGGGAAAGCAGGACTCCGTCAAGCACACTTTGTTGACGAAGATGGTTGAGACTTCGTCAACGCGGCGGAACGGAAGCGGACCGCGGCCAGATGTTGAGTCAAGCGAGTGCTCGCAGACTCTAGCTATTGTGGTGTGGCCCGAAAGACTCAGCCGCGCCGCGACGTGCGAACGGCAGCTCGGCCTGCGCAACGGGTGCGAAGCTGCGGCGATGAATCGGTGCGGGACCATGCTCGCGCAGCGCGCGCAGGTGCGCGACGCAGCCGTAGCCCTTGTTCGAATGCCAACCGTAATGCGGGTAAGCCTCCGCGTGCGCGATCATGATCCGGTCGCGCGTGTGCTTGGCGACGATCGAGGCGGCGGCGATGGATGTGCTGACCGCGTCGCCGCCGACGATCGGCGTTGCGGCATAGCTCCAGCGCGGCAGGCGGTTGCCATCGACCAGCACGTGGCCGGGCACGCGGCCGAGCAGCGCCGTCACCTGATCGACCGCGAGCGTCATCGCCTTCATCGTCGCCCAGTAGATGTTGAGCCGGTCGATCTCTTCCGCCTCGACCACGCCGATGCCAACGATCGCGCAGTCCAGCAGCCGGTCGTGCAGCCGCTGACGCTCGACCGCGGGCAGCTTCTTCGAATCGTTGATACCGCGCGGGATGCCCCTGGCCGGCAGCACGACGGCCGCGGCGACGACGGGACCGGCGAGCGGCCCCCTGCCCGCCTCGTCGACACCCGCGACCGGGGGTAAGCACAGCTTCTCGTGTTTGAGCCCCGGCATTACAGCCGCCACGGTGGGAAGCGGCGCTGCTCGCCCGCGGTGTAGAGGCGCAGCGCGTTCCCCGCAGGATCGGTGAGCGACGCCTCGCGCCAGCCCCACGGCTGATCGACCGGATCGGCGATC
>NZ_CAJYVU010000090.1 GCF_913778135.1 uncultured Sphingomonas sp. | reverse complement strand
GCCGCTGCCCGTTGATGACGACGTTCCCCGCCGCTCCGCCGAAGCCGCGCAACGACGGATCGATGCTCTCGATCGTGAAGCCGGGCACGCGCTGGACGATCTGCAGCGCGGTCGCGGGCGCGAAGGTGGCGAACCACGCCGCGTCGTAGGTGCGCCTGCCGGTCACGCGGTCGGGCTGCCCGGCCGGCTGCGCGCCCTGCGGGTCGACCGGCTTCGGCGCGGTCACCGTCGCGGGTGCCGGCGCGGTTTGCGCCGCTCCCTCGCCCGCGACCAGAACCGCCGCCAGCGCGACCATGCTCGCCGCTGTCCTCGTCGCCAACCGCATCGGCATCGCACTCCCCTCCCGTCGATGCCGCTTCGACTACAAGCGTAGTCAGTTATCGTCAACGCTTGTTTTCGTCATTCTGTATTATCTAACTAACACACCTGATCAACGGCTGTTCACCGCCGCCTCGACGACTGCCGCGTCCGCGCGCGCCGGATCGACCCCGCCCGCTCCCCGCGCCGCGTACCGCCTTGCCAGCACCGCGCAGACGAACAGCTGCACCTGGTGAAAGATCATCAGCGGCAGCACGATCAGGCTGACCGACGACCCCGCGAACAGGATCGTCGCCATCGGTATCCCGCTCGCCATGCTCTTCTTCGATCCGCAGAACACGATCGCGATCTCGTCGGGCTTGGAAAAGCCCAACGCGCGCGACATCCACGTCGTCGCGGCGATCACCGCCGCCAATAGCACGCCGTCGAACAGCAGCACCAGCGCCAGATCGCCCGCGCTCACCGCCTGCCACACGCCCGACACCATGCCCTCGCTGAACGCGGCGTAGACGACCAGCAGGATCGACCCGCGATCGACCAGGCTCGTCGGCCCCTTGTGCCGCGCGATCCACCCGCCGATCAGCGGCCGCGCCACCTGCCCCGCGACGAACGGCAGCAGGATCTGCGCCGCAATCCCCTCGATCGCGTGGAGCGACACCCCGCCGCCCGCCGCCGCCGGCAGCAATCCCGTCAGCGGAAACACCAATGCGACGATCAACGGCGTCAGCACCGTGCCGACCAGGTTCGACACCGACGCGCTGCACAATGCCGCCGGCACGTTCCCGCCCGCGATGCCCGTAAAAGCGATCGACGACTGCACCGTCGAAGGCAGCAGCGTCAGGAACAACAGCCCCGCCGCGATCTCGCCCGGCACCCACGCGCGCGCGACGCCACTCACCGCTAGCCCCAGCAGCGGGAACAGCAGAAACGTGCTTAGGAACACCAGCCCCTGCAACCGCCAGTGCGTGAGGCCAGCCCAGATCGCCGCCGGCGCCAGCCGCGCGCCGTAGAGAAAGAACAGCAGCGCGACCGCGACCGTCACCGCCACCTCCGCCAACCGCGCACCCTCCCCACGCGCCGGCAACACCGCCGCGAGCGCAACGGTGGCGAGCAGCAGCAGCAGGTAAGGATCGATGAAACGGCGAATAAAGGTCATGCGCGAAGCTCCGGTGAACCCCGCCCATGCCACGCCCTACCGGCCCGCGCGACCACCGCGACTTGCAATCGCACGTGCTTTACGGTCATGCTGCCCGGCGATCAGACCACCGGCGTTGATCCACGTCGAGCCATGCTAAGCTTTGGATTCAATCGGCGGGGTCACTGTACGGTCACCGATGCGAATGCCCGATCATCGCCGGCCCGTCTTGATGTTGTAAGTAACCGCGGCTTGACAGCCAGTGGTACCAACATCAGCCTCACTCTATGCTCACGTTGACATTAGCCGCGCTGGCACAGGCCGCGGCGGCGGCGCCGTCACCCGCCGCCGGCGATGTCGTCGTGGTCGGCCACCGCGCGCAGGACGAGCTTGCCGCCTGCCTTGCGCGCCATTGTCCGCCGGCCGAGGAGATTGAACGATCGCTGCAGGCCGCAGTGGAGCAGTTCAGCGCGACGCGCTACGACGCGGCGCAAGCCACGCTTCAACGCGCGATTAACCGTAACGAGCGCTTCGCAGCGGAGCTGCCTGGTCCGTTGTCGACGCTCTATGCCACGCTCGCAACCGTGGCGGAGCACAAGGGCGTCAACAGACGCTGGCTCGCCTCAATCCGCCGGAGCGTCACACTGCTACGCCAGTATCGCGGCGTCGACCGGCCGGAGACTCTGAGGCAGGAACTCGCCTTCGGAGACGCGATGATCGGCATGAACCAGCCCAGCCTCTCGGCAGCGCTCTACCGCTCGGTGGCGGACAAGGCGGTGGCGAGCGGACAAAACGGGCTCGCCGCAGTGGCGCTGCTGCGTCAGGCGTCGCTCGCCACGATCCGCCACCGCGACGCCGAGGCAACTGCACTCGCCGATCGCGCGGTCGCGGTCGCCGCTGCTGACCCGGCGGTCGCGGCACAGGTCGCGCAGGCCGCGCAAGTTCTGCGCACGCGCATCGCCGTTCGCGACGGTAATGCCGGCGCGGTAGACCGGATCGCCGCCACGCTGCACCAATCCGCCAACGACACGCCGCGCTTGGTCACGCAAACGCCGATCAAGGAACCTAGCAGCGAGTTTTCCGTGCTCAACGCCGCTGCGGCGTCTGAGCGATCTAAGTTCCTCAAGGTGCCGTTGGCACACGCAACGATCCGAACCGCCGACGTCGGCTATTGGATCAAGCCCGACGGACACACCGCGGACGTTGAGATCCTGCGTAGCGCCGGGCTAGGAGGATGGGCGCGCGCGATCACGGATCAGGTTGCCAGCCGTCGTTATGTCCCACTCGATCTGCCCGCAACCAGTCAGGGCATTTACCGCGTTGACCGCTTCACAATCCGCGCGCAGTTCGGCGTACCCATCGGAAGCAAGATACCTCAGCGGATGGGCCGCGAGGAAGTCCGCATCGTCGACCTGACCGACACCGACACGATGACTGCGATCGCGAAGGAACGCATGGAAGATGCCGGCCCCACGCCGAACAAGACTGCAGATTGAACGACGACGACGCGGGGCAACCGCGGGCTGCGGCAATCATGCCCGCAAGCGATCTCAGTCGCATTGATACTGGCCTAACATGACGTGAGTGCCGCGATCATCGCCGTTGCGCATCCAACGACAGACGGTCACGCCGACACGCTCAACCTCACTGCTGCGTCGGGCTCGGCCGGTCCTCCCCCATCGGGCGATCCCCGCGTTCCTTGACGTGGTTGATGTTGGTGCCGACGAAGATCACGGCGATCAACGCCAGCACGATCAGCGTCACCGTCAGAAACCGAGCGCGGCTTTTCGGGTCCGGGCCACCGCGTGGGGGCAGGTCATTCATGGGCATTGAACTCCTCGTGGGCCAAATGCGCCACCGCGCGGCGCGCTCCGTTCACCATACGCCACGCCTGCGTAGACATGTTCACTGCTACAGCGCTTTGCCATCCACCGTGGTGGTATTATCCTTCGTACGGCTGATCGGTTTGCCGCCCGCGACCGCCGACCACACTTGCGTGGGCGACGGCAGCTTGTTGAACGACGCAAACGTCTCCACGCTGCCATCGACGTCGCTCATCGTCACCGAATACGTACCCGTCTTGTTAAGCAGCCCCATGAAGGACGGCGCCACGCTGATCACGCGCCCCGCATCGCCCAGCGCCATCGCAAAACCGGCTTCCTCATTGCTCGATCGGTAAACGCCGTAATTGCGCTCGCCCGCGCTGTCGCGGCACCACGTCACCACCGCGCTCGTCGCGTCCCGCCTCTTCATTCGGCCAACATGAACCACACCGGCGATCATCATGTCGGCAAGGTCGGGCTTGACCACCTTTGCCTTCGAAAAACGCAGTGGCGTGGCGCACGCCGCGATCGGCACCGCCGCGGGTCCCGCCGTCATGCCTTCCGCCGGCCAGCGGACGCCCGCAATCACCTGGTCCATTCGTTCACCCAGTTGCGTCGCCGTCAACGTTGGCGCAGTCATGCGCAACACGACCAGCCAGCCGCCAACCGGTACCACCGCCAACGCGGTGCTGCGAAAGCTTCCGCCCGGACTCGCATATGCCTGCCGCAGCGACGAGGCCACGGACGCCCCCGGTGCAGCAAACACCATCGGCACCGCGCTCGCGGGCGACATGCCGGGCAAGGCACTGCTCGTCTCCAACGCGGTGCGTGCGCGATCGAACCACAATGCCGCGTTTCCCGCGGCGGGGTGAAATAGGAACAAGGTCGTGATGACGCTCTTATCCGCCGCCTCATATCGCGCAGTCACGTCAAATTCGCCCGTGGTTGCATCGCTCAATCCGGTGCGCGTCAACCCGGCCAGCATCGGCATCAGGATGATCCCGGTCTGTGCATGTTGCCATCCCTTGCCCACCGGCACCGGCAGTTCGCGCGCGCGCGCCTCCACGCTCACCACGCCCATCATCACGGCAGCCGACAGCAGCCATCCACGGATCGCTCGCATTATTGATACCCCCTCGAACCGACGCAGCATGGATGCATCCGCGCGCCGCGACAACTCGCATCAGCGCTGCAGGACAACACATCACCGTCCAGCAGCGGCAGATCGGCCTGACCCGCATTTACCGCCCTCCACGCACGAACCTCGCAAGGCCTCCCACGCGTTCCTACATCCGCCCACACTGGCATCCGCTGCGGAACGAAGGTAGAACGGCCCACATGGCTTTGACGACGATTTCGGTGCGCGGCGCGCGCGAGCACAACCTCAAGGACGTGGGCGTCGACATCCCGCGCGACACGCTGACCGTCATCACCGGGCTGTCGGGTTCGGGCAAGTCCAGCCTCGCCTTCGACACCATCTACGCCGAGGGGCAGCGCCGCTACGTCGAGAGCCTGTCCGCCTACGCGCGCCAGTTCCTCGAATTGATGCAGAAGCCCGACGTCGACCATATCGAAGGGCTCAGCCCTGCGATCTCGATCGAGCAGAAGACCACCAGCCGCAATCCCCGCTCTACGGTCGCGACCGTGACCGAGATCTACGATTATATGCGCCTGCTCTGGGCGCGCGTCGGCGTCCCCTACTCCCCCGCCACCGGAGAGCCGATCGCCGCGCAGCAGGTCAGCCAGATGGTCGACCGCGTCATGTCGCTGCCCGAAGGCACGCGCCTCTACCTGCTCGCCCCCGTCGTCCGCGCGCGCAAGGGCGAGTATCGCAAGGAGATGCTGGAATGGCAGAAGGCCGGCTTCACCCGCGTCCGCATCGACGGTGAGCTCTACGAGATCGACGAGGCACCCGCGCTCGACAAGAAGTTCAAGCACGACATCGAGGTCGTCGTCGACCGCCTCGTCGTCCGCGGCGACATCGCCACCCGCCTGGCCGAGAGCTTTGAGACCGCGCTGAAGCTCGCCGACGGCCTCGCCTACGTCGACCCCGCCGATCCGGTCGAACCGCGCACGCCGACCAGCGCAGTGCTCGGCGACCACGCCCCTGACGGCCGCATCGTCTTCTCCGAGAAATTCGCCTGCCCCGTCTCGGGCTTCACCATCCCCGAGATCGAGCCGCGGCTGTTCTCCTTCAACGCCCCCCAGGGCGCCTGCCCCGCCTGCGACGGTCTCGGCGAGAAGCTGATCTTCGACGAGGACCTCGTCGTCCCCAATCACGAACTCTCGATCAAGAAGGGCGCGGTCGTCCCGTGGGCGAAGTCCAACCCGCCGTCGCCTTATTACATGCAGGTGCTCGGCTCGCTCGCGCGCGAGTTCGACTTCGCGCTCGACACCCCCTGGGGCGAGCTCCCCGCCGAGGTGCAGAAGACCATCCTCCACGGCACCCGCGGGAAACCCGTCACGCTCACCTTCGTCGACGGCAAGAAGTCCTATGACGTCAAGAAGCCGTTCGAGGGCGTCATCGGCAACCTCAACCGCCGCATGCTCCAGACCGAGAGCGCGTGGATGAAGGAGGAGCTGTCAAAGTACCAGTCCGCGCAGGCGTGCGAGACCTGCCACGGCGCCCGCCTCAAGCCAGAGGCGCTGGCGGTCAAGATCGCGAAACAGGACATCAGCCACGCCACCCACCTCTCGGTCGTCGACGCGCTCGCCTTCTTCACCGATCTCCCCAACCACCTGGGCGATCAGCAGCGCGCCATCGCCGAGCGTATCCTGAAGGAGATCGTCGAACGGCTCGGCTTCCTCAACAACGTCGGCCTCGACTACCTCAACCTCAACCGCACCAGCGGCACGCTCTCGGGCGGCGAGAGCCAGCGCATCCGCCTCGCCAGCCAGATCGGCTCCGGCCTCTCGGGCGTCCTCTACGTCCTCGACGAGCCGTCGATCGGCCTCCACCAGCGCGACAACGACATGCTGCTCGCCACGCTCCGGCGCCTGCGCGACCTCGGCAACACCGTGCTGGTGGTCGAGCATGACGAGGACGCGATCCGCACCGCCGACTACGTCATCGACATGGGGCCGGGCGCGGGCGTCCACGGCGGACAGGTCGTCGCCGCCGGCACGCTCGAAGAGGTCCTGGCGACCGAAGGCAGCGTCACCGCCGACTACCTGAACGGCGTGCGCGAGGTCCCCGTGCCGGCCAAGCGCCGCAAGGGCTCGGCCAAGAAGCTCACTGTCCACAACGCCACCGCCAACAATCTGACCGGCGTCACCGCGTCGATCCCCTTGGGCACCTTCACCTGCATCACCGGCGTGTCGGGTTCGGGCAAGTCGAGCTTCACCATCGACACGCTCTTCGCCGCCGCCGCGCGGACGCTGAACGGCGCGCGGATGCTCGCGGGCAAGCACGACAAGATCTCCGGCCTACAGCATCTCGACAAGGTCATCGACATCGATCAGTCGCCGATCGGCCGCACGCCCCGGTCGAACCCCGCGACCTACACCGGCGCGTTCACGCAGATCCGCGACTGGTTCGCCGGTCTCCCCGAGAGCCTCGCGCGCGGCTACAAGCCCGGCCGCTTCTCCTTCAACGTCAAGGGCGGGCGGTGCGAGGCGTGCCAGGGCGACGGCGTACTCAAGATCGAGATGCACTTCCTCCCCGACGTCTACGTCACCTGCGACGTCTGCCACGGACAGCGCTACAACCGCGAAACGCTGGAGGTGAAGTTCAAGGGCCACTCGATCGCCGACGTGCTCGACATGACGGTCGAGGACGCGGCTGAGTTTTTCAAGGCCGTGCCCCCCATCCGCGACAAGATGGCGATGCTGGTCGAGGTGGGCTTGGGCTACGTCAAGGTCGGGCAGCAGGCGACCACGCTCTCGGGCGGCGAGGCGCAGCGCGTCAAACTCGCCAAGGAACTCGCCCGCCGCGCCACCGGCAACACGCTCTACATCCTAGACGAGCCGACCACGGGCCGCCACTTCGAGGACGTGCGCAAGCTCCTCGAGGTGCTCCACGCCCTCGTCGAACAGGGCAACACCGTCGTCGTGATCGAGCACAACCTCGACGTCATCAAGACCGCCGACCACATCATCGACATGGGCCCCGAAGGCGGCGTCAAGGGCGGCCGCGT
>NZ_CAJYVU010000089.1 GCF_913778135.1 uncultured Sphingomonas sp. | reverse complement strand
GTGTGGCGGGATGTTGGTTGCCATGCCGACCGCGATGCCGCCGGCGCCGTTGACCAGCAGGTTGGGGAAGCGCGCCGGAAGGACCTGCGGCTCGCGTTCTGACGCGTCGTAGTTCGGCTGGAAATCGACGGTATCCTTGTCGAGATCCTCCATCAGGTAATTGGCGGCGCGGGCGAGGCGCGCTTCGGTGTAGCGCATCGCGGCGGGCGGATCGGGGTCCATCGAGCCGAAGTTGCCCTGGCCGTCGATCAGCGGCAGCCGCATCGACCAATCCTGCGTCATGCGCGCCAGGGCGTCGTAGATCGCGGTGTCGCCGTGCGGGTGATACTTACCGATCACGTCACCGACGATGCGCGCGGACTTGCGATACGGGCGGTTGTAGAGGAACCCGCTCTCGTTCGCGGAATACAGGATGCGGCGGTGGACCGGCTTCAACCCGTCGCGCACGTCGGGCAGTGCGCGTGCCACGATCACGCTCATCGCGTAATCGAGATAGGAAGTCTTCATCTCCTCGACGATGGAGATGGGGGCGATGTCGGACGGGTCGGCGAGGATGGTCTCGTCGGTCAAGGTGCTACGCTCTTCGTGGCTTCTAGGGAAAGGAGCAGCCTAGCCGAGCAGTCGGCCCGTGACCACCCCCGCGCGCGTACGTGCGTATACGTGCGCGCGCGGGAGCATATAAAGTCGGATCAGCGCTTGCAGGCCAGCTTGGTCTTGTTGCCTGCCTTGGAGCAATCGTAGGTGACGGTCTTGCCGGTCGCGGTCTTGGTGGTGACCATGTGACTGCCGGCCGCGGTGTGCGACTGCGTCGTGCGCGTGGTCGCCATCGCGGGCTTCGTAGACGACGTCTTCGTCGTGGTGCGCGTGGTCGTGCGTGCCGCGGTGGTCGCGTGCGTCATCGGCGTCTGTGCGACCGCCATCCCGGCGGAGAACAGCGCGGCGGAGGAGAGGATCGCGAAAGGCAACGAACGGGTCATGGAAGGTCTCCTAATCGTCCGGCGCTTCATCGCGCCTCATGCCCGGTTAGGAGCCCGCGCGTGACACGGCGCTGTCGCGTTCATGAAGGTTGCGTAACAAGACCACGCCGATGCGTCAGGGTGCGATCTCCGCGCCGTCCCAGGCGAAGTGACGCCCGCTGTCGGTGACCTTGAGGCCATCGATGACGTCGAGCAATTGCACCGCGGCGCGGTCTGGCTTGAACAGGTCGCGACCCGATTGCCGGAACGGTTGCGACAAGGCGGTGTCGACGGTGCCGGGATGGAGTGCGACGACGAGCCCGCGATCGTTGCGGCGCTTGTCCTCGACCGCCAGCGTACGGACGAGCTGGTTGAGCGCCGCCTTCGACGCGCGATAGCCGTACCAGCCGCCGAGTCGGTTGTCGGTGATGCTGCCGACGCGCGCCGACAGGAAGGCGAGCACGCTGCGCCCGGTCTTCGGCATGATCGGCAGGAAGTGCTTGGCGACGAGCGCGGGGCCGATCGCGTTGACCGCGAACTGACGCGCAAGCCAGGCGGGATCGAGCTCACGGATCGCCTTTTCGGGGCCGTGCGCGGCATCGTGGAGCAGGCCGGTGGCGACGATCACGAGGTCGGGCGATCCGGCGCGGGCAGCGGCGGCGGCGATGCTGGCTTCATCCTCCAGGTCGACGTGGCGGTCGCCGGTGAAGGAGCGCGCGAAGGGGAGCACGCGCACCTCCTCGTCTTCCAGCGCCTCGACCAGCGCCGCACCGATCCCGCCCGAGGCACCGATGACGACTGCGTTATTCACGCTCATGATGCTGCGCCGGTGCGCGCGAACGTCCAGCGGTCGTCGCTGCTCGCGCCGGCGTCAAATGCATAACCATCGCTGTCGAAGCCGCGCATCGCGTCCGTGTCGGTGACGCGGTGCTCCGCCATCCAGCGTGCCATCGTGCCCCGCGCTTTCTTCGCGTGGAAGCTGATGAAGCGGCCGTCCGCCTCGCGGAAATCGACTGCGATCACGCGGGTGCCGGCGGGCAGCTTGCCGTCCACGGCCGCGAAATACTCGTTCGAGGCGAGGTTGAGGATCGCACTCGATCCCTCCTCCGCCAGATCGGTGGCGAGCGCGTCGGCGATGCGCGTGCCCCACCAGTCGGTCAGCTTCTTGTGCCGCGGCGCCCAGCGCGTGCCCATCTCGAGTCGGTAGGGCCGCATCGCGTCGAGCGGGCGCAGCAGGCCATAGAGGCCGGAGAGCAGCCGCAGGTGATCCTGCGCGAAGCGGATCGCGGGCTCATCCAGCGTCGCGACCTCGAACCCGGTGTAGACGTCGCCGGCGAAGGTGTAGATCGCCGGGCGTTCGGCCGCGTCTGGAAAGTCACGGAAACGGTCGGCGTTGAGCTTCGCGAGGGCAGGGCTGATGTGCATCAGCTCGGCGAGCTTCTTCTGGCCGAGGTGCGAGGCGGCTTTGGCAAGCGTTGCCGCCTCTTCGGCGAAGCGCGGCTGAGTGGTGTCGAAGGGCGCCGGTGTATCGAGGTCGAGCGTCTTGGCGGGAGAGAGCAGGGCGATCATCGCAGCCGCGCTAGCCGGAGGAACGCGCGCGTTCAATCGGGGTTCAGCGCGTGACGGGTACGTGACGTCCCTTCCTTGAACCCGCGACGCTCCGTCACTAGAGCATCGCGGCAGCAGGCACACTCGCGGCCGTATCGGAGAGAATAGTCGATGAAGAGGTTCACCAACGCTTTGTTCGCAGCCGCACTTCTCGCCGGTGGCGCGTCGCTGGCGGTACCGGCCGCGATCGCGGCACCGAAGGACAAGAAGGCCGATGGCCCGGCGCTGAAGCTTAGCAAGGAAGTACAGGCGCCTGCCGCCGCTGCGCAGACCGCGCTTGCCGCCAACGATTTCGCCGCCGCCGAAACGTCGATCGCGCAGGCCGAGGCGGCCGCGAAGACCGACGATGAGCGTTACATCTCGGCAGCGCTGCGCCTCAACCTCGAGGCCAAGAAGATCGGCGCGAACCAGGGCAGCGACGCCGCACTCGCCGTGCCGCTCAAGGTGTTGGTGACGAACCCGAAGACGCCGCCGGCGGACATCGGTCGCTATAATTACGAGCTCGGCCGCATCGCGACCAACGCGAAGGACAATGCGGGCGCGGCGCAGTATTTCGCCGCGGCGCAGGCGGCTGGCTATACCAACCCGAACATGACGCTTCAGCTGGTCAAGTCGAAGGCTGATGCGGGCGATCTCGCCGGTGCATCGACCGAGATGGACAAGGTGATCGCAGCGCAGGTCGCCGCCGGGCAGAAGCCGGGCGAGGACCTGTACCGTTTCATGATCGCGAAGAGCAATCAGAAGCGAAACGGCGCGCTGACCTACCAGTGGCTCAAGAAGTACGTCGAGGCATATCCGACCGCCAAGAACTGGCGTGACGCGGTCACGACGTTCGGTCTGACCTCGGGCGGTGTCGCGACGCTCGACAAGGGGCAGAAGGTCGACCTGTTCCGCCTGCTGCGCAACGGCAACGCGCTCGCCGACCAATATGATTATGAGATGTACGGGCAATATGCCTTCGATCTCGGTATCCCGTGGGAAGCAAAGACCGTGCTCACGCAGGGCATGTCGTCGGGCAAGATTCCCTCGTCGAGCGCGAGTGCGACCGGCCTGATTGCCGCATCGAACAAGTCGATTAGCAATGAGGGTTCGCTTGCGGGGCTGGAAACGCGGGCCAATGCGGCGGCGAACGGCAAGCTGGCGGCGAGCACCGCCGACGCGTTCTTCGGCACCGGCGACTATGCCAAGGCGGTCGCGCTTTATCGCACCGCGTTGCAAAAGGGTCAGGTCGACGCCGACGCGGTCAATACCCGGCTCGGCATCGCGCTCGCTTACTCGGGCGACAAGGCCGGCGCGCGGACCGCATTCGAGGCGGTCAAGGGGCAGCCCCGCGCCGATCTGGCAGGTTTGTGGATCGAGTATCTGGATCACCCGCCGGTCGGCTGATCCGATTATTAGCGAGGAAGAGGAGGGCGGCCTGCGGGTCGCCCTTTTTCGTTGATCCTTATGGGATCGGAACGCCAGTCTGCGCCTTGGCTGTGCGGATTGTCAGCGACGACTTGACGCTTGCGACATTGGGCGCGGCGGTCAGCTGCGTCGTCAGCAGTCGCTGAAAACTCTCCAGATCGGGCGCGACGATCTTCAGGATGAAGTCGATCTCGCCGTTGAGCATATGGCATTCGCGCACTTCGGGAATCGTCGCGATATGCCGCTCGAACAGCGCCAGATCCTGCTCGGCCTGGCTACGCAGGCTGACCATCGCGAAAACGGTGATCGGATAACCGAGCTTCGCCGGATCGCAATCGGCGTGATAGCCACGAATAACACCAGCCTGCTCCAGCGCCCGCACCCGACGCAAGCACGGCGGCGCGGTCAGGCCGACGCGCTCGGCCAAATCGACGTTGGTCATGCGTCCGTCTTCCTGCAGCAGCGAGAGAATTTCGCGGTCGATCTTGTCCAACGCCATGACTATACCCTGATTTCACATACGCGAACGATGACGACAGATGTTCGCGCTGCTGCTATAGGATAATTGCGCGACAACGCAATTGTGCCAAGGTGCGACAAATTGTCGGCGCGTCGGTGATGACGTAGCAACATCTGCGTTGTAGGCCGGATCGATCAGGTCGCGCAGCGATCGTTGTCAGCCCTGCAAGGAGGGTCGCGTGCGGTTCGATGACAGTCTGAAGACGGTTCTCGCCGCCGATGTCTCGACGTCATTCGGCGCGAGCGCTGCATTTCGTCAGCTGACCGATCTGATCGCGCGCGGTCGCGCACCGGCGGAAGACGTGCTGATCGCCCGGCTGCGCGCGATAGGTGAGCATGTGCCGGTCGCCACCCGCGCGTCGGTGGCGCGAGGCCTCGCGCTCGCCGATCCGCCTGCCGCGCTCGTTGCGTTGTTCGCGGCCGACGATGCGGAGGTCGCGGCATCGGTGCTGCGCGTTGCGCGGCTGACGCCAGAGGATTGGGACGAGCTGATCCCGCGCCTGTCGCCGATGGGGCGCAGCGTCCTGCGTCAGCGCAGCGATCTGCCGCCGAGCGCGGGGCGCGCACTGGAGACGATGGGCCGCACCGATTTCGCGTTGAGCGACCAGCGGCCCGCAACCGAGGTGGAGACGAGCGGGGCAGTTGCGGCGATTCCCGTTATGCCGATCGTTCACGCGGTTGCGGACGAGCCTGTTGTTCCGGTCGCCGAGGAGGCGCCGGTGGTCCACGGTGAGCGTTTCGAGATCGCCGATCTGGTTCATCGGATCGAGGAATTTCAGCGCGGTCGCAATACACCGTACCCGCTCGCACTCGCCGACGAGGCGCAGGTCGCGTCGTTCCGATTTGAGAGCGACGCCGACGGGATCATACGCTGGATCGACAGCGCGCCGCGCGGCGCTGTGATCGGCACGCATCTGGCGCATGCCGGGGTTGCGCGCACCGGTGTCGATGGGGTTGCCGCAGGCGCGTTCCGCAAGCGTGCGGCGTTCAGCGACGCGCGGCTGGTGATCGCGGGCAATTCGCCGCTCGGTGGCGACTGGCGGATTGCAGGCGTGCCGGTGTTCGAGCAGAGCAGCGGGCGTTTCATGGGCTATCGCGGCAGCGCACGGCGCCCGCGGATCGACGAGGATGCGGCACGCGCGCGTCCTGTTCCTGCGCCGACGCTCGATGCGCGCGGTGCCGAGGGTCTGCGGCGGCTGGTGCACGAACTGCGCACTCCGACCAACGCGATCGCGGGTTTCTCCGAATTGATCGAGCGCGAGTTGCTCGGTCCGGTCGCCGAAACATACCGCGAGCGCGCGGCGGCGATCCGGGCTCAAGTGTCGGGCTTGATCGGCGCGATCGAGGATCTCGACATGGCGGCGCGCATCGAGGCCGCGGCACTCGACCTGCGCGCCGACGTGATCGCGCTGCAGCCGCTGCTGACACAAGTGGCGGAGGACCTCGCCCCGCTGGCCGCGCGCCGCGGTGCGGCTCTGCTGCTGCCCGATGCATCCAATGCGCGTGTGGCCGCCGACCCGATCGCGGTCGAGCGCGTGATCTCGCGATTAAGTGCCACTTTGCTGTCGGCGAGTGCGCCGGGCGAGACGTTGCGCGTGAGGGTGAACGAGGGCAGCGCCGATCTGCTGCACGTGTCGATCGATCGTCCGGCGGCGTTCGTCGGGCGCGATGATCTGGGGCTGCTCCACCTCGACGATCAGGTCGATGATGCCGATGGCGCGCCGCTGTTGGGCGTGGGCTTCGCGCTCAGGCTCGTACGCAATCTCGCGGCGCAGCTGGGTGGTCACCTGCTGTTCGAGCCGACGCGGCTGACGGTCGCGCTGCCGCGCGCGGTCGCTGCACGCAAGGATGCCGCTTCCACGCTCCTTCCGTGACGCATCGCTTCGCGACGCCGGACGGCGCGGCGCTGGATTGGCCCGCCGCGTTCGGGCGCCGCTTCGTAGTGACGATCGACACCGAGGAAGAGTTCGACTGGTCGTTGCCGGGCGCAAGTGACGATTATGACGTGACCGCGATCGCGGCGCTTCCGGCAATGCACGAGCGGCTCCGGGCGCACGGCGTCAGCCCGATCTACATGGTCGACTATGTCGTAGCGTCGAACGAGGCGGCCGCGGCTACGCTGCGCGATCTGTTGGCACGAGATCCCGCCTCTGCGATCGGGGCACAATTGCACAGCTGGGTGACGCCGCCGCTCGGCCGCGGTGCGCGCGTCGAAACGTTTGCGGGTAATCTGCCGCGCGAGGTCGAGGCCGCGAAGCTCGACCGGCTGATCGCGATGATCGAGCGCGCACTCGGACGCCGGCCGTGCATCTACCGCGCCGGACGCTACGGGGTCGGTCCGCACACCTTCCACACGCTCGCGTCTCGCGGTTTTCGGATCGATGCGTCGATGCGCGCACGCTTCGATTACGTGCGCGAAGGCGGTCCCGATTTTACCGCGGTGGGGCCGGGCGCATTCATGCTGGGTGACGGCGCGCTGGTCGAGCTGCCGCTGACGACAATCTACACCGGATTGCTGCGCGCGCACGGTGCCTGGCTGCATCCGCTGCTCGGGCGGGTGCCGAAAGCGCGCGGTGCCTTTGCTCGAAGCAGGCTGTTATCGCGGGTGCCGCTCACGCCGGAAGGGACCCCGGCGGCCGAGGCAATATGCGCGATCGAGCAGGCGGCTGCGGACGGTGAGCGGTTGCTGCAACTGACGTTTCATTCGCCGTCGCTAGTGCCAGGGCATACCCCCTACGTGCGTGACGCGCGCGGACTGGCGCGCTTCCATGCCTGGTGGGACGACGTGCTGCCGGCGCTGGCGCGATGCGGGTACGCGCCGGTGACGCTCGATGAGATCATCGCCGCGTCGGATGAAATGCGCGCGGTGGGCCCGGCAGGACTCGAACCCGCAACCTAGCCGTTATGAGCGGCCAGCTCTAACCGTTGAGCTACAGGCCCTCCGCGCGCTCGCCGCAGGTAGCGGCTTCGACGCAAGCTTGGCAAGCTATCGTCGGACGATTGCCGCGGCGGAGGAGAGCACCGCCAGATCTTCGGCGAATCCAGTGGGCGTCTGACCATATTTGGGCAGCCACGCCATGCGCGCGCGCCAACCGGGGTAAGAGGCGACGACGGCGGTCACACCGCCGACCGCCGCACCGATCCAGCGCTGCCGCTTGGGTACAAGTGCGGCGCCAGCGATCGCCGAGGTGACGAAACGCGCGGCGAGCCCGATCGGCACGACGCGGTCAGGTGCCGTCTTCTGCTTGTCGCCCGCTATCTCGCCGATCGCAAGCGCGAGCGTGCCGGCCGCAGCCAGCGGGTTGGAGAGCAATCTGGGTGCGCCATTGTCGGCCGGCAGCTGACCACGCGCGGCGGCGATCGCGACGGTCGCGAGCGGAGTCATCGCACGCTGGCCACCGACCAGTCCCATCAGAAAGGATTTGCGCATCTATCGTCCGCCTTCGTCATCGTTGCCGGTTGTCAGCGGCACAACTCGGCGAGCGCGATCTGGTTCATGCGTCACGGCGAACGAAGAGGGCGAAAGGAACACCTGAACGAAGAAGGGCGCCCCGCAAACGGGACGCCCTTGATCGGGTGAGCGATGATTACCGACCGCGCCTTAGTAGTTTGCGGCGGTGTCGGACACGTTGATCGCGTCCGACGCATTGTCGAGCGCGGCGGCTGCGTCGGTGAGCGTCTCGCGCTCGGTCGCGTTGACCTGGCCCGCCGCTTCCGCCTCAAGCTCGTTCGCCATCTGCTCCAGATTGGCGGACAATGCTTCGGTGCCATTCTCGACCGAAACCGGTTCGGGCTTGCTGCAGCCGCCGAGCAGAAGAAGCGCGGCGCCGACCAGAGGGATCAACCTAGGCATCAGCAAGACCCGAACCGGGTCGGATTACATGTTGGTGGTCGCGGCGTCCGCCGAGTCACGGACGTTGTCGGCCGCGTCGTGGATGTTCTCGGCAACCGCCTCGGCGTTGTCCTCGGCGAACGGGTTCGCAGTGGTGTTCGACATGTCGGCGACGTTGTCGGCCATCGCGTCCATGTTGTCCGCCATCATGTCGGCGTTGTTCTCGACCGCGTTAGCTTCCGGCGACTTCGAGCAAGCAGCAACGGACATCAGGCCGGCGGCAGCGGCAACGAGCAGGATCTTCTTCATTCGAATGCTCCCAAGCATCACAAAAATCGCGGCCGACCCCAACGCCGTCGCGAAACGCCCGAATACCCTAGCGGTTCAGGGGGTCAATAAGGAAAATTCATCTGGCGTACAGGTTGCGACGAGTGGTTGAGCACTTGACATCACGGCCGCGTAACCGATCCGATCTCTTCGGACGCGTCGGCGACCACTGCGAGCATCGTCGTCCAGGCGGCAACATTCTGCTGAAGTTGCGCCGGATCAACGCGGTCGAGGGTGTCGTCGGGCGTGTGGTGGACGTCGAAGTAGCGCAGGCCCGACTGGTTGAGGTCGATGCCCGCGACGCCGGTCCTGATCGTCGCCTCGATATCCGACCCGTCGCCCGCGCCGCCGGTGCCGCGCACGATGCCGAGCGGGGCGAGCGCGCTCGCCAGCCGGTCCGCCACCGGCTTCGCGCTGGACGGCAGCGTTGTTTCGAACCGCCACACGCGATCGGCGCCGAAGTCGCTTTCCGCCGCGATCGCGTGGCGTTCGGTGCCGTGCTTCCTCGCGTAATCCTCGCCACCGAACCCGCCGACTTCCTCTGCGCCGAACCAGACGACGCGGATCGTGCGGCGCGGGCGTTTGCCCGAGTCGAGGATGCGCTTCGCCGCCGCGGTCGTAATTGCAACTCCGCTCGCATCATCGATCGCACCCGTGGCTAGGTCCCAGCTGTCGAGGTGACCACCAATCAGCACGATGCCGGCGCTCGGATCGGTGCCAGGTACCTCGGCAATGATGTTGCCCGACTCGTGCACACCGGTTTGCTGCGGCGTGAGGAGCAGGTGCATGCGGATCGGCTTGCCGCGTTTCACCATCCGCTCGATCTGCTCGGCGTCGGGTACGGCGAGTGCGGCAGCGGGAATCGCAGCGGTGCCGGTGGGGAAGTTCGTCACGCCGGTGTGCGGTAGCCGGTGCGTGTCGGTGCCGATCGAGCGGATCACGATCGCCGCCGCGCCTTTTGCCGCCGCCATCGCCGGGCCGGTGAAGCGTGCGG
>NZ_CAJYVU010000088.1 GCF_913778135.1 uncultured Sphingomonas sp. | reverse complement strand
AAGATCGCGGCCTGCCGTGCCGGCGCCTGGCCGAGCCCGGCCGACAGCACGTTGCCCATGTAGATGCGCTCCACGGCTTCGGCGCTCACGCCTGCGCGCTCCACGGCTGCCTTCACCGCGGTCGCGCCCAGTTGCGGCGCGCTCGCACCCGCGAGACTTCCCTGCATCGACCCCATCGGGGTGCGGGCATAGGATAGGATTACGACGGGATCGGCGGCCATGACATGCTCCTGCTGGACGGTCGGCCTGTGTCGTGCCGACGCTGGTTGCTGCACTGCACCTAAGATATGGACTGCGCGATTGCCATAGCTGGAGGGACAAGCGCGACGTGAACGCTGGCATGTTCGACACCGCGGTTGCGCCGGTCATGCTGCCCGCGTGGCTGCTGGCCATGATCCTGAGTGTCGCGGGTGCGATCGCGGGCAGTTTCCTGTCCACGATCGTCGTGCGCTGGCCCGCCGACCGATCGGTATTGCACGGGCGATCGGGCTGCGATGGATGCGGGCGCACGCTGGCAGCATGGGAGTTGGTCCCGATCATCAGCGCGCTCGCCGCGCGTGGGCGCTGCCGGAACTGCGGTGCAAGGATAAATCCGCGCCACACGGCGTTCGAATTCGGTTGCGCGGGCGTCGGCATCGTATCCGCGTTCGCTGCCCCCGGATTAGCGGGCATCGCGGGTGCGGTATTCGGTTGGCTGCTGCTCACGCTCGCCGTTCTCGACGCGGACGAATTCTGGCTGCCCGACCCGCTCGTCGCCGCGCTCGCGCTCACCGGTCTCGCCAGCGCGATCTGGTGCCAGCCGCCGCTGATCGACCGCTTGATCGGCGGGGCGGGCGGGTTCGCATCGCTCTGGCTGATCGCGGCTGGTTATCGCCTAACGCGCGGGCGTGAGGGGCTGGGCGGCGGTGATCCGAAGCTGTTCGGCGCGATCGGACTGTGGCTCGGCTGGCGGATGCTGCCGGCGGTGCTGTTGCTCGCCGGGCTGGTCGGGTTGGGGTTCGTGCTGATGCAGATCATCCGCGGCCGCACGGTTGCGGCACAGGACGCGTTGCCGTTCGGCACCTTCCTCGGGCTGGCGGCTTACCCGGCGTGGCTGGTCATGGTAATCCTCGCGCCATGATCGCTGCTCTCATTGCCGCACTGCTGCTCGCGCCCGCCGCCGACCCGCGCCCGCCGGCCTCGATCGACGGCTATCCGATCGGCGGGATCGGGCGCCAGTCGCTGCCGGCCAGGGGCTGCGCGGCCTATCTGTTCAGCACGGGCGCGACGCGGACGCTCGTCGCGATGGCGGGGGCAGAGGCCGGAACACTGCGGATCGCGCTCGACGGAAAGGAGCGCGACTATGCGCGTGCGTCCTCCGGCGCTGCGGCCGACCTCGGCTTCGCGGAACAGACACGCTACGTCGCGGGCGACACCGCGCTCACGCTGACGATGACCGTGTCGCGCCGACCCGACCTGGCGCAGGGTGCGCTGGTGTCTGACGCGACGCTGCTGGTCGAACGCGCAGGCAAGGACGGCGTCATCATGCCGCTCGCCGGGATGATCGGCTGCGCGAGCTAGACAAAACAGAAAAGGGGAGAGTGCGATGCGTGACCTGTTGGACGCCCAGCGTGCCGCGTTCATGGCGAAGCTGCCCGAACCTCTGTCGGTCCGCCGTGATCGTCTGACCCGCGCCGCGGCGATGGTGTCCGACCACGCCGCCCGGCTGTGCGATGCCTTGTCGGAGGACTTCGGCCATCGCAGCCGTGAGCAGTCGATGATGACCGATATCGCGAGTTCGGTCGCGCCGCTCCGCCACGCGTTGAAACACATCGATCGCTGGGCGCAGCCGGAGAAGCGTGCCGTGCAGTTCCCGCTCGCGCTGCTCGGCGCAAAGGCAGCGGTCGAGTATCAGCCCAAGGGCGTCGTCGGCGTGATCGCGCCGTGGAACTTCCCGGTCAATCTCGTCATGTCCCCACTCGCCGGCATCTTCGCCGCGGGCAATCGCGCGATGGTGAAGGTGAGCGAGTTTACACCGGCGACCGGCGCGCTGATGGCGGAGATCGCGCGCCAGTATTTCGACCAGACCGAACTCGCGTTCGTCGAGGGCGGGCCCGAGGTCGGCAAGGCGTTCGCTGGGCTGCCATTCGACCATCTCATCTTCACCGGCGCGACCGGGGTCGCGCGCCACATCCTGCACGCCGCGGCCGACCATTTGGTGCCCGTCACGCTTGAACTCGGCGGCAAGTCGCCCGTCATCGTCGGGGAAAGCGCCGACATCACGCGCACGACCGAGCGGGTGGCGCTCGGCAAGATGCTCAACGCCGGGCAGATCTGTCTCGCGCCCGATTACATGCTCGTTCGGCCAGAACAGGAGGAGGCAATCGTCGCAGGCCTAAAGTCGGCCGCGTCGGCGATGTACCCGACCTTGCTCGCCAACCCCGACTACACCGCCATCATCAACGATCGCCACCATCAGCGCCTGACCGACTGGGTGGAGGACGCCCGGGCCAAGGGTGCCAGCGTCGAGGTGGTGAACTCGGCCGGCGAGGATTTTGCCGCCTCAAACAGCCGCAAGATGCCGCTCACGATCGTGCGCGACGTGACCGACGACATGGTGCTGATGCAGGAGGAAATCTTCGGCCCCGTGCTGCCGATCCGCCGGTACGAGGCGCTGGACCAGGCGATCGACGAAGTGAACCGCCGCGATCGGCCGCTGGCGCTCTATTATTTCGGTGAGGACGAGCGCGAGCAGCGCCGCGTGCTCGATCGCACAATCTCGGGCGGGGCGACGATCAACGACGTGATCTTCCACGTGTCGATGGAAGATTTGCCCTTCGGCGGTATCGGCGCGTCCGGGATGGGCAGCTATCACGGCCAGGACGGCTTTCGCACCTTCAGCCACGAGCGAGCGGTGTACCGGCAGCCGAAACTGGATGTCGCGAAGCTAGCCGGGTTGAAACCGCCCTATGGCGCGGCGACCAGGCGCGGTATCGCGCAGCAGATGAAGCATTAGCGCGCCGACCTGACACGCGCGGCAGAGCCCGGCGGATCGGCTCCGCCGGGCCGGGCGATCAATGCGCCGCGACGATCTCTTCCTTCAGCCGCAGCTTTTGTTTCTTAAGGTCCGCGATCACGGCGTTGTCGGGCATCGGCCGCTGCGATTCGTCGTGGATCCGCTGATCGAGTGTGGCGTGCTTCGCCTCGAGTGCCTGCACATGGGCAGTCTGCATCGCTCTATCCTCCTTCGTGGTTGAACGAGATCAAGGAGTGAACCACCAATTCGTGTGAAAGTCTCGTGACAAATCGCATCGTCGCGACGGGCTGCGACGCGGGCACGACGACGTGCGATTTGCTGCACAAGCGTATGCGGAGCCGCTATAAGAGGCGGCAGGCGCGAGGCGGTGCGGGCAGGGGGCGTAAGCGGGTGGACGAACAGCATATTCTCGCACGGCTCAATCTGCTCAGGATCGAGCATCGCGACCTCGACAGCGCGATCGCCGCGCTAGCGGGCAGGGTACCCGACCAGCTGCAACTCGCGCGACTGAAGAAGCGCAAGCTGCGATTGCGCGACGAGATCAGCGAGCTGGAAGATTATCTCATGCCCGACAGCATCGCCTGATCCCGAAATGACACTGGCGAAATGCGACTCACGACCACGCCGACGTGGCACCGACACCCGCGCTGTGGCACGATCCTGAGCCATGCTGCACCGCTTCCCCGACGACCGTATCCATCGCCGGCTGATCGACTCGATCTACGTCGAGGCGATGCTGCTCGCCGATGAGGCGCGGAGCTATTTCGACGAGGTCGGGCGGCTGGAGCGCGAGATGCTGTCGCCGATGACGCGCGTGTCGTTCAGTTGCGAGTCGTTGAAGGTTACCACGCGGCTGATGCACGTCATCGCTTGGCTGCTGACGCAGCGTGCGGTTTTGTCAGGTGAGCTGTCCGCGGCGCAGGCAACCGAGCCGTCGCGGCGGCTGGGCGAGGCGCCCGACACCGACGCGCTCGTCGCCGTTGATCTGCCCGAGCAGGCGCAGCGAATGATTGCGGCGAGCGTCGACCTGCATCGCCGCGTCGCGCGGCTCGATGCGGCGCAGGAGCGGAGCCTGCCCGATCCTAGCCCCGCGCGCATGATGCTGGACCGGCTCGCGACCGCGTTCTGATCCGAGACGCGGCCGGGTAGTCAGGCGGCCGCGGCAAGTCCCAGCCGCGCGCGGGCGGCGACATATTCGCGCTCCAGCTTGTCGACGCGCGTGGCGACGCTCTCGACCTTGTCAATCGCGCCGATACCCTGACCCGATCCCCAGATGTCGCGCCACGCCTTCGCCTTGCCGGCATTGTCGCCGCCGCCGAAGTTCATCGTCTTGTAGTCGCCCGCGGGCAGATTGTCGGGGTCGAGCCCGGCTGCCTGGATCGAGCCGCGCAGATAGTTGCCGTGCACGCCGGTGAACAGGTCGGAATAGACGATGTCGGCCGCGCGCCCCTCGACGATCCCCTGCTTGTAACGATCGTCGGCGTTCGCCTCCTCGGTCGCGATGAAGATCGATCCCGCATAGGCGAAGTCGGCTCCCATCGCCTCGGCCGCGAGCACCGCGTCGCCGGTGCCGATCGATCCCGACAGCGCGAGTGGGCCGTCGAACCATTGCCTGATTTCACTCACCAGTGCGAAGGGGGAGGTGCGCCCGGCATGGCCGCCGGCGCCCGCCGCGACCGCGATCAGCCCGTCGGCGCCCTTCTCGATCGCCTTGCGAGCGAAACGGTCGTCGATCACGTCGTGCAACGTGATGCCGCCCCAGCCGTGCACCGCGTCATTGACCTCCGCGCGCGCGCCCAGCGAGGTGATCGTGATTGGCACCTGCCACTTGGCGCAGACCGCCAAATCCTGTTCGAGCCGATCGTTCGACTTGTGCACGATCTGATTGACCGCGAAGGGCGCGGCGGGCCGGTCGGGATTGGCGCGATTGTGCGCGGCAAGCTCCTCGGTGATGCGGTGCAGCCACTCGTCGAGCATCGTCGCGGGGCGTGCATTGAGCGCCGGGAACGAGCCGACGATGCCTGCCTTGCACTGCGCAATCACCAGTTCCGGGCTGGAGATGATGAACAATGGCGAGCCGATGATCGGCAGGCGGAGGCGAGAGAGGATCGCGGGCTTCGACATAAGTCGGGTTATGCAGACGCGGTCGCGGCTGTCCAGCGTGCTATTCGACCTCGCGCAGGTCCGCGGCGGCGGCGCGACCGTTCTCGACATAATGCGCGGCCGACACCCTCAGCATCGCGATCGCGCGCTCGTCGAGTTGGCGCACCGCCTTTGCCGGGCTGCCGACGATCAGGCTACCGGGCGGGAAGGTCTTGCCCTCGGTCACCAGCGCGCCGGCACCAACCAGGCAATCGTCCGCGATCACCGCGCCGTTCAGCACGGTGGCGCCCATGCCGATCAGCACACGGTGCCCGATCGTGCAGCCGTGCAGGATCGCGTGATGGCCGATCGTCACATCCTCGCCGATCGTCAGCGGCGATCCCGGATCGGAGTGGAGCATCGCCCCCTCCTGCACGTTGCTGCGTGCGCCGATCGGGATCGGCGTGTTGTCGGCGCGGATGACGGCACGGAACCACACGCTCACGTCCTCGCCAAGCGTGACGTCGCCGACCACATCCGCACTGGGTGCGACCCAGGCGGTGGGATGGCAGGTCGGGCGATGTCCCTTGAAGGCGTAGAGCGGCACGTCGTTCTCTCCTGTTGCTGTCCCGTTCGGGTACGTCCCGTTTCGACACGCGCGTTAACCACCGGCGCTGATCGACCAAAACGTAAACGTCGCGTTTACCACCACCATGAAACGCAGACTTGTTCTCACCAACGAAGCCGCCGGCCATCCTTTTCGTCGCACGCTGCCGCCGCCGGTCACGGCAACGAAGGTGCGCAGCGACGATCAGGACGTAAAACTGTTCGTGCTGAGCTTTTTTGCTTTTTTCACCTGCTTTTACACACTGATCTTCTGATGCCGGCCTAGTCAGCGCACTCCGCTGCCGGGCAGCCGTCGTCGCACGCGCGGTGCAGTTTCTGCGCCAACCACGCACTCACCAGGCACATGCCGGCGACGACGAACAGTAGATCCTCGGCCGTGACGCCTGCCATGCTGATGGCGGTGACGACGCCCGCACCGACGACCATCGCGCCCGAATTGACGACATTGTTCGCCGCCACCGTTCGCGCTGTCTGATCCTCCGCCACGGTGGTGGTCAGAAATGCGTAGAGCGGCACGACGAACATGCCACCCGTTACCGCGATCGCGAGCAGCACCAGCAGCACCAGCGCCGCGCGCGGTTGCGCGATAAAGGCGGTCCAATCGTACAGTTGCCCCGGCGGTGCCGGCACCCAGGTGCGCACCAGCAGCGAGAAGAGCACGACGAACACGCCCATCGCGATCACCGACGCCGGCGCGTATCTGGCCGAGATGCGGCCTCTCAGCATCGTGTTGATTACCACCGATCCGATTGCGATCCCGATCGAGAGCGTACCGGTGAAGATGCTCGCGACCTGCTGGCTGGTGGTCAGCACGTTCTTCACCAGCGGTGGAAAGATGATGATCAGCACCGCGCCGATCGTCCAGAAGAAGCTGATCGAGAGGATTGCGAGGAAAAGCCGCGGGATGTGCAGCGTCGCGGATACCAGCTGCCACGACGACCGGATTGGATTGAGGTCGAGCTTGATCGGCGGACCCAGCCGAGGCGCGGGCGGGACCTGACGCCCGGAGAACCAGCCGATCGCGGCGACGATCAGCACGCCGACTGCGGCGCTGTGCGGCGTGATCCATCCGGCAACAACGGTGCCGGTCAGGATGGCGAGATAGGTACCCGCCTCGACCAGCCCGGTGCCCCCCAGCACATCGCCGCGCGCCAGATGCTGCGGCAGGATCGCGTATTTGATCGGCCCGAAGAACGTCGAATGCAGGCCGAGCAGGAACACCGCGCCCAGCATCAGCCCGATGCCGGTGGTCTGCCAGGCGGTATGCGCGACCAGCAACCCGGCGGCGCCGACCAGCATGATGCCGATCTCTGCAGTCTTGACGATGCGGATGATCCGCGCCTTGTCGTGGCTGTCGGCCAATTGCCCGGCCAGCGCGGAGAACAGCAGGAACGGCAGCGTCGACAGCGCGGTCGCGAACGCGTTGAAGCTCTGTTCGACCTTGGGATCGTTGAAGATTGCGTAGGTCGCGAACAGGACCATCGCCTGCTTGAACAGATTGTCATTGAAGGCGCCCAGGAACTGGGTGGTGAACAGCGGCAGGAAATTGCGGCGTTTCAGGAGCCCGAGGGCATTGATCATGACGCGAAGGAAGGCCCGTCCAATGGCTGGATTGGCGTCGGCATAGCCGCTTAACTTCCCCGCACCAATGGCGTTTGTTAGCGTGCCTGCCCCAGCGCACGGAGCCAAAGGGCGGGGATGGTGCACCCGCACCCCTTGTATCATGCCCGTGCCGGGTCCAAGCGTGCGGGGCCATGTTGTCGCTTCCCAACCTTCTCACGCTGTCGCGCATCGTGGCGGTCCCGCTGCTCGTCTGGTTCCTGTGGTGGCCGACCTGGGCCGCGGGGTTCGGGATCGCGTTCGCGCTCTATTGTCTGATGGGCGTGACCGACTATTTCGACGGCTATCTGGCGCGCGCGCAGGGGACGGTGTCGAAGCTGGGTGTGTTCCTGGATCCGATCGCCGACAAGATCATGGTTGCCGCGGTCATCCTGATGCTGGTCGGCACGCGCCACGACGATGTCGCGGTGATCACCGGCGTCCACATCATCGCGGCGCTCGTCATCCTGCTGCGCGAGATCGCGGTATCGGGCCTGCGGGAATTTCTCGCGGGATTGCAAGTGTCACTACCGGTCTCGCGCCTCGCCAAATGGAAGACAACGCTGCAACTTGTCGCATTCGGCGCGTTGATCCTCGCAGGTGCGCTCCCAGAGCAGCTGTGGATCAAGGCGGTGGGGCTTGGTTGCCTGTGGGGAGCCGCCGCGCTGACGCTGATCACGGGCTGGGATTACCTGCGCGTCGGTATCAGGCATATGGACTAAGCAATTGCAATTACTTTACTTTGCCTGGGTTCGGGAACGTATCGGCTTTGGTGCGGAAGAAGTCGATCCGCCCGCGACTGTCGCCACGGTTGCCGACCTGATCGTCTGGCTCTCCTCACGCAGCGATGGCCATGCCGCCGCCTTTGCCGACCCCGCACGGTTGCGCGCCGCGATCGATCAGGCGTTCGTGCCGCTGGACACGTCGGTGGTCGGCGCGCGGGAGGTCGCGATCTTCCCGCCGGTGACGGGCGGATGAGCGATCAGGCGCTTATTCGGGTGCTCGTCACCACCGAGGCGATCGACGTGGCCGCGGAACAGATTGCGCTGGAGCAGGGCGGCGCGGTCGCTACCTTCACCGGTCTGGTACGCGCCGACGACGGTGTCGCGACGCTGGAACTCGAACATTATCCCGGCGCCACGCAGGCGGCGTTGACGCGATTGGCAGAGGAAGCGGTGCAACGCTGGCCGCTTTCCGCCGCCTCGATCATCCACCGGGTCGGCCCGATGCAGCCGGGTGAGCGGATCGTCTTCACCGGCGCCGCCTCGGCCCACCGCGCCGCGGCGCTGGAGGCTTGTGCCTTCCTGATCGATCGGTTGAAAACCGACGCGCCCTTTTGGAAGCGCGAGGTCGTCGGTGGCGAGGCGCGCTGGGTCGAGGCGCGCGACAGCGACGATCACGCCGCCGATCGCTGGCGCTGAGGTCAATGCGCCGTTTTCAGCACCTCCGCGAGCAGCTGGAAATCTCGCTCGCGCGGTGAGGCGCGGCGCCATACCAGTGCCAGCGTGCGCGAGGGGTGCTCGGCGTCGAGTGGGCGTGCCGCAACTCGGGTGTGATCGAGAATGCCCGCATCAAGCGCGATCTTCGGAAGCATGGTGACGCCGAGCCCGTTGTCGACCATCTGAACGACGGTGTGGAGCGAGGTGCCGAGCATCGTCGCCTCCGCACGCAACTCCGGGCGGTTGCAAGCGGCAAGGGCGTGATCCTTCAGGCAATGCCCGTCCTCCAGCAGCAGCAACCGGGTCTCGTCGATGTCGGCTGGCTGGATCGCGCCATGCGATGCCGCGACCTCGCCCTCGGGAAAGGCGAGGAACAGGCGATCGTCGAACAGGGGCGCGACCGAAACGTCGCCGCACGCGTACGGAAGCGCCAGCAGCACGCAGTCGGCGCGTCCGTTCGCCAAAGCCTCGCAGGCGGGGCCGCTCGGTTCCTCGCGCAGGAACAGCTTGAGTTCGGGGTAATCGGCGCGAAGCCTCGGCAGGATGCGGGGCAGCATGAATGGCGCGATCGTCGGGATGACGCTCATCCTCATCTCGCCAGACAACGGCCGCCCGGCGGCACGCGCCATGTCGCCCAATTCCTCCGCCTCGCGCAGCACGCGTCGCGCCTTGATCGCGATCTGGTCGCCGAGCGGCGTGAAGCGAACCACACGGCGTGTCCGCTCGACCAGCGTCACGCCGATCAGCGTCTCCAGCTCACGCAGCCCCGCTGACAGCGTCGACTGCGTAACGAAGCAGGCGTCAGCGGCGCGGCCAAAATGTCCGTGATCCTTGAGCGCGATCAGATACTGCAACTGCTTGAGCGTGGGCAGATAGGTGGCTGACATTCATCGCTCCGCTCGATCAGATTGCGCGGCGATAAACGATGGGATCGATCAGGCAAGCAGTGTCTGCTTGGCATGCCTCAAGCGCGTTCAGATCAGCACCGCGACGACGAAGCCGTAGGTGCTGGTGACGGTCAGCACTGCCCCAACGAGGATCAGCAGCGTGCGGGTCGGGATGCGCTTCGCCAGCACCGCGCCGAGCGGCGCGGCGGCGACCCCGCCGATCAGCAGTCCCAGCGTGGCAGTCGCGAAATCCTTGAAACCCAGATGAAAGATGAACGCAGCCGACACGGTGAGCGTCAGAAAGAACTCGACCGAGTTGACGGTGCCGACGACGCGGCGTGGCTCGACACCCTGAACCAGCAGGTTCGAGGTCACCATCGGACCCCAGCCACCACCACCAACGGCATCGAGAAAACCACCGACCAGCCCGATTGGCGCGACGATGCGTGCGTGGCCATGCTGCGGGGTCGACAAAAGGCCGCGAACGAGCAGGTAGATGCCCATTGCGACGAGGTAGGCGAGGACGAACGGCTTCACGACGCTGCCATCGACGCTGGTCAAAACATAAGCGCCGGTCACGCCACCGAT
>NZ_CAJYVU010000087.1 GCF_913778135.1 uncultured Sphingomonas sp. | reverse complement strand
GAGCGAGGCGGGTTACTGGATCGGGCAGCGCATCTGGCAGCGCTGGTACGATCGCCAGCCCGATAAGCACGCCGCGATCCGCCGGATGCTGACGCTCGATCGATTGGGTGAGGTCCTGGCCGCGGGGCGCTATACCGGCTGAGCGCCGGGCTACGGCTGCGTACGCGCCCACCGTCCGCCCCATCTTTTCGCGGACGCACAAATAGGCTAAGGGCGCGGCCGAAATCGCCTGTGCGCCAACGCGCGGGCCATCCAGGAAACATGATGAACCTCCGCAATATCGCGATCATCGCGCACGTCGATCATGGCAAAACCACCCTCGTCGACCAGCTCTTCCGCCAATCGGGCACGTTCCGCGAGAACCAGCGCATCGAAGAGCGCGCGATGGATTCGAACGACCTCGAGAAGGAGCGTGGGATCACCATTCTCGCCAAGCCGACCTCGGTCGACTGGACGCCGCCGGGCAGCGATGAATCGATCCGCATCAATATCGTCGACACCCCCGGCCACGCCGATTTCGGCGGCGAGGTGGAGCGCATTCTGTCGATGGTCGACGGGGTCGTCCTCCTGGTCGATTCGTCGGAAGGCGCGATGCCGCAGACGAAGTTCGTGACCGGCAAGGCGCTGGCGCTGGGCCTGAAGCCGATCGTCGTCGTCAACAAGGTCGACCGCAGCGACGCGCGCATCCAGGAAGTGCTCGACGAGGTGTTCGACCTGTTCGTATCGCTCGACGCCAACGACGAGCAGCTCGACTTCCCGGTGCTCTACGCCTCGGGCCGCAACGGCTACGCCTCGACCGACATGGACGCGCGCGAGGGCACGCTGATCCCGATGTTCGAGACGATCGTCAGCCACGTGCCGCCGCCCAACCTGGAGGTCGAGAACGTGCCGTTCACCTTCCTGGTGACGCTGCTCGATCGCGACAACTTCCTCGGCCGCATCCTGACCGGCCGTGTCAATTCGGGCACCGTGAAGCTAAACCAGCCGATCCACGCGCTCGACAATGACGGCAACGTCGTCGAGACCGGCCGCGCGTCGAAGATCCTGTCGTTCCGCGGGCTCGACCGCGTGCCGGTCGATGAGGCCAAGGCGGGCGACATCATCAGCCTCGCCGGCCTGACCACCGCGACCGTCTCGAACACCATCGCCGACCCGCAGGTGACCGAGCCGCTGCACGCGCAGCCGATCGATCCGCCGACGCTGTCGATGCGCTTCGCGGTGAACGATTCGCCGATGGCGGGGCGCGAAGGATCGAAGGTGACCAGCCGCATGATCCGCGATCGCCTGTTCCGCGAGGCGGAATCGAACGTCGCGGTCAAGGTGACCGAGGCCGCCGACCGCGACAGCTACGAGGTCGCCGGCCGCGGCGAACTCCAGCTCGGCGTGCTGATCGAGACGATGCGCCGCGAGGGTTTCGAGCTCGGCATCAGCCGTCCGCGCGTGCTGTTCGGCGAGGACGAGGATGGCAAGAAGACCGAGCCGTACGAGACCGTCATCATCGACGTGGACGAGGAATATTCAGGCACGGTCGTCGAGAAGATGAACCTGCGCAAGGCCGAGATGACCGACATGCGCCCGTCTGGCGGCGGCAAGACGCGCATCACCTTCTCCGCGCCGTCGCGCGGCATGATTGGCTACCACGGTGAATTCCTGTCGGACACGCGCGGCACCGGCATCATGAACCGTCTGTTCGAGAAGTACGGTCCTCACAAGGGCAACATCGAGGGCCGCAAGAATGGCGTGCTGATCTCGAACGGTGCGGGCGAGGCCCAAGGCTATGCGCTCGGGCCGCTCGAGGACCGCGGCGTGCTGTTCGTCGGCCACGGTGAGGCGCTGTACGAGGGCATGATCATCGGCGAGAACGCCAAGACGGACGACCTTGAGGTCAATCCGATGAAGGCGAAGCAGCTGACCAACTTCCGCGCGAGCGGAGGCAAGGATGACGCGATCCGCCTGACCCCGCCGAAGAAGATGACGCTGGAGCAGGCAATCGCCTATATCGACGACGACGAGATGGTCGAGGTCACGCCCAAGAACATCCGCTTGCGCAAGCGCCACCTCGACCCGAACGAGCGCAAGCGCGCGAGCCGCGCGAAGGCCGCCTGAGGCGAGCCGGGCAAGCCGCAGCCAAGGCTGCGGCAAGCCTCAAGGCTCGCCCGGCCGGCCTCGCCACAGCGAGGACCGACGACGCGGCTTAGCCGCGGCGCCTCCCGGACAGACAATAGAGAAGAGGCGGCGACCGGGCACTCACCCCGTCGCCGCCTTTTTTCATTCCGCCGCAGGTGAACTCCCGACCGATCGCGCTATAGCGGGTGCCATGCTCGACCGCCGCTCAGCCGCCGCCTCCCGTCGTCGCTGGACGGTATCGCGCTACCGCGCGCTGCTGAGGACGCGCGGGCCGAAGTCGGTCCAGTTCCGCACCCGCGTTTCGGTGCTGGCCGGCGCGATCGCGATCGGGCTGGTCGCGATCCTGTTCGCCGAGGCCGCCGACTGGGCAGGCGGATGGTTCAACGGTTACGCTCACCGCTACCACTGGCTGCCGCTGCTGACGACACCGCTCGCGTTCGTGGCGCTGGTGTGGGTCACGCGCCGCTTCGCACCGCTGGCGCGCGGATCGGGCATTCCGCAGGTTATTGCGGCCGCAGATGATCCGAACCGTGCGACCGGCTCGCTGATCTCGGTCCGCACTGCGGCTACAAAGATCGTGCTGACGATCGCCGCAGTCATGTCGGGCGCGTCGGTCGGGCGTGAGGGGCCAACGGTGCAGCTCGCCGCCGCCGTGATGGGCTTCACCCACCGCGTCATGCGCGTGCCGTTGCGCACGCCGGTCGTCATCGCCAGCGGCGCGGCGGGCGTCGCCGCCGCCTTCAACACCCCGCTTGCCGGCTTGCTGTTCGCGATCGAGGAACTGGCGAGTGCGTACGAGCAGCGCGTCACGCTGCTGGTGCTGACCGCGATCGTCATTGCCGGCATGGTCGCGCAGTCGGTGCAGGGCGATTACGTCTATTTCGGCGTGATCGGCGCGAGCATGCCGCTGTCCAGCGCGCTGCTGGTGGTGCCGGTCGCGGGTATCGTCGGCGGATTGTCGGGCGGCGCGTTCGCACGGCTGATGCTGATCCTGGCGGTCGGCAATCACCCGGTCACGCGGTGGAGCAAGGCCAATCCGATCGTCTTCGCCGGCGCTTGCGGCATCGTGGTGGCGGGGTTGGGCGTCGCCACCGGGCTGACCTGGGGCACCGGCTATTCGGCGGCGCGCGCGATGATCGTCGGGGTCGACGCGCCTTTATGGTTCGGCCCGGCCAAGTTCCTCGCCACGCTCGCCACCGCAGTCGCGGGGCTGCCCGGCGGCATCTTCGCGCCGTCGCTTGCGGTCGGCGCCGGCGTCGGCAACCTGCTGCGTGAAGTATTCCCGGCGAGCCCGACTTCGGCGGTCGTGATCCTCGGCATGGTGGCCTATTTTGCGGGCGTCGTGCGCGCACCGCTGACCGCGGTCATCATCCTGTCGGAGACGACCGCCAGCCGCGGGCTGATGCTGCCGATGTTCGCCACCGCGTTCATCGCCGATGCGGCGAGCCAATGGGTGTGCCGCGAGAAACTGTACCACGGCCTGTCGCGCGGCTTCGCGATGACGCCCGAGCCCAAGCCGCACTGAAAAGGGGCGGCGGATCGCTCCGCCGCCCCCACGTCCCCTCAGCGGAACTTGGCCGCCAGCGAGACGCCGACGACGCGCGGTTCGTTGAATACCGCGGCATTGTAGTTCTCGATCACGCCCTTCAGGTTCTTCTCGCCCGTCAGGTTGCGCGCGAAGGCGGCGATCTCGTAGCGGCCGTCGGGCGTCGTATACCCCGCCTTCAGCCCCAGCTCGAAGTTGCCGTTGGCGTAGAATTCACGCGTCTTGTATAGCACGAAGTTGGTGTAGCCCTGCAGGTTGAAGTCGGTCGCGACGAACAGTCCGCCGTCGTTGCTGAGCGGGATGTCGTATCGGACCGCGGCGTCGATCTGATACTCGGGCGCGTTGGGCAACGGGTTGCCATCGATCTGCGCCAGCACCGCCGGAGCTCCGAAGATCGTGCGACGGATCGTCGGGTCTTGCACGGTGCACGTCACCTGACCCGCCAGCGCACACACCTGCGCGTAGACGTTCTTGTCCTTGATTTCGCTGTGCAGCGCACTGCCGCCCAGCGAGAAGGTGATGTTGCGGATCGGGCGCCATTCCAGTTCCGCCTCGAACCCGTAGGCGTCGGCATGGTCGGCGTTGAACAGCACGCCGTTGCCGTTCGCATCGTTGCCGTTCAACTGGATGTCGTTGACGCGGTAGTAGAAGCCGGTCGCGTTGAAGCGCAGGTTGTTGAACGGCCGCGTCTTCACGCCGGCCTCGTACGAGGTGATCGTCTCGCTGTCGGCGGTGGTGAACGCCGAGCCGAACACCGCCGAGCGGCCCTGGATCGTGGGACCACGGAAACCACGCGCGACGCGGGCGTAGATGCTGGCGGTCGGGTCGACCTCATACAGCGCCGACACGTCCCAGCTCGGCTCCTTGCCGGTCAGCTTCACATTGCGCGGGGCAGTGGCCGGGAAGTTGACCGTTGCGCCGGTGGTGGCAGGCTTGACCAGGATCGTGCGCTTGTCGTCCTCGGTATAGCGACCGCCCGCGGTCAGCGTCAGGCGGTCGAACGTGTAGCTCGCCTGGCCGAACACCGCCCATGACGCGTTGGCGTCGTGCAGCCGCACCCAATTGCCCGGATTGTTGGTGTTGCTGTTCGCCGCCACGAACGGTGCGGTCAGGAAGAAGCGGCGCTGGTAGAAATCGGTCGTGTCGCGCTGGTCGAAGTAGAAGCCGCCGACCTGCCACTTGAACGCCGCGCCCGCGTCGCTGGAGGCGAGCCGCAGCTCCTGCGTCCACTGGTCGAGGTCGCGGATGTTGCCCCGGCTCTGATTACAGTCGAAGCAGCCGCCGTTTATGTTCAGCGGCAATTGACGCACGCCACCGTCGGTGTCGCCGCGGCTGTAACCCGACGTCGTCTCGTACGCGGTGATCGAGGTCAGCGTCGCGGCACCGAAATCCCACGCGGCGTTCACCGATCCGCCATAGGTCTTGTACGCCTGCGGATTGTTGTCGCCCTCGTCCAGCGCGACACGGCTGCGCGGCTCGCGCGCGACGCTGTTCGATCCGCGCACCAGCGCGCCGCGGTGGAAGATCGTCGAGCTGCCGTCGTAATCGCGCGCGTGGCCCGACACGTTGATCGACAGCGTCTCGGTCGGCGTGAACAGCAATTGCAGCCGAACGTCGCGCTCGTTGAAACCGCCCAGCTTGTCCTTGCCGCCGCGCGTGCCGTCGACACCGGGGCCGGTGAAGGTGTTGTCGATCCAGTCGTCGCGGTGCTGATAGAGGCCCGAGAGGCGGAACGCGATCTTGTCGGCGACGATCGGCCCGCCGACGCCCGCATCCACGGTCGCGGTGTTGTAGCTGCCGTAGGAGGCGCTGACGCGGCCGTTAAAATCCTGGCTCGGGCGGATCGTGTCGAACTTGATGATGCCCGCGGTCGTGTTACGCCCGAACAGCGATCCCTGCGGTCCGCGCAGCACCTCGACCTGATTGACGTCGAACACCGGGTTCGACTTCAGCACCACGTGCTCCAGCACCACGTCGTCCTGGATGATCGATACCGGCTGCGATGCGCCGAGGTAGAAGTCGATGTTGCCCAGACCGCGGATGTAGAAACGCGGAAAGATACGCCCCGTTGTCGTCTCGGCGTAGAGGCCGGGGACGCGGCCGGCGAGCGACAGGATGTCCTCGCCCGCCGACTGAAAGGTACGCAAGTCGTCGCCGCCCACCACCGCAACCGACACCGGCACGCGCTGAAGGTTCTCCGAGCGGCGCTCGGCGGTGACGGTGATCTCCTGCAAGCCATCGCCATTGTCGCCCGGCGTCGCGGTGGCGGCATCGACCGCGGGCGGGGTGGGGGACTGCACCGTCTGCGCCGCCACGGGCGCGGCGAGCGTCAGCATGCCGGCGGCACCGGCGAGCAGGAGCGACTTGGACGTCACGATGATCTGTTTCCCTTTTGCGTGAACAGCGGGTGTGAAGCGCGCAGCACCGCTGGCCCGTACGACGAGAAGTCGTACGGATCCTGGTCGGTGATTCGCGGCTCCCCCCGCTTCGTTAAAGCGCCTGGCAGCGGATTGTGTCGGACGTGTGAAAGGTGTCGGAAGATTGCTGAACCGCACACATCCCCGCGGGCTGTTGCCAGTCGGGCACAGCGCCGCCGCGAAACTGCCTGATCCCGGTCAATTACCAGCACCGTGCGCGGCCACATCGCTGGACAGCGCCCGCGCCTGCACCTAGCCGCGACCTTTGCCTTTCAAGAAAGCGCCCGCGCGCGTGCCATCCGCCAGGCGACATATCGCGATCATCGCCCCGCCGACCGCGGGGCATTTGAACCCGTTGCAGGTGCTGGGCCGCGAACTGTCGGCGCTCGGCCACCGCGTCTCGCTGGTCCACGTTGACGGGGTTGAGCGGTTCGTCCCTGAGCCGAGCGTCGGCTTTCACGCGCTTCCCGGCACGAGCGCGCCGCTGCTCGACGCCTATCTCGACCTGCTCGGGCGGCCGACCGGACCGCGCGGACTGCCGCGGATGATCGCGGCGACCGCCCAGATGACGGGGCAGCTGCTCGACGGTGCGCCGGCGGTGCTAGCGCGGATCGGTGCCGAGGCGGTGATCGCCGACACGGCCGAACCCGCCGGCGCGCT
This sequence comes from uncultured Sphingomonas sp., assembly GCF_913778135.1. Lineage (GTDB taxonomy): Bacteria > Pseudomonadota > Alphaproteobacteria > Sphingomonadales > Sphingomonadaceae > Sphingomonas. The sequence continues at coordinate 14,858 of NZ_CAJYVU010000087.1, read as the reverse complement.
GATCGCCGCGCGGATGCGCCTGCCGCTGGTCGCGAGCGTTACCGGGCTGCCGCTGCTGCGCGAAGAGGACGTGCCGCCGCCGTTTCTCGGCTGGCGCTTCCGCCCCGATGCGGTCGGACGCAACCGCAACAACGGTGGCTATCAGGTCGCCGACCTGCTGCTGCGCCCGATCACGCGCGTGCTGGAGGAGCGGCGGCGCGCGTGGCGCTTGGGTATCGAAGGCGAGCCGCTGGCGTGGATGGCGCAATGCCCACGCGCGCTCGACTATCCGCGTGCGCGCTTGCCCGCCACGTTCAGCTATGGTGGACCCTGGCGTGACCCCGAAGAGGACGCCGCCGATCTGCCGCAGGGCGACGCGCGCCCGCTGGTGTTCTGCTCGCTCGGGACGCTGCAGGGATCGCGTCGCGGGCTGTTCGCGGTAATGGCGCGTGCGTGCGAGTTGGCGGGCGCACGCGCGGTGATCGGACACGGCGGCGGGCTCTCGCCGGCGGACGAGGCCGCGCTGCCGGGCGATCCGCTGGTGCGCGCGTTCTGGCCGCAGGCGGCGGTTCTGCGCCACTGCGCCGCGGCGGTGCTGCACGGCGGGTTCAACACCGTGCTCGATGCGCTGGCGGCAGGCGTGCCGATCGTCGCGCTGCCGATCGCGTTCGAGCAGCCGGGCACGGCCGCGCGCGTCGCTTGGTCGGGTGCGGGGCGGGTGCTGTCACCTCGCGCGCTACGCGCTTCGACGCTGGCGGCGGTACTCGGCGCGGTGATGCACGATCCCGGCTACCGCGATGCCGCACGGCGGATCGGTGCCGAGATGGCGCAGAGCGGCGGGGCGACCGCCGCCGCAGCACGCGTCAGCGCGGCGCTTGCGTAAGGCGCGACCGTACACCCGGCAGCCGCCACCACGGCGTGCGCGGGCTCAGGTGATGCTCGTGATGATAGGCACCGAAGTGGAAACAGGTCGCTATCGACGCCAGCGGTGACAGCGCATTGCTGCGCGCATTGTGGTGATCGGCGAAGGGCGCGTCGTCGTGCCGGTGCGGCAGATAGGTGCCGAAGAAGAACAGTTGCGCCAGTGCGAGCAGCGCCGGTACCGCCCAGAACGCGACGATGTTTACCAGCGACGCGCCGAGCAGCAGGTACAGGATCGCCGCCAGCGTGATCCGCGCGATCTGTCCGTGGGTGTAATAGCCCGAGAAGAAGCGTACGAACCACGGCAGCGCGCGGCGCGGCGCACCGGCGTGGAAATCGGGATCGTGCTCGGTTCCCGGTGCAGCATGGTGCGCGTGGTGCTTGGGGTAAAGCGCGCGGTACGACAGCGCGGCATAGGCGCCGAGGCACAGCGCTCCCACGGCCCGGTTCACGCGCGCGCGGCCGGGCGCGAACGAACCATGCATGCAATCATGCGCGACGATGAATAGCCCCGTACTCAGCCACGCCTGCGCGACGATCAGCAGCGCAGCGACCGGCATCGTCGCCATGCTCCACGACCAGAAGAAGATGCCACCGACGTGGATCGCCAGCCAAGCGGCTCCGATCGCCCCGGCGAGCAGGGCGCTGACGTGCGTGTCGCGGCTGATGGTGCTAGCCGATGCCATGTTCGATCCGTGTTTCAACGGGTTGCGCCAAGTCACGCCCGCGCGCAAGCCCCGGGCGAGCAGTGCTACGTCGGCGAACCAGCCACGGCGCGACCGCCAGCGCGAGCGGCGCGAGCGCGAGGCCGCCCAGCACGTCGATGCCGTAATGCCCGCCGAACAGCGGCGTTGCGATGATCGTCACACCCGCCCACACCGGCGCGACGAAGCGCCATACCGGCGTGTCGCGCTGCGCCCACGACAGGATTACCGGCAGCGTCGCGTGGAAGCTCGGGAAGCTGACGATTCCCATCAACTGAGTCAGGTCGAGCACACGCCACGTGCCGTCGCGTAGCCCGGCGATCATCGCCTGCTCTATCCACGCGATCGACGGCCACAATCGCGTGTAATGCGCGGGGTCGAACACGTTGCCCATCGCGGGCACCCACCACGAGACGAGGATAGTGACGAACCCCGACAGGATCGCCGCCGCGATCGCGATACGCAACCGGTCGAACTGCGCGTAGGCGCTCATCGCGACGATACAGGTCACCATCTGGAGCGTCAGGCTGTGATAGGCGAACCCGCCGATCCATAGCGCAGCGGGCGCTCGGTCGGCGGCGGTGAACACCGCGGACCAATCAAACCCGAGCATGCGATCGGCGGCGGCGAGCCGCGCGTCCCACATTGCTCCTGCTCGCGCGGCGAGCGCGTAGGCGAGTACGACGCCGAACAGCGTGAATAGCGTCATCTGCAGGAACGCGATCGATCCAGCGGCGAGGCGCGGCCGTTCGTGCCGCCGCCCGTACCACGCAGCATGGCCGAGCAGTGCCAACCCGACCGCTGGCGGCACCGTACGCCACGCATCGATGCGGAAACCCAGCCCACTCGCCGCAGCGAGACAGGTCGCCAGCATCAGCGCGAGCATCCACCACGCGGCGGCGTCGCTTGTTGTTGCAGCAAACTGATTGGATTTCGGCAGCCGCACGGATGGAATCCTACACCGCGACGGCTCGCGCGGGAACAGCGCCCGGCCTCGCACGCTTCGCAGCGATGGTCATGAGTTTGCGGTCGTCATGAAGGCCGTTCGAGTGCGCCGCGGCGCTTGTGTCAAGGTAGAGGCAAGGAACTGAGATGGCGATTGTCGATACCGATTTCGTGACGATCGCCTACGAGGATCGCGGACCGCGAGATGGTCCGCCGGTGCTGCTGATCCACGGCTGGCCTGATGACGCCTCGACCTGGGACGCGGTCGTGCCGCGGCTGAACGCGGCGGGGCTGCGCACGATCCAGCCGACACTACGCGGCTTCGGCGGCACGCGGTTGAAGCCCGATGTGCCGCGCACCGGCAACAGCGCGGTACTCGCGCTCGACATGATCGCGCTGATGGACGCGCTCGGGCTAGACCGCTTCACCGTCGCAGGCCACGACTGGGGATCGAACACCGCGGAGGCGCTGGCGGTCGGCTGGCCCGACCGGGTCGAGCGGATGGCGATGCTATGCACGCCGCCGCGGCTCGGCGGCATGAAGACGCCCTCGTTCGCGCAGGCTCAGCGGCAATGGTATCACTGGTTCATGGCGACCGCGCGCGGTGCAGACGCGGTGCGCGCCGACCGCCGCGGCTTTGCACGCACTCACTGGAACAACTGGTCGCCGCCCGGCTGGTACGACGAGGAAACGTTCGATCGCGTGTCGCGCGCGTGGGAGAACCCCAATTGGGTCGACGTCACGCTGCACAGCTACCGCGCACGCTGGGACGAGGTGAAGCCCGACCCGCGCAGCCAGTGGCTTGAGGACAAGGTGCGTGCAACCACCACGCTGTTGCTGCCGACGCTCTACGTTCAGGGCGCGGTTGACGACGTCAACCCGCCCGAGACGAGCGCCGATGTTGCGAGTAAGTTCACCGGCCCGTTCGCGCGCGTGGTGCTCGCCGGCGTCGGCCATTTCGCGCAACGCGAGCACCCGCACGCAGTCGCGCGCCATCTACTGCACCTGTTCACCGGAGACCCGACGACCCTGGCGAGCACGACCGATCGCAGCCTGTACGTGCGGCGAGCCACGCCGCTGCTTGCGTCACTCGGGGTAGCGGCACTCGCCGGGATTGGCGCGGCCGGCGGCGTGAAGCGCGACCGGTGATAAGGTGGCCGATACGGTCCTGCTTGCCCGATGCCGAACGGCTTGCGATATACCGCGGCGATGACAAGTGACGCTGCATGACCGCGATCGGAACACGGATCGACGAGACCGGCACGCTGATCCGCGATGGCGGCGCGTTCTTTCTGCGCCGCGACGTCGGCGGGCGGTTCCAGCTGGAGCTGCAGCGCACGCCGGTCGATCTGGTGGAAAAGCGCGTGCGGCTGATCGGCACCCTGGTCGCACCCGATCTGGTCAGCGCGGACGGCGTCTCTCCGGCCTGAATGATCGCATCGCGCGGGTTGAATTAAGCCGCGCTTGCCCGGACAAGGGCTCCCACATGATCCGGGGGTTCCATCCATGCGCGCAGCCGTTCTCGCTCTCTTGCTGACCACCACGCCGGCCTTCGCCGCCCCGTCCCCCGCCGTGCCTGACACGCCGGCCACCACCTACCACCGCGCGCCCGACGCAATCGCGAAGATCTTGGAAACGCCGCCCACCCCGTCCGTCGCGGTCAGCCCGGACCACCAAACGCTCGCGATCCTGGGGCGCGAGAACCTGCCGACGATCGCCAATCTGTCGAAGCCGATCCTGCGGCTCGCCGGCTATCGCATCGACCCCGCCACCAACGGCCAGGCCGAGGTACGCACGCAGTGGCTGAACGCGCTGTCGTTCAAGGATCTGGCATCGGGTCGCGAGGTGAAGGCCGCGTTGCCCGCCAGCACCCGCTTCACCAATCCCTCCTGGTCGCCCGATGGCTCACGCCTCGCCTTCGTGGTGCAGGAGCCCACCGGGCTGGCCTTGTGGGTTGCCGATCGCAGCGGCGCGGTGCGCCCGCTCGCGCGCGGGTTGAACGCTGCCTTCAACGGCACGCCATTCACCTGGACGCCCGACAGCCGCGCGATCGTCGCGCGCACCGTGGTCGCGAACCGTGGGCCTGCGCCGGTGGAGAACGTCACGCCGACCGGCCCGGTGGTGCAGGAAAGTAACGGCCGCCGCTCGGCCGCGCGAACCTATGAGGATCTGCTCGCCAATGCGGGCGACGAGGCGCTGTTCAACCATTATTTCACCGGTCAGCTGGTGCGCGTCGACGCGGGCAGCGGTGCCGCGACGCCGATCGGGGCACCGGGATTGTTCACCGACTTCAGCGTGTCGCCCGATGGTCGCTATCTGCTGACCGAGCGGTTGAAGCGGCCGTATTCCTACCTGCTGCCCGCCGGCTATTTCCCGACCGAGATCGCAGTCACGACGATCGACGGGCAGCCGGTGAAGACGCTGGTCGATCGCCCGCTCGCCGACGACCTGCCGGTCGACTTCGATGCGGCCGTCAAGGGCCCGCGCGAGGCGGAGTGGCGCTCCGACGCGCCCGCGACGCTCGTCTGGGCGGAGGCGCTCGACGGTGGTGATCCGAAGGCAAACGTCCCGTTCCACGACCGCGTGATGATGCAGGCCGCACCCTTCTCCGCCGCGCCTGTCGAACTCGCCAAGACCGCCAACCGCTATGCGACGACGATGTGGGGCGACGGCGGCTTCGCGATGGTGGTCGACCGCGCGTGGAAGACGCGCACCGAGCAGCGCTACGCGGTCAGCCCCGATCAACCGGGTACGGCGCGCGTGCTGCTGGCGCGTAACTATCAGGACCAGTATGGCGATCCCGGCTTCCCGACGCTGGAGCGGAACGCGGCGGGCAAGCAGGTGATGCGCTTCACCCCCGACCACCGCGCCGTCTTTGTCGAGGGCGAAGGCGCGACCAAGGCAGGCGCGTTCCCGTTCTTCGCCACGATGCCGATCGCCGGCGGCGAACAGACGCGGCTGTGGACCGCCAAGGCGCCTTATTACGAGAGCGTCGTCGCGATGCTCGACGACACCGGTGCGCGCATCCTGACGCGGCGCGAGAGCGCGAAGCTCGCACCCAATTACGTCATCCGCACGGTCAAGGGCGACAAGGCACGCGTCGTCACCAACTTCGCCGATCCCGCGCCTTCGCTCGCCGGTGTGACGCAGCGCACCATCACCTACAAGCGCGCCGACGGCCTGCCGCTGTCGGGCACGCTCTATCTGCCCGCGGGCTATGATGCGAAGCGCGATGGGCCGCTGCCGACGTTGCTCTGGGCCTATCCGGCCGAGTATACCGACCCGAAGGTCGCGGGGCAGACGGTCGACCAGGGCAACCGCTTCACCCGCCCGCGCGGGATCAGCCACCTTTTCCTGCTGACGCAAGGCTATGCGGTGCTCGACGACCCGGCGATGCCGATCGTGGGTGAGGGCGGCGCGGAGGCGAACGACACCTATGTCAAGCAATTGCAAGCCGACGCGCAGGCCGCGGTCGACGCGGTGGTGGCGACGGGCGCGGCCGACCGCAACCGGATCGCGGTCGGCGGGCACAGCTACGGCGCGTTCATGACCGCCAACCTGCTCGCGCACACCGACCTGTTCCGCGCCGGCATCGCGCGATCTGGCGCATACAACCGCACGCTGACGCCGTTCGGCTTCCAGGCGGAGCAGCGCACCTACTGGCAGGCGACCCCGACCTATACCGAGATGTCGCCCTTCACCTACGCCGACCGGATCAAGGCGCCGATCCTGCTGATCCACGGTGGCGCGGACGACAATTCGGGCACCTTCCCGATCCAGTCGGAGCGTATGTACGCGGCGTTGAAGGGCAATGGCGCGACCGTCCGCTACGTCGTGCTGCCGAACGAGCCGCACGGCTACCGCGCGCTTGAGTCGACCGAGGAGACGCTGTGGCAGATGACCGACTGGCTCGATCGCTACGTCAAGCCGGCAGCGGCCACACCGGCGGGTAAGGCCAAGGCGAAGTAGGCCAAGGATCATAGGGCAGCATCGATCGCCGGTGGCCGCGCTGCGATAACCGGCGGTGGAGTGCGGGGCTATCGCGCCTATATGGGGGCGATCAGTTCAAGGAGCCCCTGCATGACCGCCTATGATCCGCGCCTCGGCCTCTACATTGCCGGCGAATGGCTGACCGGCGCGGGGCGCGACGCGCACGACGTGCTCAACCCCGCGACCGGGCAGGCGCAGGGTGCGCTGCCGCTGGCGACCCCGGAGGATCTCGACCGCGCGCTTGACGCTGCGGATCGCGGGTTCAAGGCGTGGCGAAAGGTTGACCCGGCGCAGCGCGCGCAGGTGCTGACCCGCACGGCCGCGATCCTTCGCGAGCGCGCCGAGCATCTCGCCCGCATCGCAACACTCGAACAGGGCAAGCCGCTGGTCGAGGCGAAGGGCGAGGTCGCTTTTGCCGCCGCGCTGCTCGAGTTCCATGCCGGCGAAGCACAGCGCATCTACGGTCGCGTGCTGCCACGTCCGGCGGGCACGCGCAGCCTGGTGTTGCAGCAACCGATCGGCCCGGTGGCGGCGTTCTGCGCCTGGAACTTCCCGATCATGAATGTGGTCCGGAAGCTCGGCCCCGCGATCGCGGCGGGCTGCTCGATCATCATCAAGCCGAGCGAGGAGACCGCGGGCTCGGCGGTCGAGGTGCTGCGCTGCTTCCAGGACGCAGGTCTGCCCGGTGACGTCGCGCAATGCGTCTTCGGCGTGCCCGATCAGGTCTCGCGCCACCTGCTCGCCTCGCCGGTCACGCGCAAGCTGAGCTTCACCGGTTCGGTTCCGGTCGGCAAGCATTTGGCGAAGCTCGCCGCCGAGACGATGATGAAGACGACGATGGAGCTGGGCGGACACGGTCCTGTGCTGGTGTTCGACGATTGCGATCTCGATAAGACGCTCGACACGCTCGTCGCGCACAAGTTCAGGAATGCGGGGCAAGTGTGCGTCGCGCCGACGCGCTTCCATGTTCAGGCCGGCATCTACGACCGCTTCGCTGAAGGATTCGCCGAGCGGACGAAGCGACTCAAGCTCGGTAGCGGGCTCGACGCCGACACGCAGATGGGGCCGATGGCCAACGCGCGCCGTCCGTCTGCGATTCAAGAGTTGGTCGAGGATGCGCGCAGCGTCGGTGCGCGCGTGCTGGCGGGGGGCACGCGTGGGGAAGGCGACGGCTTCTTCTTCACACCAACCGTGCTCGCCGACGTGCCGTTGGAGGCGCGCGCGATGAACGACGAGCCGTTCGGCCCGCTGGCGCTGCTGACTCCGTTCGAAACGGTGGACGACGCGATCGCACAGGCGAACCGGCTGCCCTTCGGGCTCGCGGCTTATTGCTTCACCGAGAACGGGCGGCGGCAGAACCTGCTCGGTGACGAGATCGAGGCCGGGATGGTCGCGATCAACAACGTGCGGCTGAGCTGGCCCGACAGCCCGTTCGGTGGTGTGAAGGACAGCGGCTTCGGCTCGGAGGATGGGCCCGAGGGCGTGGCCGCGCACATGGTGACCAAGACCGTCCACATGATGTGAGCCGGGCCAGCCTAAACGCCACGTGAATATCGCATTCCGCCTGCGTTCAGTGCGAATCGCGTAGGACTTGCAACACGCTCGCAAGACTTGCGTTCAACCAATCGTGCGAACCGAGCGTAACCCTGTAAGGAGGTTCGAAATGAGTGGTTTTCTGACTAAGGCGGGAATGGGCATCGCGCTCGCCGCCACTGCTATCACTGCCGCTGCCCCCGCCGATGCGCAGCGCTGGGGCGGTTACCGCGGCTATCGTGGCCACCGCGGTGGTGACACCGCTGCGGCGGCGATCCTTGGCGGTGTTGTCGGCCTGGGTGTCGGCGCAGCAATCGCGTCGAGCAACCGGGACCGCTATTACGATCGCGGTTATTACGGCTACAACGGTTATTACGGCCCGCGCTACCGCCCGGTGCCGCGTGGTTACTACCGCGACTATTATGCGCCGCCGCCCCCGCGCGTGGTGTACCGCGAATACTACCGCGACCCGTACTATGGTGCCCCCCGCGGATATTACGGCTGGTAATCATCGACCGGTAGCTGGTTCGTTCGAGCGGCGTGGCGGGGGCAGTTCCGTTACGCCGCTTTTTTGTTGGCACGTCCCTGCCGAGCGGGGTAGGCGCGCGCGATGACCGATACGCCTCCCGACCATCTCTCGATCGATCCCCGCAGCCCGCATTTTAACCGCGACGCGCTGGAGCGCGGCGTCGGCATCCGCTTCAAGGGCAGCGAGCGCACCGACGTTGAGGAATACAGCATCTCCGAGGGCTGGATCCGCGTTGCGCTCGGCAAGAAGATGGACCGTCATGGTCGCCCGTTGACGATCAAGCTGATGGGTCCGGTTGAGGCCTGGTTCCAGAGCGGTGGCGACACGGATGAAGCAGGCGATGGCGAGCAGGCCGACGCTGAGGATTGAGCAGGCGCCTGTACAGGGCGCTATTTAGGCGTGATCAGCGCATCCAGCTCGGCCAGCATCGGCGGTTGATCACAGGCGACGGCCCAATGCTGTGCGCATTTCGGTGTCACCACGTCGATCCGGCGAACCATACGACCGAGTGGCGGCAGCCCCTCGCTGGCTCGCGCCGATAGGTTCCGTCGCCAGAACGCCGGCTGGTCGGGCGATGCATCGATCCTCGCTCCATCCTTAACCGACAACGTGCACGTCACGCGTGACATATCGGTCGGCGTCGCGCTCTCCATCAGATCTTGCTGCGACCGATCTCGTCGCTGCGCCAGCCACCGTCGGGGCCACGGGTGGCGACGATGCTGACAATATGCCCCGCACACCGCCGCGGCTGGCCCCGCGGCCGCGAGCAGGACCGCCGCCGCGATCAATGGACGAACCGCGCCACCACGTCGCGGTAAGACCGCGACACCTTCACGCTCGACCCTGAATCGAGCACCAGGAAGCATTCGCCGTTGGTGTGGGGTTTGACCTGCTTGACCAGATCGAGGTTGACGATCGTCGAGCGGTGAATGCGCTGGAACCGGCGCGGGTCGAGCCGTTTCTCCAGGTCCTTCATCGTCTCGCGCAGGATCAGCGTATTGGCCGCCGTCTTGATCACCATGTAATCGCCCGCCGCCTCGATCAATTCGATCGTGTCGACATCGACGCGGAAGATCTGTCCCTGATCCTTCACGTTGATCATCTTTTCATAACGGTTGGCCGCGACCTGATCGCCGCCGTCGCTCTCCGCCGCAATCTCGGCCGCGGCCTCGGGCGCGTGTTCTGCCAGCGCTTCCTTCAGCTTTGTCGCTTCCTCGCGGCTGCCGCGTTCGGACAAACGCTGGCGTACGCGGTCGAGCGTTTCGGCCAGGCGCGCCTCCTCGACCGGCTTCATCAGGTAATCGGTCGCCTGCGCCTCGAATGCGCGGATCGCGTGGTCGGAATAGGCGGTCACGAACACGAACAGCGGCGGCTCGACGTCCATCAATCCCTGCACCACCGAGAAGCCGTCGAAGCCCGGCATCTGGATGTCGAGAAAGACGAGGTCGGGCTTGTGCGTCTTGATCGCGCTGATCGCCTCGCGCCCGTTCTGGCACTTGGCGATGATCTCCACGTCGTCGTGCGCCTGCAGCCGCAGCTCGAGCCCCTGGATCGCGAGCGGCTCGTCATCGACGAGAATGGTCCTGATCGTCATTTATTCTACACACTCCATCACGCGCACCGTGGCGGGGAGGGGCGGGCCTCAGCGCCCGGGTTCCTCCAGTTGGTAGGGGATCTCGATCTCGATCCCGAACCCGCCCGCCGGCATCGCCCGGACCGCGAAGCGGTGGTCGCCGGGATATGCCTGCGCCAGTCGCTCCCTGATATTGGCGATGCCGACGCCGGTTGAAAGGCTCGGCCGGTTTTTGTTCGGCATCAATCCCGGGCCGGTGTCGGATACGCCGAGCAGCACGCGATCCCCGACGAGCCGCGCGGAGACGCAGATTTCTGCGCCGTCCTCCTGCGGGGTGACTGCGTATTTGATCGCATTCTCGACCAGCGGCTGGAGCAGCAGCGACGGCAGCCGTGCCTTGTCGACCGCGGGATCGATGTCGAATTTTGGCCGCAGTCGATCCTCGAAGCGCATCTTTTCGATCTCGAGGTAGAGCTTCAGCGTCTCGACTTCCTGCGCGACCGTGACGTGCGCGGTGGGTTCGTTGGCGAGCGTGTAGCGCAGGAACGACGACAGCCGCGACAGCATCGCATTCGCGCGCTCGGTCTGTTTCAACAGCACCAATGTCGAGATTGAGTTGAGCGTGTTGAACAGGAAATGCGGGTTCAGCTGATAGCGCAGCATCGCCAGCTGCGCCGACGAGGCCTGTATCTCCAGATGCTCCATCTGGTCGATCTGGTCCTCGACCAGCAGGTAGAAGTTGATCCCGAAGTAGAGCGCCGACCAGCCCGCCAGCACGGTGAAGTTCAGGAACAGCGTGCCGAGCAGCAGCGACAGGTCGACACCGGGCGCCGACAGCTTGATGAAGCTGAACGAAAAGGCGTCGAGCGTCGCGTAGAGGAACGTCCCCGCACCGAGCGTGAAGATCGATAGCAAGATGCCCGTCACGCGCGGCAGGCGGCGGTAATAACCGTAGAGCACCGACAGCAGCAGCGTGATGCAATAACCGACGATCGATTCGACGATCACCGGCACGATCTGCTGCAAGGTGAAGCTGGTCGACAGCGACGACACCGAGCGCAGCACGAGGTAGCCGGTCCAGCCTGCCGCCTGCAATTTCCAGAACGCCGCCGCCTTGTCCTCGAAGAACGGTCGGATCGACAGCGGACGGTTGCCCGCCAGCGAAGGAGAGGGCGCGGTCGCGGCCGTGGTGCCGGGCAGCGCATGGTCCTGCGAAGCGGAAGTGGTCGCCATCGCACCCCATCTACACGCGGGACACGAGCCGCGCAAAAAAGAAGGGCCGCCACCCGCGAGGGTGACGGCCCGAAAGGCGCTGAGGCTGTCGGCTTAGAAGGTGAAGCGCGCCCCCAGACGGATCTGGTAGAGCGACTGCGTGAAGTTCACCGACGACGTATTGGGTGTCGTGAACGACGAATAGCGATACTGCGCGCAGGGCACGGCGCTGCTCGTCTGTGCAGCAGCGTTCGTCCCGGTCGGCGTCGCGGCCGCGAGACACTGCACCGTCACGAGTGAACCAGAATACGGGAAACCGAGCTGACGCAGGCCGCCCCACTTGCTGTTAAGCAAGTTCGGCAGGTTGTTGATATCGGCAAACAGCGAAATCTTTGAGTTGCCGATAAAGGTCGGGATTTCTTGCTCAAGGTGGAGATCAATCCGCGTGAAGGCGCGATTGCGACCGATGTTCTTCGGCGCGATCTGACCGCGATACTTGCTCAGCACGGTGCCGTCGATGAAGCTGTTGACCGCATCGCGCGTTGCAGCGGTGTCATAGCTGACTCGCGCATCATCGATGCCCGTCGGTACGTAGAACAGGTTGGTATTGGCACCTACACTGGTCAGCACGGTTCCGAACACGCTTGAACGGTTCTGCGTGTTATCGAGCATCGTATAGCTATACGGGCGTCCGGCGCGCGTTTCGCCGAACAACTGCACGACCGTGCGGTTGTCCCCGAAAAATGCGTGATCGAAGCCAACGCTGTACTTGATTTGCCATTTGATTTGGTCAGACGAGATACCATAAGCCGGATCGTTCGGGTCGGCGAAGAACTGATTGCGGTAGTTCGAGTTGATCGTCGACGAAGTCGCATTGCCCACGTCACGAATCCACGAACGGGTGACGCTGCCGCCGAGTGTCAGCCCCCAATCGAACGCCTTGTCGGCGCGGACCACGACCACATGACTGTGACCCTTGCTCGTGTTGGTGGTGATGATGTCGTAATTGTTGTCGCTGAATGCCGTCAGCGCACCGTAGCGGGGGCGCCCATCGGGCAGTACGCCGATCTGCGTCACGCGGCCGTCGCGGAAGATCACACCGTCCAGGGTGTTGGAATAATAATAATCCCCACCGAGGTTGAAGCCCATGAAGTTGTAATCAGCCGACAACGTCGCCTTCAACGAACGCGGCAAGTGGAAGTCGCGGTCAAGCGCACCGGTGTTAGTGCGCGCAACGTTGGTCGCGGCTGCGGGGTTGCTGGCAGCGTTGGCTGCAAAGGCCGACACCGCTGCCGGCACGTTGCCGTTCACGTTGTTGAGCGCGAGGTCGCAGATCGACCCAGGCGTGTTGCAGGTGGCGTCGCGGTTAATCGTCACCGAGCTGATGGTGACCGTATTCGAGAAGCTGTTCGACATGTAGATGTCGGGCGAGCCGCCACCGAACACGCCAACGCCACCGCGGAGCTTTACACCAGCCAGGAAGTTGGTCGGTTTCCAGTCGAAGCTCAGGCGCGGTTCGAATTGATCGAGACCGTTGTAGTTCTTTGTGTTGGTGAAGCCAAAGCGCTGCGTGAAGGACGGGTTGAACACCGGTCGCTCCTTCATCGCGTACATGGTGTAGCGCGCCCCCGCGGTGAGCGCGAGCGTGTCCGTGACCTGCCATTCGTCCTGAAGGCCGAAGGCGAATTGCGTGTAGCGGAAGTCGGCGGCGGCGTTGGTTCCAGGGATCGGAGCCGCATAGATCAGCTGGTTTGCCTGACGGTTGCGGAAATCGGTCGTGGTGTCGAAATAATAATTACCGAGCGCATTCGGCACGAAATTGTTGAACGTGCGGTTCTGCGTAACGTCGACCAGTGCCTGGATCTGATGTGCACCAGCCGTGTAGCGACCCAGCAGCGATCCTTCCCAAGTGTCGAAGAACAGCTGGTTGACGTGACGATTGTTGTCGGGACCGAACGTGATGCGTGATGCGCCGGTCGCGCAGCCGGTCGGGGTCAACGCACCATTTGCGGCGGGTGCGCTTGTCACCTCGGAGCAGACGCCGATCTGACCGATGCCGCGACCCAGCAGCGGCTCCTGACCACGCTTGTTGTACTTGTAGATCGCACGGGCTTCGGTCGAGAAATTGTCCGTCCAGTCCGAGTTCAGCTGAACGATGCCGGCCTTCAGCAGCTCGGAAAGGGAATAAGCGTTGCTGCTGAGGCCGTATGTCGCTGGATTTGCCGTCGCGTTGGTGTTGTTCTGGCTGACGAGCACGTCGTAGGCGTTGATGTACGACACCGCCAGGCGTTGGCCGTCGGCGATGTTCCAGTCGATGCGACCGGTGATCTTCTCATCCTTGCGCGGATTGAGACCCAGCACGCCGCCAACGGTGTCGCCGTAGCCTTGTGCGGCAGCGATGCTGGTGACAGTGTTGATTGCACTCTGGATTGCGGCCGGATTGCGGTACGAGCCAATCAACGTCGAGAACGGACGCGGATCGGTATTCCGCTCCGCCGACACCATGAAAAACAGCTTGTCGGCGATCAGCGGACCACGAAGAGTGGCACCATAGGTTTCTGACTTGTACTTAGGCGTATTCTGGATATTGCCGCCGATCTTGTCACCGGTCAGTCCATCGGTATTCTGCGAATAGAAGCCGGTGCCATGAAAGTCATTGGTGCCTGACAGCAGCACCGTGTCAATCGCACCACCCTGGAAGCCAGACTGACGGAAGTCATAGGGCGCAACCGAGACAGAAACCTGCGCAATCGCGTCGAACGGCACCGGGCCGCGGTTGGTCGGGCTCGCGTCCTGGTTGAGGCCGAACGTGTCGCCGACGGTCACGCCGTTGATCGTGAAACGGTTGTAGCGCGGATTGACACCCGCGAAGCTCACCGCGCCACCGCGATCGCCGCCGTTGCCAAGATCAATGTTGGCGAACGGATCGCGGCGTTGGATGTCGCGGATGTCGCGGTTGACCGACGCAACCTTCGACACGTCAGCTTGCGTCAGCACCGTCTGCGGACCGTCCGAGGTGACGCCCGCGCCGCGGATCGACGAAGCGGTGACCACGATGTCCTCGCCCGCGCCGGCATCCGCGCCCGCAGCCGCCGCGGGGGCGAGGTCGACCGGCAGCGTGAACGGCTGTTGCACCACCGTGAAGATGTCGGTGACGGTCCGGCTTCCCTGCGGGCTGGTGATCGCAACGGTGTAGGGGCCGCCGACGGGCAGACCATTCGCGTTGAACGTACCATCAGCGCCGGTCGCGGTGTTGACGCGCGCGTTGGTAGTCGTGTTGGTGATCGTCACGTTGGCGCCAGCGACCGGCGTTCCGCCTGCGGTCACGGTGCCGCGGATCGCGGAGGTGGTTTCCTGCGCCATCGCGCCCATCGGTGCGATCAGCGCAACCGCCGCCACACCCCACAACAGGTTGTTACGCATCGTCAATGTTCCCCTTGAGAGCCCCGGCTCTGCAGCATTCGGCGAGCCA
>NZ_CAJYVU010000086.1 GCF_913778135.1 uncultured Sphingomonas sp. | reverse complement strand
CTGGTCGATCAGGCGATCGCCAACAATCGCAGCCTCGTTGCCAGCAACGCGACCCTCGCCGCCAGCCGCGACGAGCTGCGCGCGATTGCGGGGCGTCGCCTGCCGCAGGTCGACGCCAACGCGCGCGTCGACCAGCAGCAGGTCAACCTCGCCGCATTCGGCTTCTCGGGCAGCAACCCGCTCGCGCCCGCGGGCAATCCCGAATTTCACCTCTACACCGTCGGCGGCGGCGTCAGCTACGACCTCGACCTGTTCGGTGGCCTGAAGCGCAGCGTCGAGCAGAGCTCGGCGCAAGCGGAGGCGCAGCTACGCCAGACTGAGGCGGCGCACCTGACGATCGCGGGGCAGGTGGTCAACCAGGTGCTGACCATCGCCGCGCTGCACGCGCAGATCGACACTGCGCGCGCACTGCTTGCGGACGACCAGCGCAACGTCGACCTGACCGAGAAGCGCCGCGCAGGGGGCGAGGGGACGCTGGTCGAGGTGCTGAACGCGCAGAGCCAGTACGCCGCCGACCGCAGCGACCTGCCGCAGCTCGACCAGCAACTCGCCGAGGCGCGACACCTGCTCGCGACCCTGCTCGGCACCACGCCTTCGGCGCTGCCGGCGAACGACATCGCGTTCGATCAGCTGACCTTGCCCGCGCGCGTGCCGGTCGCGCTGCCCTCCAGCCTTGTCCACCGCCGCCCCGACATCCTGCAGGCGGAGGCGGAGCTGCATGCCGCGACCGCCGCGATCGGCGTCGCGACTGCGCGGCTTTATCCCGACATCACGCTCGGCGCGACGCTGACGCAGGGCGCGCCCGCGATCGGCGACCTCGTGAAGAACGCGTTTCGCGGCTATGATCTGTTTGCCGGGCTGACCGCGCCAATCTTCCACGGCGGGACGCTCAAGGCCGAGCGCGCGGCAGCGGTCGACCGCGCGCGAGCGAGCCAAGCGAGCTACGAGCAGACGGTGCTGGTCGCGTTCAGCCAGGTCGCCGACCTCTTGTCCGCCATTCAGAACGACGCGCGCTCGGTCGCGGACCAGCGATCGTCGGTGCAGGTCGCGGAGCGGTCGCGCCACCTGTCGCGCCGCAGCTTTCAGGTCGGCAATTCGGGCGTCTTGCAGGTGCTCGAGTCGGAACGATTGTACCAGCGTGCGAGCAACGGTCTGGTGGTCGCGCGCACGCGGCAGTTCCTGAATGTCGCGCGGCTCTACGTAGCCACGGCGGGCGGTTGGACCGGTCCAGCTACGGCGTCCGCCAACTGACCTGAGCCACGCGGTCAGTCGATCGCGCCACCCGGCAGGCGCAATCGTACGCACAATCCGCCGCCGGCTGCGTCGTCCAGCGTCAGCGTGCCGCCGTACAGCTCGGCGAGCTCGACCGCGATCGACAGACCAAAGCCGTGTCCCTCGCGGCGTTCGTCAAGCCGGACGCCGACCTGCGCGGCCCGCGCGCGATCCGCCGCCGGGATGCCCGCACCATCGTCGCAAATCGATAGCGCGACTGCGCGCGCGTCCGCCGCAGCCACCTGTATGGTAACCCGACTCACAGCGTTCTTGGCGGCATTGTCGAGCAGATTGCCGAGCAGTTCATCGACGTCGCGCGGGTCCATCGCGAACGCGAGCGGGGCGGTCGGCAGATCCTGCGTGATCGCCAGATTCTTGTCACGGTAGATCGCGGTGATCGTCGCGGTCAGGTCCGCAAGTGCTGGCGAGAGCGGAGTGCGCGCTCGCGGATCGGCGGTCTGCGCGCGCGCGCGTGACAGGTGATGGCGGATCGTGTTGTCGATGCGCCGGACCTGCGCCGCCCGCGCGGGCTCGTCACGCAAATCGAGCGCGAGCGCCGCGACGGGCGTCTTGAGCGCGTGCGCGAGGTTCGCCGCCGATCGCCGTGCGGTGGCGAGCGCAGCGGCGTTGTCCTCGGCCAGCGCGTTGAGTTCGGTCGCGAGCGGCAGCAGCTCGCTCGGTTGATCCTCGTCGACGCGCTCGCGCCGACCGACGCGGATCGCCGCCACCTCGTCGCGCAGCCGCCTGACCGGACGTAGGCCAAGCCGCAGCTGCACCACCGACGCCGCACCCAGCAACCCGCCCAGCACCGCCAGCACGAGCAGCAGCGGCTCGATCGCCTCGCGGATTGGTTGGCGAATGACGTCGCGCGGTGCAGCAGCGGTAATTGTGACCGGACCTGCGGGAGTGTCGAGCGTCACGCGTCTGGCATGGACCGACGCGCCGTCGCTGGTCTCGCCATCCAGCGCGCGTAGTGGCGACGGTGTCGGCGGCGAAGGTGAGGGCGGCGGCGGTGCAGCAGGCGCGCCCGCGGCGGGGGGCGGCGGCGTCGAGTGCGAAGGTTCGGGCGGTCCGGCCGGACCCGGCGGCGGCGCAGCTTCCGTGAGCGGAGCGAAATCAGCCGAATTCAGCGTCGCTGTTGGTGTGGCGATCTGCCACTGCCACCCGTGTCCGGCCTCCAGCACGCCAAGCTGTTGTCGCAGGCGGGCGCGATTGATTGTGCCGTCGTCGCTCACCGCCGTGGCCAGCAGCGCGACCTCGCTATCTAGCCGCCGGTCGATCCCTGCGGTGACGAAGCGTTCGAGCACCGCCGCGATCGACCAGCCGGCAATGACGAGTGCGACCAGCGTCGCCGCCGCCGACAGCGCCAGCATGCGCGCGTGGAGCGAACGGGGCAGCAGCCGCACGCGCGTCACGCCGGGCAGGCGAGGCGGTAGCCGCGCCCGCGCACCGTCTCGATCAGCGTCGCGCCGATCTTCTTGCGCAACCGGCCGACGATCACCTCCAGGCTGTTCGAATCAACGTCCGCATCGCCTTCGTACACGCGTTCGAGCAACTCAAGCCGCTCGATCACCGCATCGCGGCGCAGTATCAGCTGCGACAGCACGCGCCACTCGAATGCGGTCAGTTTGAGCGGCAGGCCGTCGAGTTCGAATTGTCCAGTCTGCGTCTCGAAGACGAGCGGGCCGCAGGCGATACGCGGTTGTGCGTGACCGGCGGCGCGGCGGACGAGCGCGCGCAGCCGCATGACCAGTTCCTCGACGCGGAACGGTTTCACGAGGTAATCGTCGGCGCCCGCCTTGAACCCCGCCACCTTGTCCGACCATGCATCGCGCGCGGTCAGGATCAGCACCGGCAGCGCGCGTTCGGCCTCGCGCCACGCGCGCAGCACCGACACGCCGTCCATGCCGGGCAGGCCGAGGTCGAGCACCGCGGCATCATACGCCTCGGTTGCGCCGAGATGCGCGGCGTCGATGCCGTCGCTGGCGACATCGACCGCGAAATGCTCATCGCGCAGCGCGCGCGCGATCGCGGGGCCAAGGTCGCGGTCGTCTTCGACGAGGAGGATACGCATCGTGTCGGCTCCTAGGTGCGATGCTTAAACCGAAACTGAACCGCTGGGTTCAGCGGGGGTGGGCATGGGCAGGCGTAGACGGTGATTCGTCGAAGCCAAGGAGTAGTAAAACATGTCTCGTTTGAACGTGCCGCGGGTCAGCCGCGGGCAGAAACTGGGGATCGCCGCCGCCGCGCTGGTCGCAATCGGTGTCGCGGGCGGCGCGGGCGCGGTGTCGCTGACGCGTCCGGCGATCGAGATGGCGCCGACCATCCCGACCGCAATCGCGCGGCTGCCGCAGTCGAGTGGCGTGGTGACGGTCAAGGGTCGCGTTGCCGAGGTATACGGCAACCGCTTCGTGGTGCAGGACGGCAGCGGTCGCACGCTGGTCGATGCCGGTCGCGAGGCGCAGGGCGCGGTGCGCGTCGGCACGCCGATGCTGGTGCAGGGCCGTTATGATCAGGGGCAGCTGCGCGCACGCTTCCTCGTCGACTCATCGGGCGCGGTGCAGGAAGTCGGACCGCCGCCGCCCCCGCCCGGTGCAGGCGCCCCGCCGCCGCCGCCGCGTGGTGCCGGCGCGCCGCCTCCGCCGCCACCCGGCGCCGGTGCTCCGCCGCCGCCTCCTCCGGGTGGCCCGGGTGCCCCGCCGCCTCCGGACGGCATGGGTGCAGGCGCACAGCCTCCGCCGCCCGCGATTGGTGACGGCGCGGGTGCCCCTCCGCCGCCGCCACCCGGTGCCGGTGCTCCGCCTGCGCGCGGTGCGGGCGCTCCCCCGCCGCCGCCCGCCGCGCCGGGCCTGAACCGCATGGGTCAGGTAGCACCCGACGCCGCAATCCGGCGCTGATGCACTGAACGTCGCCGGCCGGGGTTTCCTGCCCCGGCCGGTCGCGTCGTCACTCAGCCGATCGGCACGCCGCCCGTCACCGCGACGATCGCACCCGACATGTAGCTTCCCTCGCCCGAGGCGAGCAGGACGTAGGCGGGGGCGAGCTCGGCTGGCTGGCCCGCACGGCCGAGCGGCGTGTCCTGTCCCAGCGTCTTCAGCTCGTCGCTCGGCTTGGCGATCGGCTGGATCGGCGTCCATACCGGCCCCGGTGCAACCGCGTTGACGCGAATGCCGTCGCCCGCGAGCAGGTTCGACAGCCCCACCGTCAGGCTGGAGATTGCGCCTTTCGTGGCGGCGTAGACGATCATGTTCTTGCCCGCGACCTTGGCCTGCTCGCTGGTCGTGTTCACGATCGCGGAGCCGGGCTTCATGTGCGGTGCCGCCGCCTTCGCCAGCCGCAGCATCGCGAACACGTTCGCCGCGAACGCGCCCTGCATCTCGTCGTCGTCGATCGTCTCCAACCCCTCGTTCATCGTCTGCGCGGCGGCGTTGTTGACCAGCACGTCGATGCGGCCGAACTCGGCGACGATGCGCTCGATCAGCGCGGCGCAGTGATCGCGGTCGCGGATGTCGCCGGGCAGCAGCAGGCAGCGCCGGCCCGCCTTCTCGACCCAGCTGCGCGTTTCTTCCGCATCGGCCTGCTCGACATCGAGGTAGGAGATCGCAACGTCGGCGCCTTCGCGCGCGTAGGCGATCGCGACCGCGCGGCCGATCCCGGAATCGCCACCGGTGATCAGCGCGACCCGGTCGCTCAGCAGCCCCTTGCCGACGTAACTCTCCTCGCCGTGATCGGGTTTGGTATGCATGTCCTTGGTGAGACCGGGGCGTGGCTGCTGCGGCTCGTCGGGAAAGTTGGTCGGCTGGCTGGTGCGGGGATCGTCGGTCATGTCGGCTCCTGTCGCGGGGATCACGCGCAGCAACGGCCGGCGCCGGGGAAGGTGCCGCCGCATGCGCAATGGAACATCCGGGTAGCGCGACGCCTTTCTCTGGAATGAGTGGGGCACGGGCAAAGACGCGCTGGCAATGGGTGTTGAGCCTGCTGACGCGACGGATGTGGTTTCGCGCCGCGCTATTCTGCCTGTTCGGCGGAGCGCTGGCGCTCGCAGGGGCGCTCGCCGGGCACACGATCTCCTACGAATTCGCGACCAAGGTCGGCGCGAAGTCGGTCGACAACATCCTCAGCATGCTGGCGTCGAGCATGCTGGCGGTCACCACCTTTTCGCTGACCGCGATGGTTTCGGCCTTCTCGGGCGCGACCAGCACCATCACTCCGCGCGCGGTGCAACTGCTGGTTGACGACAGCACGGCGCAGAATGCGCTCGCCACGTTCCTGGGGAGCTTCCTGTTCGCAATCGTCGGCATCATCGCGCTGTCGACCGGCCTGTACGGCGAAACCGGGCGCGTCATCCTGCTCGCAGGCACGGTGATGGTCATCGTGTTCATCGTGGTCACGCTGCTGCGCTGGATCGAGCATATCTTGCGCTTCGGCCGCGTCGCCGATACGATCGACCGCGTGGAGCGCGCCGCGACCGAAGCGCTGGGAACGATCGCCTGCTCGCTCGACGTCGAGGCGGGTGAGCCGTCACGGCCGCTGCGCGGCGGAAACGACGTGCGCGCAATCACGATGGGCCGCGTCACACACATCGACCTGAGCGAATTGGGCGAGATCGCCGCGGAGTTGGACGCCGACATCGACGTGCGCGTGCTTCCCGGCGAGTGGGTCGACCCGGAACACGCGCTCGCGACGTTGAGCATGCCGGTCGACGAGCGGTTCACGAAGCGCATCCGCCAGGCATTCACATTAGCGCATCATCGCGCCTTCGATCACGATCCACGCTTCGGGCTGGTCGTATTGTCGGAGATCGCGTCGCGCGCCCTGTCGCCGGCAGTGAACGATACGGGCACGGCGATCGCGGTGATCGAGGCGGGCGGGCGCGTGTTGCTGCGCCTGTTCGACCGACCCGCCGACGCTTTCACGCCCGTGCCCGACCGTGTACGGATGCGCGCGCTGCGTCTCAGCGATGTGCTGGAGGATTTCTGCCGCCCGATCGCGCGAGACGGTGCGGGCATGATCGAGGTGGGCGTACGGTTGCAGAAGACGCTGGCCGCGCTCGCGGCACACACCCCGTCGGCGGCGGCGATCATCGCGTGCGAGGCGGACGATGCGCTCGACCGCGCGCGTGCTGCGCTGACAAGCCCGCGTGACATCGCGCTGATCGAACGGGTCCGCGCCGAGGCGTTCGCCGACGGCACCTAGCCGCTATAGCGAAGTCCCCCGTCAGGTGGGCCGCGCCTGCCACCACAGGCAGAACAGGCTGAGCGCGTAGAGCAGGCGACTGTGATCGCGTCGCGCGCGGCGATGCTCGTCGAATACCACGTCGACGGCACTCGGGTTGAGCAGCCCCGACGTTGCCGCGCCGCTGCCCGTCCACAACTCGCGCGCGTAGGTGCCGAAATCGTCGCGGAACCACTCGGCGAGCGGTACCTGGAACCCCTGTTTGCGGCGGTCGAGGATGCCGGCGGGCAACCACGGCGCGACGGCGGTGCGGACCGGATATTTGCCGACGCCGCCGCGCAGCTTGACCTCCTCGGGCATCGACAATGCGAGCGCGACCATCTCTCGTGACAGCATCGGCACCCGCACCTCCAGCGCATGTGCCATGCTGGCGCGGTCGACCTTCGTCAGCATCGCGCCCGGCAGGTTGAGCTGCAGATCGCACATCGCGAACTGCTCGACATCGGACGATGAGATCGCTGCCATGTCAGGGTAATACTCGCCCGCGAGTGCCGCGATTGCGCCATCCCCGTCGCGCCCATCGAGCAGCGTGCCCGCGAACAGGTGGCGGCGAAGTTCGGGCGAAGTGATCTGCGTTTTCGCGAAAAAGCGCGTGCCGCCGTCGGGCAGGCCGGCGCTACGCGCGGTCTTTTGCCAGCGTTGCAGCCGGCGATTCCCCGGACCCCAGGGAAGCGCCGGCAGCGCTGCGAAGCCGCGTGCGCCGCGGCGCGCGAAGGCCGGGACGTGGCGCAGGCGGTGCTCGGTCAGATGGCGCTTGTAACCGAAGAACAGTTCGTCCCCGCCGTCGCCCGACAGCACGACCTTAACCTCGCGCGCCGCGGCTTCGCTCACGTACCAGGTCGGGATCGCGGACGGGTCGGCGAAGGGTTCGTCATAGGCCTGTTGCAGCTGCGGCAGGATCTGCCATGCGCGTTTCGGATCGACGATATGGGTACGGTGGTCGCAGCCCAAATGCCGCGCGACTGCCTCCGCATACGGACTCTCGTCGTAGGCGCGCTCGGCGAAGCCGATCGTGAAGGTCTTGACCGGGCGCTGCGACACCCGCGCCATCGCGGCCACGACCGCGGATGAATCGACCCCGCCCGACAGGAACGCACCGACATCGGTGTCGGCAGCGAGCATCTGCGCGCGTACGGTATCGAGCCAGGTGGTCCGGAATGCCTCGATCCAGTCCTCCGCCGAACGCGGCGCGCCGGGCGTGTAGCGCGCGGTCCAGAATGCGCGGGTGCGCAGGGAGCGGTCTGGCCCGAGTTCGAGCAGGTGGCCGGGTGCCAGCACGCTGACCTGCGCGTAGATCGAGCGCGGCGCGCGGACGTGGCCGAAGCTGAAATAATCGTGCACCGCGCGCGCATCCGCGTCGAAGCGCAGTTCCGGCACCGCGAGCACCGCCTTCAGCTCCGACCCGAACGCCAGCCGGCCGTCCTGCCACGTGTAATAGAGCGGCTTGATCCCGATCGCATCGCGCGCCAGCGTCAGGCACCGGGTCACCCGGTCCCAGATCGCGACGCCGAACATGCCGTCGAGCCGCGCCCAGGCATCGTCGCCCCATTCGCGCCACGCCGCCAGGATGACCTCGGCGTCGCCCTCGGTCGCAAACGCGTGGCCGCGGTGGCGCAATTCGCTCCGTAGCTCGCGATAATTGTAGATTTCGCCGTTGAAGACGATCGCGTGGCGGCCATCCGTACTGTGGATCGGCTGGTCGCTGCCCGCCACGTCGATGATGCTCAGCCGCCGCATGCCGAAGCCGAAGTCGCCGTCGACCATGACGCCGTGGCTATCTGGGCCGCGATGCAGGATCGTGTCGCACTGCCGCCGGACCGTGAGCTGCTCGATCGCCGCTCGCCCGGGCGCGTACAGACCGGCAATCCCGCAGATAGGACGCTCCTGAAGTTACGTTGATGTGGGTGAAGGCGGATCGCTCTAGCCGCGCGCATGGCCCATGTCACGGACTTGCCGCTGCCGCAGCGGCTATCTAGGCGGAGCCGATGACGAACGGGTCGATTTCTGCGCCTGCGCGGGCGGGCGGCATGCGCGCGGTGCTCGCCAACTTGGGCTGGCTGCTCGCCAGCCGGGGCGTGCTGGCGGTGCTGTCGCTGCTGTACCTGGGAATTGCGACGCGCACGCTCGGCCTCGCCGATTTCGGCCGCTTCGCGCTCGTGACCGGCGCAGCGCAGGGGCTCGCGCTGCTGGTCGGGTTCCAGACCTGGCAGGTCGTCGTCCGCTTCGGCATCGATCACCGCGCCCGCGGCGACACGGCGGCACTCGGCCGGCTTTATCGTGCCAGCATGGCGCTCGACGCGATCAGCGCGCTCATCGGGCTGGCGCTCGCCGCGGTGATCCTGCTGGTGTGGCGCGAGCGACTGGGGATCACCGCGCCGCTCCTGCGCGACACGATCATCTTCACCGCCGCGCAATTGCTGTCGATCCGCTCGGCGGCGCTCGGCGTGCTTCGGTTGACCGACCGGTTCCGCGCCGCGGCGGCGGCGGACAGCGTGACGCCTGCGGTGCGCTTCGTCGGCGCGGTCGCGGCCGCCGCCTTCGCACCGACGCTGCACGCGTTTTTGTGGACGTGGACTGCGGCCGAACTCGCCACCGCCGCCGCTTATTGGATCACGCTTCATCGCAGCGACGATCTGGCGCTCGTCCGGCACGCGCGCGTCCACTGGGCCACGCTGGCGCAGGAAAACCACGGTCTGCTTAGCTTTCTCGTCAGCAGCAATGCGGTGTCCTCGCTGGGCCTCGCGACCAAGCAGGTACCGCTGATGTTCGTCGGCGCGTTCGGTGGCCCCGCGGCGGCGGGCGCGTTCCGCATCGCGCTGCAACTGGCACAGGCACTGACCAAACTGTCGCAGCTGATCTCACGCGCTGCCTTCCCGGAAGTTGTACGCACCGTCCGCGACGTGGCGCCGGCGCAGCTCGGCCGCGCGCTGCGCCGCATGTTCGGTGCCAGCGCGGGCGGCGCGCTCGTCATCCTGATCGTGGTGGCGCTGATCGGGCGCCCGGTGCTGGTCGCAGTTGGCGGCAACGCGGCTTACGCCGACGCTTATCCGCTGCTCCTGTGGCTGGCCGCCGCAGGGTCGATCGATCTGGCGGTGGTCGGGTTCGAGCCGGTGCTGCTGGCGGGTGACCGCTCGACCTCCGCGGTCAGCGCACGCGCGGTCGGCGTGGTGGCGCAGCTCGCGCTGATGCTGGTGCTGCTGCCCCGCATCGGTGCGGCGGGGGCGAGCATCGGGGTATTCGGCGCCTCGCTGGTCAGCGCGCTGCTGATGATCGCGATGGTGTGGCGCTACTTACGCAGTGCGCGGCTAACCTAGGCGCGCCCGGACGAAGTCGAGGTCGGCGGGTTTGTCGACGTCCACGGCGGCGAGGCCGTCAGTCGCGGCGACGACCGTGGCAGTGACGCCGGCGGTTCGCCCGAGGTGCGCGACCGCTTCGGAAAGCGAGAGCCGCCCGAGCAGGTAGCGCAGCAGCAGCGCCGGGCCGAGCCGGCGGACGATGCGCCACGGGCGCTTGCGGTCGCGCTCGACTAACTGCCACAGCGCAATCACCTCCTTCGCGCGCGGGGTGGCGAGATAGAACAGATTGCATCCCGACCAGTCGCCGTCGGCGAAGCGCAGGTAGGTGCGCTTCGACCCCGGTGCGGCCTGCTCCACCACACCCCGTCGCGCGAGCAGCACCGCGATATCGGCGCCGGCGGGCACGCGCGCGATGAAGTCGCGGACCCAGGCGGCATCGAGCAGTGCGTGATCGCCCGTAGTGACGAGGAGCGGCGCGCCGAGCAGGGCGAGTGCGTCAGCGGTGCTGGCGCTCGGCCCGGCTGCGGCGGGAAGCGCTTCGGCCCCCAGCCGCTCGGCGTCGGCACGGACCGCGGGGCTGTTGGCTGACACGCCGATCCGCTTGATGCCCGCATCGCGCAGCGCGGCCGCGACGCGCGCGAGCATGGTGTCCGTGCCAAACGGAATCAGCGCCTTGTCGCTCACCCCGGCGTAGCGCGCGACCGGGTCCTCGCCCCCGCGCGACCCCGCCAGGATCA
>NZ_CAJYVU010000085.1 GCF_913778135.1 uncultured Sphingomonas sp. | reverse complement strand
TGTTGCCGGGCCGCGAAACCGGCGACCTGCGACGTGAGGCGAAAGCGTGCATGATCCTCTCCCTTGCGACCACGATCGTGGTTCGTGCGGATCGCCATAGCACAGGCACAAGATGTTCAATAGAACTTCAATGAATTGACACGCCGAAAAATGTGGCTCATCCATCCTGCCGACGCGCCGCAGAGCGCGATCGCTGGGAGGATCGATGATGCGTCCATTTCTTTTGTCGGCGTCGATGTGCGCCATGATCGTCGCTACGGCTGCAAACGCGCAGGACGTGCCCGCAACGCAGACCACCGATCCCGCAGCCGCTGCGACTGGCGGCGACACGACCGGGAATGACATCGTCGTCACGGCCGAACGCCGTTCGACCAGCCTGCAACGTACGCCGGTCGCGGCCTCCGTGCTGACCGGAGAGGACCTCGTACGTAAGTCGGTAAACGGTGTGGAAGGATTGCAGTTCGCCACGCCCTCCCTGACCGTCAACACCACCGGACAGGGAAATGCCTTCAACATTCGCGGCATCGGCAAGACCGAGCAGAGCAGCTCGGTCGGCGTCGGCGTCATCACCTATCGCGACGGTGTGGCCACGATCCCGGGATATCTGCAGACCGAACCCTATTACGACATCGCCAGCGTGGAAGTGCTTCGCGGACCGCAGGGAACCTTCGCGGGCGGCAATGCGACGGGCGGCGCGATCTTCATCACCGAGCAGAATCCGACCCTCGACCGCGTCAACGGCTACGCGCTGGCGCAATACGGCAATTACAACAACGTCAAACTTCAAGGCGCGCTGAACATACCGTCGGGCGACACGCTCGCGATCCGTTTCGCGGGCAATTTCGACAAGCGCGACACCTTCTACAATGTGTCGGGGCCGTGGACCGGCAATCCCGGTAACCGCGAGGATTACAGCGCGCGCGCCAGCATCCTGTGGCAGCCCGACAGCCATGTCCGCGTTCTGCTGAAGGGCGACTACAACAACATCGACTATGGCGGCCTGCCGGCCGGGCTGGCGACGAGCAAGGGCGATCCGCTGAACGTCGCCAACAACGCCCCGCTCAGCGGCGGCGACAAATTCGGCCGGATCGTGCTGAACGCGAGCTATACCTTCGACAGCGGCTTGACCCTGCGGTCGATCAGCGGTTTCCAGAAGGGCACGACGCACGTCAGCCTCGACAGCGACGGCACCGCCGCGATCGGCACACCGCGCGCGCCGGCCAACAACTTCCGCGACAACATCACGGAAGAGGTCTGGTCGCAGGAGGTGAACATCGTCTCCCCCGACGGCGGTCAGTTCACCTGGGTGCTGGGCGGCTTCTATCAGCACGACAACATCACCATTCCGCCGAACGGCGGCTATATCTCGGACAATACCCCGAACTCGATCAACCCGCTGGTGTTCGACACGACCATCGAGGGCACAAACCCGAAAACGCAGCTCGCCGCGTTCGGGCAGGTCGGATATGAATTCATCGACGGGCTCCAGCTTCAGGTCGGCGCACGCTGGTCGCGGACGACGTCTGCCAACGATGCGGTCGCAAGGGCGATCCTGCCGTTCCTGCCGACGCCGGTGCTGAGCCTGGTCCAGAAGGACAAAACCGTCGACAAGAAGCTGAACGGCAAGGTCGCGTTGAACTGGACTGTTGACCGCAACAACTTCTTCTACGCCTTTGTCGCGACGGGCGCGAAGCAGGGCGGCCTGAACGGGCCGAACGTGAACGGCATCCCGCCCCGCGCCTTCGATGCCGAAGACGTCACCGACTATGAAGTCGGCTACAAGGGCACCTTCCTGGGTGGTCGCCTGCGCACACAACTGGGCGGCTATTACAGCGAGTACGAGAACTATCAGATCAACATCGTCGACCCGATCAATCCGGGCATTTCCTCGATCTTCAACGTACCCGGCAAGACCAAGCTCTACGGCGTCGAGGCATCGGCGCAAGCGAGCTTCGGCAAGCTCAACCTCGACCTCGCCACCTCCGTGTCGAACTCGAAATTGCCGACCTTCTTTGCCAGCGATCCGCGGCTGGGCACCACGGCGACCGTGTGCAATCCTACAACCGGCCCCGCGACGCCGCGCTGCACCGACCTGACCGGTCAGGAGCAGGCATATGCACCCAAGTTCACGCTGAGTGCCGGCGCGCAATATGCGATCGACCTGGGCGATGCGGCAACGCTGACGCCGCGCATCGACTATGCGCACATCGCCCCCACCTTCGGCACGCTATTCCAGAACACTGCGCTGGGTGACCGGCTGGAGGCGCGCAACATCGTCAACGCGCAGCTGACGCTGGCCAAGGATGCCTGGTCGATCGCGGGCTACGCCACCAATCTGACCGATCAGCATTATGTCGCCGCCATAAACGGATTCCGCAGGCTTGCCGGCGCGCCGCGTCAATATGGCATCCGGCTTAGCCGCAGCTTCTGACGATGCGCTCCTCCGACTTGTGCACGAGCACCGTTGTTCGATCACCGACACGGGCCGGCGGGAAGCATTATGCCTGGTTCGTGCTGGGGTTGTTGTGCCTCGTCTACGTCCTGAACTTTCTCGACCGGCAGCTGCTGTCGATCCTGGCCAAGCCAATCCAGGACGATCTGGGTGTCAGCGACGGTGAACTGGGACGGCTAGGCGGGCTGTATTTCGCGCTATTCTACTGCATTCTCGGCATACCCGTCGCCTGGCTCGCCGATCGCGGAAATCGGGTCCGGGTGCTTGCGGTATCGTGTGCGCTGTTCAGCGCGGCGACGGTCGCCTGCGGTCTTTCGGCCAGTTACGGCCAGCTTGCAGCCTCCCGAATGGCGGTCGGGATCGGGGAAGCGGGCGGTGTGCCGCCGTCGTATTCGATCCTGTCGGACTATTTTCCGCCCCATCGCCGGGGCGTGGCGCTTGGGCTTTTCAACCTGGGGCCGCCGCTTGGTCAGGCGCTGGGCGTGGCATTCGGCGCGAAGATCGCGGCAGCCTACGACTGGCGACTTGCCTTCGTTCTGCTTGGTGCCGCCGGCGTGATCGCGGCAGGCGCCGTCTGGGCGTTCGTGCGAGAGCCCCGTCGCGGGGCGGCGGAGGCGCAAGAAGCCGGGTCTGACGGCATCGCGCCGGCGGAGGCTGGTCCCATGCCGACATTTGGCTCCACCCTTAAAATGTTCGCGACCGAACCTACGCTGATGCTGGTGGCGCTGGCGGCGGGTGCGACCCAGTTCGTGACCTATGCGACCTTGGGCTTCACCACGCTGTTCCTGATGCGCGAAAAGGGCATGACGCTCGATCAGGTCGCGGTCTGGTACGCGCTGGTGCTCGGCATCGGCGTCAGCGCGGGGATCTATTGCTCGGGCCGGCTGATCGACAGGCACGGCGCCGCGCGGCCGCAGACCTTTGGCACGATGCCGGGCTTCGCGCTGCTAGTCGCGGTGCCCTTCTTTATCGGTTTCGTCCATGCGCCGACATGGCCGGTCGCCATGGCTTTCCTGATCGTGCCGACCTTTCTGAACTATTTCTACCTGACCCCGGCGGTGACGCTGGTCCAGAACAGCGTCGCGCCGCGTCAGCGGACGTTGGCGGGCGCGGTGCTGCTGCTGATCATGAACCTCGTCGGCCTGGGTCTCGGCCCTACCTGGCTTGGCATGGCGAGCGACTGGTTCAAGGCGAGCCATCCCGCCAACTCGCTCCAGCTCGCCTTCTACACGCTGGTGCCTTTCTACCTCCTCGCGATCGCGCTTCACTTCGCGCTCGGGCGGTCCCTCAAGCGGAACCAGCTGACATGATTCCTGGCGCGATGCAGCCTTATGCGCTGACGCTCGACAAATTCATCGACCATGCCGCGAAGTGGCATGGGGCGACCG
The DNA here is from genome assembly GCF_913778135.1 of uncultured Sphingomonas sp. GTDB lineage: Bacteria > Pseudomonadota > Alphaproteobacteria > Sphingomonadales > Sphingomonadaceae > Sphingomonas. The sequence goes on along the minus strand of NZ_CAJYVU010000085.1, from coordinate 6,523 downwards.
AAGTGGTCACCGGCGGCGACGCGCCGGCGCGGATCGGCTATGCCGCGCTCCGCGAGCGGGCCAACCGACTCTCGGGTGCCTTTGCCGAGTTAGGTCTCAGACCGGGCGATCATCTCGCCACGCTGGCCTGGAACAGCCAGGCGCACATGGAATGCTGGTACGGCGCGATGGGGATCGGGGTGGTGTGCCATACCTTGAACCCGCGGCTGTCCGTCGCGCACCTGGCCGTGATGATCCAACAGGCGGAAGATCGCGTGCTGGCGGTCAGTCCCGGCCTCGCGTCGCTGGTGCAGGAACTGGTCGAGCAGTGTCCGACGATCGAACATGTCGTCCTGCTCGATGAGCCCGGCATGGATCACCCCGCGCCGGTCGTGCCGCGGGCGACGCTCTGGGCTTACGAGGATCTGCTCGACACCCATGGCACCGTGATGCCGTGGGGCGGGTTCGACGAGACGAGTCCGGCGGGCCTGTGCTTCACGTCCGGCACGACGGGTGCTCCCAAGGGCGTGACCTACACGCACCGCTCCAACTATCTCGAAACGGTTCATCTGCTCCAGGCCGACGTGATCGGCATGACGTCGCGCGACGTGGTCATGGTCGCGGTGCCGATGTTCCACGCCAACGGCTGGGGCCTCGCCTTTGCCGGACCGGCGGTCGGCGCGAAGCTTGTGCTGCCGGGACGTAACCAGGACGGCGCCAGCCTCACGCGGCTGATCAACCAAGAGGGTGTGACCATCGCGGTAGGCGTGCCGACCGTCTGGCTCGGATTGATCGATCACGTGGAGGCAACGGGCGAAGAGCTGCCGTCGCTTCGCCGCGTCGTGCTCGGCGGTTCGTCGGTACCACAGGCGTTGATGGACCGGATCGAACAGCGTCTCGGCGTGGTCGTTCAGACGAGTTGGGGCATGACCGAACTTTCGCCGCTTGGCACGATCTCGCCCGCCTCCGAACCGGTGCGGGATGCGACACGGTCCGGCAGACCCCCGATCGGGGTCGACCTGCGGCTGACCGACAATACGGGCCTCCCGCTCTCCAGCCAACGAGGCGCAGAGGGGTGCTTGTGGGTGCGCGGCGCCAGCGTTGTCGAGCGGTATTACGGCCAGACGGAGCCGGTCACCGATGCGGAAGGCTGGTTCGACACCGGCGATCTCGCCACCATCGATGCGACCGGCAATCTCCGCATCACCGGCAGGGCAAAGGATCTCATCAAGTCGGGCGGCGAGTGGATCAACCCGGGCGAGATCGAGGCGATCGTCGGCGCGCTTCCCGGTGTCGCACTGGTCGCGGTGATCGGTCGGGCGCATCCAAAATGGGGAGAGCGGCCGGTGTTGGTGGTCGAGCCTCGGCAAGGGGCGGAGGTAAGCGACGACATGCTGGTCGGCGCATTGAAAGGCCGGATCGCGAACTGGTGGATGCCGGATGCCATCGTCCGCCTGTCCGCGATGCCGCTGGCGATGACCGGCAAGATCGACAAGATACGCTTGCGCGCGGAGCATGGCTGAGGCCATGCAAACGATGCGCCGGTCGTTGCGGCGCGTTCCAACTCATGGGGACCGCATGATCGAACCGGTGAAGCGACCGCCGCGCAAGCGCACGACCAAGGCGGATCAGCGCGCCGACACGATGCAGAAGATCTTCCACGCGGCGGAGGAGCTGTTTTCCCGGCACGGCCCCCACGGGGTGACGATGCGCGAGGTCGCGCACAAGGTCGGCGTTCATCAATCGCTGCTGAACTATTATTTCAAGGACAAGAAGGATCTGTTCGACGCTGTGATCGCGCGGCGTGCGCCCGTGACGATCGAGCGTCGTATGGCCGCGATGGACCGCTACGAGCGTGAGGCCGCCGGGGCGATCACGGTGGAGGGTGCGCTTCACGCCTATCTCGATCCCGATCTGGAACTGTACGGCCAGGCCGATGTCGGCTGGCGCAACTACGGGCAGCTTGGCGCGCAACTGAGCAACAGCGTGGAATGGGGAGCCGAACTGATGGACACCCACTTCGACGCGCTGGTGCTGCGCCTCATCGATCTACTGCAACAGGCGCTGCCCGACTGCCCACGCGAGGATCTGTTCTGGGGTTACCATTTCGTCACCGCCGGACTGATGCTGACGCTCGCACGCACGGGTCGCATCGATAAGCTATCAGGTGGGCTCTGCCGTTCGGACGATTTCGAGGCCGTCCGGGAGCGGATGGCACGCTTCATGGCGGCCGGCTTTATCGCAACCTGCGACGCGCGGCGCCTTGAACGAGATGCCCTGAAATAACCTCGGTGAGCGTTCGCCGATGGCTCCTCGTCACGAACCGGGCATTTTCCGAACACGATAATCGAGGTAAACGGCCCGCTGTCTCGGTGGTGATTACCGGCTGGCGGGGTATGAACACGCCCGCCCCGCCCCAGCGCTTCCACCAATTGTAGAGCGTCTCGAGCAGCACCAAGACGGTGGGCGAAACGCGCCACGGCAGCTCCTTGCGGTTCACGAACACAATGCCGCTCAACACTCGCCGATCATCGACGCGTGGCTTGCCGGCGCTCCTGGGAAAGAACGGCCGCAGCCGCCCCATCTATTAGCCAAAGCGTGCCGCTCATCCCCGTCTCCTCGCGAAGCCTGAATCAGATCGCGACACTCACATCGATAGATTCCGACCCTGGCTTCAGCGATGGGAAGCGTCATCGAGGCAAGCTGCCTCAGGTTGCCTTCAACACATCGCAGGCGAGCGCTTGCGGGTGGTGACGGCCAAAATCGTTTTACACTCTTCGCTGATCAGCTAAGCAAATCGTTGCAGGCTGAATAGCAATCCGGCCTGCAAGATCGCGCTGGTTCCCCCGAAGGGGATTAAAACGGGAATGCGGTGCGGCGGGGTGCGAACCCGGCCAAATCCGTAGCTGTCCCTGCAACTGTAAGCGGCGAGCGAGACGTGCATGCACCGGGCATCAAGCCTGGGCAGCCACTGGGGCAACCTGGGAAGGCGCATGTTGAGTGATGACCCGTGAGCCAGGAGACCTGCCGGCGTGGGTCGCTCATTGTCTTGGTCCAGGGTAAAGGCCGGGGCACGGAACCTTCCGTTCGAGCGACGAAGAGCCGCGCGGCCCGGGGCCGCAGACGGCGCATGTCGCTCGGGCATCCGCGTTTGCCCGCGCTCGTGCGTCGGCGTCCGCTCGCGCGGACGGCCCCGCCCGCGTCTGTCGGATCGACGCGGGGGAACAACCATGAACAAGACCATCGTATCGCTTTTCACTCTGTCCGCCGCCATCGGCATGGCCAGCCCGGCCTCGGCGCAGAGCAATCCCACTGTTCCGACCAAGGATTCGGAGGGTAACGACATCGTCGTCACCGCTTCGCGCTCGGGCGACGGGATCGAGATCAAGAACCTGCCCGCGTCGGTGACGCTCATCAGCGACGAGGACTTGACCGAGCGCCAGACGCGCATCGTCTCCGACGTGCTGCGCGACGTGCCGGGTGTCGCGGTCAGCCGCACTGGCGCGATCGGCGGATTGACGCAGGTGCGCATCCGCGGCAGCGAGGGCAATCACGTCCTCGTCCTGATCGACGGCATCAAGGCGTCGGACCCGTATAACGGCGAGTACGACTTCGGCACGCTGATCGCCGACGAGGCCGCCAAGATCGAGGTGCTGCGCGGGCAGCAATCATCGCTCTACGGATCGGACGCGATCGGGGGCGTCATCCAGTACATCACGCTGACCGGCCGCGAGTTGCCCGGATATTCGGCGCGTGCCGAAGGCGGTTCGTTCGGCACCTTCTCGGGCGGGGCGCGTGCGGCCGGATTCACCGATACGTTCGACTATGCGCTGTCGGGCACCGTCTACACCACCAATGGCACACCCACCGCACGTGGCGGCACGCGCGACATCGGATCGACCAGCGTCGGGGCGAGCGGCAAGGTGACCTGGACGCCGTCCGACACCTTCAAGATCACCGGTGTCGGTCGCTACAGCAACACCGCGGCCGACACGAACAACAGCGAGAACGATACGGCCAGCCCGCTGTTCGGCTACACCGTCGACAGCCCCGGCGTCCGCTTCGTCAATGAGGCCTTCTACGGCTTGGCGCGCGCCGAACTGTCGCTCGCCGACGGGCGCTGGACCAATGCGCTGACCGGGCAGTTCGCCGACACCACCAGGCGCGGCTACGATGCGGGCGGGTTCGACTACGGCGACAAGGGACGCCGCTACAAGGGGGCGTTCGAGAGCAGTTTCCGCTTCGGCAGCGAGCGTGTCGTCAACCGCCTGACCGGCGCGGTCGATTTCGAGCGCGAGGAGTTCCAGAACACCTCTCCCGCCGATGCGTTCACCTTCACCGGGCGGCGGTCGACCAACAATTGGGGCTTCGTCGGGCAGTATGAACTGACCGTCGACGACGCCTTTTCCGCCGGTGCCAGCATCCGCCGCGACGAGAACAACCGCTTCGACGACGTGACGACGTGGCGCGCGCAGGCCGGATACCGGCTGCCGTTCGGGCTGCGGGTGCGCGGCGCGTACGGCACCGGGGTCAAGAACCCGGGTTATTTCGAGTTGTTCGGCTATTCGGATGGTCGCTACATCGGCAATCCCGACCTGAAGCCCGAAAAGTCGAAGGGCTGGGAAGCCGGAGTCGACCAGGAGATCGCGGGCGGAAAGGCGACGATCGGCGCGACCTATTTCGACAGCAGGCTGACCGACGAGATCTACACCACCTACCCCGCCCCGACGTTTGTGGCGACGCCGTCCAACCGGACGACCGACTCCAGGCAGCACGGCGTCGAGGTGTTCGCATCCGCGCGACCGATCCCGCAGATCAAGTTCGACCTCGCCTACACCTATCTGAAGGCACGCGAGAACGGGCTGGAGGAAGTGCGCCGGCCCAAGCACGTGGCCAGCCTGAACACCACTCTGTTCAGCACAGATCAGCGTTTCAGCGGGACGCTGACGGTGCGCTACAACGGTCGCAACACCGACGTCGCCTACATCGACCCCAGCTACGTTCCGACGCGGGTGTCGTTGCAGGAATATGTGCTGGTCAACCTGAACGCCGACTACAAGCTGACCGATCACCTGTCGGTCTTCGGTCGGGTCGAAAACCTGCTGAACGAGGATTACGAGGAGATCTTCAGCTTCGCGACGCCGGGCCGCGCGGCTTACGGTGGCGTGCGGGCGCGTTTCTGATGCGCCGGCCCGCCCCGCTCGCGGCCGTGCTCCTGTTCAGCCTGAACGGTTGCGGGTCCGATGCGGGGCCGGCCACGCCGACCGTCACGCCGCATCCGATGCGGGTGATGAGCATGAACCAATGCACCGATCAGCTCGTCCTGGCACTCCTTCCGCCATCGCAAATCGCGTCGGTCAGCTGGCTGTCACGCGATCCCGTCGGCTCGCTCATGGCCGCGCGTGCCGCGAAGGTCGAGGTGAACCACGGGTCCGCCGAGGAGGTGCTGGCGCAGAAACCCGATCTGGTCGTCGCGGGGTCGTTCACCACCCCGGCGCTGCGCGCCATGCTGAAACGGCTCGGTTATCCGCTGATCGAGGTCGATCACGCCAACAGCGTCGCCGACATCCGCCGCATCACGCGCCAGGTCGCGCGCGCGGTCGGCGAGCCCGCGCGCGGAGAGGCGCTGATCGCGCGCATGGACGCGCAACTGGCGGCACTGGCGCGACGTCCGGGCCCGGCGATCAGGGTTGTCGCCTGGGACCGCACCGGCTTCGCCGCGGGAGAGGGCACGCTCTACGACGCGATCCTTCAGGCGGCGGGCGCGCGCAACCTGGTTCGCGAGCCGGCGACGCTCAGCTACCGCAAACCCAATGTCGAGGTGCTGCTGCGCGCCAATCCGGCCCTGCTGGTCCAGGGTACGGCCGATGCCGCGCAGCCGGGGCTCGGCGACGACCTCGTCCGGCACCGCGTGGTGCGACAATACTGGCGCGGTCGTACCCTGCCGATCGCGCAGGGGTATTACGTCTGCGGCACGCCGATGATCGCGGAGGCGGCAGCGCGGCTGCGCGCCGGGTTGCGCACGGCAATCACGCGGTCAGGACCTGCCGTTCCGATCAAGGAGATGATCCGATGAGCCGCTGGCTCACCCCTGCGCTGTTGCTGCTGCTGGTCGTGCTGTCGATCGCGTCGCTGCTCGCCGGTACGATCTGGTGGTCGCCGGCGCAGTTGTTCGCCGGGCTGGCGGACCGAACGCCCAATCTTGTGCAACTGGTCGTGACCGAGGTGCGCTTGCCGCGCCTGCTGCTCGCTTTGCTGCTCGGCGGTATACTTGGCCTGTCGGGCGCGGTGCTGCAGGGGCTGCTGCGTAATCCGCTGGCGGAACCGGGTCTGCTCGGCGTGTCGTCTGGCGCGTCGCTCGGCGCGGTGATCGCGCTTTATTACGGCTTTGCGACGAGCTTCACGCTCGCGACGCCTTTGTTCGCGCTCGCCGGTGCGCTGGTGACGATCGCCGTTGCGCTCGCACTGTCGCGCGCCGGTGGCACGCTGTCGCTGATCCTGGCCGGCGTGGCGGTGTCGACGATCGCGGGCGCAGGCGTCAGCC
>NZ_CAJYVU010000084.1 GCF_913778135.1 uncultured Sphingomonas sp. | reverse complement strand
GCGACCGGTTGCTCGCCGCGATCGCGCCCGCGCTCGACAGCCTGTCGGACGCGGTCGAATCGATGACCAGCGGCGGCGAGGTGCTGCGCCTCAGGCTCGGCGTGCTGCCGCTGTTCGCCTCGCAGCGCTTGTTTCCGAAGCTGGCGCAGTTGCGCGCGGCGCGCCCCGAACTGCACCTCGACGTCGACACCGGCAGCAACGCGATCTCGCGGCTGGGCGAGGGGCTCGACGCAGTGATCGTGCTGGCGCGCGAGGTCGACCCGACGCTCTACGCCGAGCGGCTCGATCGCAACAAGGTCTACGCGATCGGCGCAAAATCGCTGGTGGAGGGTCCGGACCCGCTGCTGCTCCCCGAACAGCTCGCCGATCACAGCGTGCTGCTTCACCGCGACATGGCGGACAATTTCACCGCATGGCGTCACAGCGCCGGCATCGCCGATATAGAGCCCAAGGCGGTCGATCACTTCGACTCGGGCGCGCTGATGCTGGAGGCGGCAGCGCAGGGCTTGGGCGTGGCGTTCATGCTCGAGAGCCACTTCAACGACGCCAACGATCCGCGGCTGGTGCGCCTGTTCGAGCTGGAGGTCGAGAGCCCCTATTCCTATTGGTTCGTCTGCCGCCCGCGCGCGTTGCAGACGAAGCCGGTACGCATTTTCCGCGACTGGTTGATCGCGACGTTACGCACCGACTGACCCGCCACGCACGGCTGGCGCGGCGGGCGTTCTCGGCTGATTACTCTGCCTTCGCCTTGACGATCTTGCCCGGCTCGCGCGGCGGCTCGCCCTTGGGCAGCGCGTCGATCAGCTCCATGCCGTCCGTGACCTCGCCCCAGACGGTGTACTGGTTGTCGAGGAAGCGCGCGTCGTCGAAGCAGATGAAGAACTGCGAATTGGCCGAGTTCGGGTCCATCGTCCGCGCCATCGAGCAGGTGCCGCGCACGTGCGGCTCCTTGCTGAACTCCTGCTTGAGGTTCGGCTTCTTCGAGCCGCCGGTGCCGTTGTGGTTACCGCCGTCACCGCCCTGCGCCATGAAGCCGGGGATGACGCGGTGGAACGGCACGCCGTCGTAGAAGCCTTCGTTGGCGAGCTCGCCGATGCGCTGGACGTGCTCGGGTGCGAGATCGGGGCGCATGCGGATCGTCACGTCGCCGCCGTCAAGCGTCAGCGTCAGGGTGTTGAAGGTATCGGCCACACAGGTTCCTTTCGTGTTCTTGTGCGCACAGTTAGTGCCGCATCGATCGTGAGGCAAACGCGTGGGGGCAAATGACGCATGGCCAAGTGCGCGGGGCGGCGATAAGGCGCGCGGGTCGGCGAACAGCAGGGAGGCACGCGACATGAGCGAGACCGAGCTTCCCGATCTCGAACGCGAACAGCTATCGGGCGACGACGAGCCGGGCGAACAGTCCGGCGCGAAAAAGGCCGCGGCCAATCAGCCCGCCCCCAATCAGCTCGACGAGGACGACCGGCTCAAACCCGATTTCGTCGACGCGGTGCTGGAGGCCGTCGAGGAGGGCGACGTCGACGCCGCGCGCGCGCTGGTGGCGCCGCTCCACCCCGCCGACATCGCCGACCTGTTCGAGCTGACACCCGAGGACCGCCGCCGCGACCTCGCCGCCGCGATCGCCGACCAGCTCGACGCCGACGTGTTCGCGGAGATGAACGACTACGTCCGCGAGGCGCTGATCGACGCGCTCGACGCGCGGCAGGTCGCCGACATCGCGAGCGAGCTCGACACCGACGACGCGGTCGCGATCATCGAGGACATGGACGTCGAGGACCAGCGCGAGGTCCTGCGCGCGATGGAGCCCGACGACCGCGCCGCGATCGAGGAGGCTTTGTCCTATCCCGAGGAATCGGCCGGGCGCCTGATGCAGCGCGACCTTGTCGCGGTGCCCGAGCATTGGACCGTCGGCGATACGCTCGACTATCTGCGCGGTCACGACGAGCTGTTGACCGACTTTTGGGAAATCTTCGTTGTCGATCCGGCGCACAAGCCGGTCGGCACCTGCGCCTTGTCGTGGATCCTGCGCACGCCGCGCGGGATTGCGATGGCCGACGTGATGCAGCGCGAGCAGACGCTGATCCCGGTCGACATGGACCAGGAGGAGGTCGCACTCCGATTCCAGAAATATGCGCTTATCTCGGCGGCAGTGGTCGACCAGTCGGGGCGGCTGGTCGGCATGATCACCGTCGACGACGTGGTCCACATCATCCAGCAGGAGGCGGGCGAGGACGTGCTGCGCCTGTCGGGCGCAGGCGAGGGCGACATCAACGAGCCGATCCGGCTAACGGTGCGCACGCGCGTCGCGTGGCTGGTGGTAAACCTCGGCGCGACGATCCTGTCGGCTTCGGTCGTCGGGCTGTTCCAGGGCGAGATCGCGCGCTTCGCGCTGCTCGCCGCGCTGATGCCGATCGTTTCGGCATTGGGTGGCAATGCCGGGACGCAGACGCTCGCCGTCATGGTGCGCGCGCTCGCCACCAATCAGCTGACCAGTTCGAACACGCTCAGGATGCTGTTCCGCGAATTCCGCATCGCGCTCGCCAACGGTATCGCGCTCGGCACGGTTGGGGCGGTCGGCAGCTACCTCGTGCTCGGGCACCTGCAACTGTCGATCGTGTTCGCGATCGCAATGATGATCAACAGCGTCGTCGCGGGGCTGGTCGGCGTGATCGTGCCGGTCGCACTCGACAAGGCGAACGTCGACCCCGCGGTGTCCTCGGCGGTGTTCGTGACCACCGCGACCGACGTGATGGGGTTCCTGTCGTTCCTGGGTCTCGCGGCCTTGTGGGGGCTGTCGGGCTGACCCACATCCGCGTGGCATGTCCCTGCCACCGCTACATCTAACCAAGGTCGCGTTCGGCGCGGCGAGCCTCGACATTCTGACCGACCGGCTGAAGGCGCGCGCGGCGGCGGGCGAGCTGTTCCTGACGACGCGCTACCTGCCAAAGCGGCACGAGGAGGTCGCCGGGCGCGGATCGCTCTACTGGATCATCAAACACCAGCTCGTCGCACGCTCGCCGATCACCGGCTTCGGCGAGGCGGAGGGTGGGCGCGTCGCGATCCATCTCTCGCCCGACTTCCAGCTGATCCACGCCCGCCCGCGCCGCGCGCACCAGGGCTGGCGCTACCTGGAGGCGCACGAGGCGCCCGAGGACCTGAGCGGTGATGCCGGAGACGGCGTCGCCGCCATGCCGCCGGTGCTCGTCGGGCGGCTGGTGGAACTGGCGCTGCTGTAGGACTGCCCGTGATTGGGCACGGTGATCCAGCGGTGCGTCGTCTGCGTTTGATCTTAACGCTACAGCCCCGTCGACATCGTTGCGGGAGCATGGGACAGTGTAGCTTCCCGATCCGCTGGAGCTGCTCATGAGTGACCTCTTGATCGCAACCTTAATCGCGTTCGCGACCTTGACCTCGGCAACGGCTCAGACGGTCTTCGCGCGCTCGAATGGCACGACACGAAACGTTCCGGTTCCGGTGAACGGCAGTCCGGGCATGATGAATCAGCCGAACGTCGGCGAAGGGTCGGTAAGCTGCCTGAAACGCAAAACGACGGGAAACCTTGAATGCCATTCATTCAAAGAATGGCAGCGCATCGCCTATCGATTGGGAAAGAAGCAGCGGAAGCAGGGCCGATAAATCACGTCGGATCGGACCAGCGCGTCGGCCCTAGCAACTCGCCAGCCACGAGCGGCAGGAGAAGCATTCTCACGCACGCTGCTTCGTGCCTACCCTCTCCAAGTTCGGAAGGGCTCGTGCGCGAAGCCGATATGCTTTCCCTGCGCCCATCCGCCCATCCGCGCGTTGTGTCGGCTCCTACGCCACGGAGCACATAATGACCGACGACACCGCCGTTCAGGCCCGCCGCCGCGAGATCGCGAGCGAGCATCTGTTGTTCAAGCTGATCGAATATGTCGAGGCGAAGCACCCCGGGCTGCTCGACTATCTCGAAGGCAGCCTCGACCACCTCGGCGACCCGGCGCGTGACGAGACCAAGGACGACGAGGCGGTACGAACGATCGCGCGCAAGATGATCACCGGGGCTCGCGCCGAGGGTGCGAAATAGCGGCTAGGCGTCGCCGCCCAGCTTGCCCTTTAGCGCGGCGAACGGGTTGGCAGGCCGCGCCTCTTCCTCGCTGATCACGCCCGCCTCGCGCAACACCTCGGCGGCGCGGGGCGCGCGCGGAAACGGGTCGAGCGCCAGCGCCATCGTCTCGGCGGCGGTTTCGCCCAGGTCGATGCCGCCGCCCTCGATCTCTACCGTGTCGATCTCCTCGCCGACGAGTTCGTGCTCGTCCTCGTCGCCCGCGGGCGCGCGCGTGCCGGCCGGGTGGATGAACCGTAAGCTCACGTCTTCGTCGACCTGCGCCGGGATCGGGTCGCCGGTAACTGAGCACGCCTGCGTCACGGTCGCGGTCACGCGGCCGCGCACGCCGATGCCAGCCGCCTCCTTGCGTACCGTAAAGCGACCCTCCAGCCGGTCGATCGCGAGCAGGCCGAAGCGGCTTGCCAGCGCGGCGCGCTCGGCTTCCTTCGCGCTGACGGTCACCTCGCGCGGTTCCGATCCGATCGCGTCGAGGCGTTCGATCCGGCTGAATTCGGGCGCGCTCACGGCAGGCGTCCTTCCATGAGGTCGGGGATCGACGTCCGGTCCAGTGCAGCGTGGAGCGACAGCAATTCGCGCCGGACGTGCGCGACGGCCTCTGGCGAGGGCGCCTCGCCGCGGTACAGGTTGCGCACCAGCGCGGCGTCGAGCGTACCTTCAGCGATCCCTTCGCGATAGGCGCCGAGCCGCCCGCCCAGCATCCCCATCATCCGCCCGACATGCTTGCCGACCACCATGTCGCCGAATCCGATCTGGCGCACCTGCGCGTCCATGTCGTCGACGAACCGTTCGGTGAGCATCGCGGAAGGGCCTGCACCCTCCTCGTCACGCTCGAGCCGCAGCTGTACCATCGCCAACACCGCCGCCACCATGTCGAACCGCCCGTCGAGCGTATCGGGCACCGCGCCCGCGAGATACCAATGCTCCGCCCGCGCGCGCGCGATCACCGCGTCGTACAGCGGCAGCGCGGCGGTGCGGTCGCGTCCGCCAAACAGGGATTTCAGCCAGCCCAAGGTTTCTCGTCGCTTTATCAGATAAGAGTCTCGATGCCGGCGCGCTTGTGTCGCGCCCGCGCGGGGCATATTGGGGGCAAAGGCCGCACCTGTCCACGTTCGGGCACGCGTCCGTCCTCGTTGATGCGCGCTCGCGATCGGGTGCGGATCGCGAATCGTGTCCGCCGGAGAGTCCATGCGTTTCCTTCTTCCTCTCGCCGTCACCGCCGGACTGCTCGCCGCGGGCTGCACGCCGCTGCGCTCGCACCAGGGCTATATCGTCGACGCCGATCTGGTGAACTCGGTCCAGCCGGGGGTCGACAATCGGCAGTCGGTGCTGGCGACGCTGGGTCACCCGACCTTCGCCAGCCAGTTCAACCAGGGCGACTGGTATTATGTCGCGCGCGACAGCCGCAACCTGGCATACAACCCGCCAAAGGCGATCGACCAGCTGACGATGCGGATCAGCTTCGATGCGGCCGGGAACGTCACCGCGATCCGCAAGTCGGGCGTCGATCAGATTGCCGCGATCAGCCCGTCGAAGAAGGTCACGCCGACGCTGGGCCGCAGTCGCAGCTTCTTCTCCGAACTGTTCGGCAACATCGGCGCGGTCGGCGCGCCAGGTGCGGGCGGCGGTGCCGGTGGCGGTCGTCCGGGCGGTCGCGACCAGCCGTAAGGATTGCCCGCGCATTTGGTCGCAGCGGGCTGATGCGCGCGAAGCTGTCGTTTCGCTGACGAACCCATTCCCGCGTCGTTCAGTCGCACGGGCCTAAATACCCCTTCATGCCCGCAACGGTTTGTTCCGGTCGGGTTCGTGAAGAGGAGCAAATTCGATGCGTCGTCTGATCACCACCGCCCTGCTCGCCGCCGTTGCGCTGCCGGCAATGCCCACCGTTGCCGTCGCGCAGTCGCGCGAGGAATTGCGCCGCGACCGGCAGGACATCCGCCGCGAACAGCGAGACCTGAACGAGGCGCGTCGTTTCGGCGACCGCGACGACATCCGCGATCAACGCGGCGACCTGCGCGAGGCGCGGCGCGAGTACCGCGAGGATCTGCGCGGGCGTTACGGCAACGACTGGCGCGCCGACCGCGACCGCAACTGGGGTCGCGGCGACTGGTCGTCGTGGCGGCAGCAGAACCGCGCGCTCTATGCTCGCGGCAACTGGCGCGCCCCGTTCGGGTACCAGAGCTTCCGTCCGGGCGTGCGGATCGCGCCAAGCTACTTCGGAACGCGCTACATCGTCAACGATCCGTGGCGCTATCACCTGCCGCCCGCGCGCGGCTACACGCGCTGGGTCCGCCACTATAACGACGTGATCCTCGTCGATCAGCGCCGCGGTGTCGTCGTCGACGTGATCCGCAACTTCTACTGGTGACGGTGAAGCGCGCGGGCGGCATCGTCCGCGCCTTTCCGTCCCCCGTGATTGGCCGCGTCGAAGAATACGCCACGACGCGGCCGGTACCGGCTTGGGTCGGCACTGGTCCCGAAAGGGGGATAAAGGGACCGAAGCGCGAACGCCGTCGCGCCGCTTTTGTTCTACGCCGAACCGGCATGAAACGTCCAAACGACAATCTATAGCGGCGAAAAAGTCGTAAATCTTCGCGGCTTGCGCGGCACTTGCGTATTTTGCAGATTCGGTAGCGGGGACACCTTCGTCGGGGGGCGACATGGCCTATGGCATCGCCGCCGCGGCGCTGCACCTGTGCGACGCGTTGCTGCACGAGGCGTTGCTGTTCGCCGCGGTCATGTTCCTGCTGGGTGGTGTCGACGACCTGCTCGTCGATCTGGCCTATGTCATCCATCGCCGTCCGGCAGCGCGGCTCGATCAATTGCCCGAGACCGGCGGCGAGCGGCTGGCGATCTTCGTCGCCGCGTGGGACGAACGTGCGGTGATCGGCGCGATGCTCCGTGCCGCGCTCGCGCGCATCGAGCATCCGAACTATCGCATCTTCGTCGGTTGCTACCCGAACGATCCCGGCAGCATCGCGGCCGTCCGCGCCGTCGCGCGCGCTGATCGCCGCGTCCGCCTGGTGGTGGGGCCGCGCCCCGGTCCGACCACCAAAGCGGACTGCCTCAACACGCTGTGGCGCGCGTTGGTCACGGAGGACGCCACGGCGGGGGTGGCATCGCGCGCAGTCATCCTGCACGATGCGGAGGATGTGCTCCACCCGGCCGAACTGCGCGTGGTCGAGCATCATCTGGCAAGCCACGCGCTGGTGCAGCTGCCCGTCGTTCCCTTGATCGACCCCGCCTCGCCGATGGTCACCGGGCATTACGCCGATGAGTTCGCGCTGGCGCACGCGATCGCGCTGCCGGTGCGCACCGCGCTGGGTGCGGCGATGCCGCTCGCTGGAGTCGGCTGCGCGATCCGCCGCGACGCGCTCGACCGGTTGGCGGCGCAGACTGGCGACGCGCCGTTCGAGCCGGCAAGCCTGACCGAAGACTATGAATTGGGCCTGCGTGTTGCCGAACTGGGCCTTCGCAGCTGCTTCGTGCGCGTTCGCGATGGTGACGGCGCGCTGGTCGCGGTTCGCGCCTTCTTCCCCGATACGATCCGCGCCGCGGTGGTGCAGAAGGCCCGCTGGATGACGGGTATCGCGCTCGCCGGCTGGGATCGTACCGGCTGGGGGGAGCGGAAGCGCGCGGCGGAGCTGTGGATGCGGATGCGCGATCGTCGCGCGCCGCTGGCGGTGCTGACGCTCGCCGCCGGTTACCTCGCGCTCGTCGCCTGGGGTGCGTCGATGCTGGGGCACCTGCTGATCGGCGACGCGCCGCCTGGGGTGACCGACCTGCTTGCGGCGTTGCTGTCGATCAACGCGGTGCTGCTCGCATGGCGATTGCTGGTGCGCGCGCGCGCGACCGCGCATGAACATGGCTGGCGCGAGGGGGTGCGCTCGGTGCCGCGCGCGGTGCTGGGCAACATCATCGCGCTGCTCGCCGCCAGGCGCGCGGTGGTGCGCTACGCCGGGATGCTCGCGGGGCGCGCACAGCGCTGGGACAAGACCGTGCACCGCTTCCCCGACGTGCTGCCGACCGCCGGGTGACCGCGGCCGCGCCGGTGAAACGCGGCGTGGTGGCGCGCGGGTTCGGTGGCGACGGGCGACCGCTGCGGTTCCTGATGATCGTCGTGGGCGGCTGGACCGGCGCGCGGATCGCGCTGCTGTTGGGTGACCCGATCGCCGAGCGGACGGTGACCGCGCGCGTCGGGCGGCCGGTCGGGACCGGTGCGGTCGCGACGTCAAGGCCGGCTTCCCCTCTAGTCCCAGAAGTGCGTCGGGGAGAAGTGCGTCTGATCGCGCATGGCGGCGTTGCGCCTCGACCAACAATCACGCCGCGGGTGTGGCTGGCCACACCGTCTGATCGCGTTACTGCGGCAATTGATACGGCATCGATGCCGATTGCCGGCACCGACCAAGCTGCTGCCCTTGTCCCGTCACCAATCGAGCATGCGCTCCCCACCGGCGGTGATGCAGCGAGACCGGTCGCCCCAGCGCTCCCCGCGCGATCGCGTTGGTCGGGCAGCGCGTGGGCGCTGGTGCGCGGCAGCGGCGACGCGAGCGGCGTGGCGACACCGCAGCTGGGCGGCGGGCAGGTCGGCGCGCGAGTTGCCTACCGGCTGGATGCGCGCGGGCGGCTTGCCGCGGTCGCTCGCGTCGCCGCGGCGACCGGCACACGGCAGCAGGAGGGAGCGTTCGGGATTGAATGGCAGCCGACGCGGCTGCCGCTTCGCATTGCCGCCGAACAGCGCGTTGGCATTGCCAATTCTCGCGGTGGACCCGCGCTCGGGCTGATCGGTGGAGTTAGCGCATTGCCGCTCGGCGCTGGTTTCCACACCGACGGCTACGTGCAGGCAGGCGTAGTCGCGCGTGGCCAAGCCGATGCTTATGTCGATGGCGCACTGGTGGCGGGCCGCACGATCGCTGTGCGCGGTCGCACGCACCTTGAACTCGGCCTGGGTGCGTGGGGCGCGGCACAGCGCGGCGCGGCGCGGCTGGATGTCGGCCCCTCGGCGGTGCTCGTGCTTCCGGTCGAGCGGCAGGCGGTGCGCATCGGGGTGCAGTGGCGCGAGCGTGCCCTGGGCAATGCGCGGCCGGGTTCGGGCGCGG
>NZ_CAJYVU010000083.1 GCF_913778135.1 uncultured Sphingomonas sp. | reverse complement strand
TGCAGAAAAGTTGCAGTTTTCGCTCAATCCCGCGCCACAAGCCTCGTAAGCGCCTCACAGAAGCACCCCACGAGCAAACCCCCGCTCAGTTGATCCCACCACCCAGCGATCGATACAACTCCACCAGGTTGCTCGCACCCGTCAGCCGCGTCGACACCAGCTGCTGTTGCGCCGCATACGACACACGCTGCGCATCCAACGATACAAGAAATGAATCCACACCCGCTCGGTAACGCGCCTCCGAAAGACGAGCAGCGACCTGCGCCGCGTTGGCCCGCGCTGACTGCGCCGACACTTGCTCCCCGATCGTCCCGCGTTGCGCCAGCGCGTCGGCGACTTCACGGAACGCCGTCTGTATCGCACGCTCATAGGTCGACACCGCCACCTGCTGCGAGGCGCGCGCATAATCGAGATTGCCCTTTCTCGCGCCACCATCGAACAGCGGCAGGCCAACCGACGGCGTGCCCGTGTAGGTGAAGCTGCCACCACCGAAGAGACCGGACAACGCCGTCGAGATCGTCCCGATCGTCGCCGTGAGCGAAATGCGCGGGAAGAAGGCCGCGCGCGCAGCGCCGATGTTGGCGTTCTGTGCGATCAGCTGGTGCTCGGCCTGGAGCACGTCGGGGCGTCGCAGCAGTACCTCGGACGATACGTCACCCGGCAACGCATCACGCGTATACGCGGTCTTGCCAAGTCCCGCGGGCAGTTGCTCGCTCGGCACGGTCGTACCGACCAGCAGGTTGAGCGCGTTCTGGTCCTGCGTGACGCGAGTCGTCAGTGTCGCGATGTCGTTGCGCGCGGACTGATAGTTCGTCTCGGCTTGTCGCGCCTCGAGTTCGGACGCGACGCCGATCCGGAACTGCGCCTGGGTCAGGCGCAATGTCTCGCCGAACGTCTGCAGCGTGCGGCGCGAGAGCTGTAGTTGCTCCTGATCGGAAGCAAGCGTCAGCCACGCGGTCGCGATCTCCGCGATCAGGCTGATCCGAGTCGAGCGCTGTGCTTCTTCGGTTGCGAAATACTGCTCCAGCGCGGCGCGGCTGAGGTTGCGGACGCGTCCGAACAGGTCGAGTTCGAAGGCGGAGAAGCCAGCGTTGACCGAGTAGAATTCGACGTTGGACGAAGACGAGCCGACGCCGGCACCACCGACGCCCGCGCCACCGCCACCGCCGCCGACGCTGCCGCCATTTCCCGTACCCCCGCCAGTTCCCGTGCCTCCGCCCGCCGTGCCACCTGCTCCGGTGCCGGCCCCTGCATTGGCGCCGGTCGCTCCAAAGATGTTGTTGGTATAGGTCGCGGAGCCCGACAGCGCCGTCGTCGGCACTAGGTCGGAGCGCTGGATCCGATATTGCGCGCGCGCCTGGAGCACATTGCCGGCCGCAATCCTAAGGTCGCGGTTGTTGGCTAGCCCCGTCTCGATCACCTGCCGCAGACGCGGATCGAGGAAGAAGTCGCGCCAGCCGATCGCTGACACATCGACGGCATCGGTCACGGCGCGCGGGTAGACACCGCCCTGCGGGAGGGCAGCCGGAACGGCGCCGGTCGGACGTTCGTACTTCGGTGCTAGATTGCACCCGGCTAGCGCGGTCGACAACGCGAGCGCGGCTAAGATGGCGGAGCGGGTCACGTCGTTCAGGCTCCCTCGACCGCGGGGCGGCCTTGGTTCGAGTCATGGTCGCGGCGGCGGTCGTCCTCGCGTCCGCGATCGGGATCGTCGGATGCGGCGGGCTCAGCGTCGTCGCCGTGCCCGAACAGGCGCAGCACGACGACGAAGAACATCGGCACCAGGAAGATCGCGAAGACGGTCGCGGTCAACATGCCGCCGACCACCGCACGGCCGATCGCATTCTGCCCGCCTGCGCCCGCGCCGGTGGAGATCGCCAGCGGCAACACGCCGAAGATGAACGCGAGACTGGTCATCAGAATAGGACGCAGACGCAGCTTGGCCGCCTGCACTGCGGCATCGAACGGCTTCATCCCCTCCGCGATCCGTTCCTCCGCAAACTCGACGATCAGGATCGCGTTCTTCGCCGACACGCCGATCGTGGTGATCAGGCCAACCTGCAGGTAGATGTCGTTATTCAGACCCGTGATCCAGGCGGCGAACAGCGCGCCGATGATGCCGAGCGGCACGACCAGCAGCACCGAGATCGGAACCGACCAGCTTTCGTAGAGTGCTGCGAGGCACAGGAAGACGATCAGCAGCGACAGGCCGTAGAGCGCCGGTGCCTGCCCGCCTGACAGCTTTTCCTCGTACGACAGGCCGGTCCACTCGAGCGTCGTGCCCGGCGGCAGCTTGGCGTGGATTTCCTGCAACGCCTCCATCGCGGCGCCCGTGCTCTTGCCGGGCGCTGGCGAACCCTGGATCTGCATCGCGGGCTGACCATTGTAGCGCGTCAGCTGCACCGGCGCATTCGACCATTCCTGCGTCGTGAAGGCGTTGAAGGGCACCATTTGGCCGGTCGTGCTGCGCACGTAGAGCGCACCGATATCCTCCGGCTTCAACCGGTACGGCGCATCGTTCTGCACGTAGACGCGCTTCACGCGACCGCGGTCGATGAAGTCGTTGACGTAGCCGCCGCCCCAGGCGGTCGCGATCGTGCTGTTGACCGTCGCCAGATCGAGGTTGAGCGCGCGCGCCTTGTCCTCGTCTACCACGACCTTCAGCTGCGGCGCGTCGTCGAGGCTGAGCGGGCGGACCTGCGCCAGCGCGGGGTTTTGCGCCGCCATGCCCAGCATCATGTTACGAATTTCAAGCAGCTTCGCGTGCCCGACCCCGCCGGTATCAACCAGCTGCGCGTCGAAGCCGGTGGCGTTGCCGAGCTCCTGCACCGCGGGCGGGATCAGCGCGAAGATCATCCCGTCCTTGTACTGCGAGAAGGTACCCATCGCGCGGCCGACGATCGCCTGCGCGCGGTTCTCGGCACCCGGGCGATCCTCCCACGGTTTCAGGTTGACGAAGGCGATGCCCGCATTCTGCCCCTGCCCCGCGAAGCTGAACCCGTTGACGGTGAAGACGCCCGCGACGTTCGCGGCCTCATCCTTGAGGAAGTGATTGCGCACAAGGTCGATGCCCTTGTCGGTGCGGACCGTTGTCGCGCCCGCGGGTCCTTGAACGAGCGCCAGCACCGTACCCTGGTCCTCGTCGGGCAGGAAGCCTGAGGGCAAGGTCGCGAACAGCCCGCCGACGCCGAGCACGATGACCGCGAACACGACCATCGATCGCTTCCAGCTGCGCACCGTCCGCTTGACGCCGTTCTCATACTTGTTCTGTCCGCGCTCGAACTTGTCGTTGAACCAGCGGAAAAAGCGCGCGAGCGGGCCGTTGCCTTCCTTCTTTTTCGGATCATGCGGCTTCAGGATCGTGGCGCAGAGCGCGGGGGTCAGGATCAGCGCAACCAGCACCGACAGCACCATTGCCGAGACGATCGTGATCGAGAACTGGCGATAGATCACGCCGGTCGACCCACCGAAGAAAGCCATCGGCAAGAACACCGCCGACAACACCATGCCGATGCCGATCAACGCGCCCGAAATCTCGTCCATCGACTTGCGCGCGGCATCCTTGGGCGAGAGATGCTCGTCGACGATCAGTCGCTCGACGTTCTCCACCACCACGATCGCGTCGTCGACGAGCAGACCGATCGCCAGCACGGTGCCGAACAGCGTCAGCGTGTTGATCGTGTATCCCGCGAGCGCCAGAACACCGAACGTGCCGAGCAGCACCACCGGAACCGCAATCGTCGGGATGATTGTCGCACGCCAGTTCTGCAGGAACAGGAACATGACTAGGAAGACGAGCACCACCGCCTCAATCAGCGTGTGGATCACTTGCTCGACCGACAGACGCACGAATGGCGTCGTGTCGTAAGGGTAGATGACCTTGACGTCGGCGGGCAGCGTCTTCGCGATCTCCGCGGTCCGCTCCTTGACCAATTTGACCGTGTCGAGCGCGTTCGCTCCGGCCGCCAGACGCACGCCGAACCCCGACGCGGGCTTTCCGTTGTACTTCACGTCGAAGCCGTAATTCTCGGCACCGAGCTCAACTCGCGCGACATCGTTCAGGCGCACGATCGCGCCGTCCTGATTGGTTTTCAGGCGGATGTTGCCGAACTGCTCGGGCGTCTGCAGCCGCGACTGGACCGAGACAGTCGCGTTGAGCATCTGGTCCTTGGGCGCGGGCTGTGCACCCAATTGCCCGGCACTGACCTGCGCGTTCTGCGCCTCGATCGCGCTCGTCACGTCGGCGACGGTCAGCTGGTAGCTGTTGAGCTTGAGCGGATCGAGCCAGATGCGCATCGCATATTGCGCACCGAAGATCTGCAATTCACCGACGCCGCTGACACGGCTGATCGGGTCCTGCAACTTGGACACAACCATGTCCGACAGGTCGTTCGCGGTGTGCGAACCGTCCTCCGACACCAGACCGACGACGACCAGGAAGCTGGCCGCGGACTTGGTGACCTGAATACCCTGGCGCTGAACCTCCTGCGGCAGCAGCGGGGTCGCCGCCTGCAGCTTATTTTGTACCTGCACCTGCGCGATGTCAGGGTCGGTGCCCTGCTCGAACGTCAGCGTGATCGTCACTGTGCCCGCCGACGAGGACGAGGACGAGAAATAGCGCAGGTTGTCGATGCCCTTCAGCTGCTGCTCGATGACTTGGGTCGTCGTGCGTTCCAGCGTTTCGGCGTCCGCACCCGGATAGGTCGCGGCGATCGCAACCGCGGGCGGCGCGATCTCGGGAAACTGCGCGACCGGCAGGCTGCGGATCGCGAGCACGCCCGCGAGCATCAGCACGATCGCGATCACCCACGCGAAGATGGGGCGATCGATGAAATAGCGTGACATGAGCAGTTACTTCGCTTCCTGCTGCGACTGGGCGGCATTGCCGCCGCCCTGACCACTACCTTGCGCGCCACCGGGCTGACCCGCGGGCTTCGCGTTCGGGTTCCATGCGACCGCCTTCACCGGCATGCCCGGGCGCAGCATCATGCCGCCCTCGACGATCACCTTCTCGCCCGCCTTCAATCCGGCGGTGACCAGCCAGTTGTCACCGATCGTGCGCGGCGCGGTCAGCTTGCGCATCTGCACCTTGTTGTCCGCACCCACCACCATCACGGTCGGGTTGCCCTTCTCGTCACGCTGCACCGCACGCTGCGGGACCAACAGCGCGTCGCCCTGCGTACCCTCGATCAGCTCGGCACGGACATACATGCCCGGCAGCAGCAGCGCACGCGGGTTGGGGAAGCGCGCGCGGATCGTCTGGGTCCCCGTTGCGGGATCGACGCTGACGTCAGCAAACTGGAGCGTGCCCTCGACCGGATAGATCGAGCCGTCCTCCAGCCGCAGCCGCACCCGCGCCGCCTGCCCACCGCGCGACAGGTCGCCCGCCGAGATCTTCTGACGCAGCGCGAGCAGGTCGGCACTCGACTGCGGCACGTCGACGTAGATCGGATCGAGTCGCTGGATCGTGGTAAGCGCGGTCGTCTGCCCCGAGGTCACGAGCGCACCCGTGGTCGCGATCGATCGCCCGATCCGGCCCGAGATCGGCGCGCGAACCGTGGTGCGCGATAGATCGATCTGCGCCGAGCGGAGCGCGGCCTCCTGCGCGGCCACGTCGGCGCGCGCCTGCTGCGCCTGAGTGATCGAATTTTCATAATCCTGCCGCGCGATCGCGTTGATCTTCACTAGCTCACCGTAGCGGCGCTGAAGCGCAGAAGTGGAGGCGATCGCCGACCGCGCGCGGGCAAGCGCGGCGCGCGCGCTTGCAACCTGCGTCACATAAGGTTGCGGGTCGATCCGGTAGAGCGGTTGACCCTTCGATACCTGATCACCCTCGGTGAATAGCCGCGCCAGGATCAGGCCGTTGACCTGCGGGCGAACCTCGGAGGTTTCATACGCAACCGTGCGACCGGGCAAGGTCGTCGTGAGCGTCACCGCCTCGCTTTTGACCGCAACCACGCCGACCTGCGGTGGTCCGGCGGGCTGCTGCTGCTGCGCCTGCTCCTTGCCACCACCACATGCGGCGAGCGGCAACACCAGCACCGCGGCGACCGCGAAACGATTGATCAGCATGGACTTCCCGGAAAAAATGTGTGAATGAACGATCACTCACGAATGCTGCTACTGCGAACAGGCGCCAGCGTCAATATGGGAAGGAGATGATGGGCAAGACTGAAGCAGCATGCGCGCCGTTGCCTCGCAATGAGAAAGCAAACGCCCGCCGATCGCAGGTGATCCAAGCCGCGCGAAAATTGTTCGCCGAGGCTGGTTTCCACAACACCGGCATGGCGCAGATTTCGAAAGAGTCGGGCGTGCTCGTCGGGCAGATCTACCGCGACTTCGCGAACAAGGAGGCGATCGTCGCGGCAATGGTCGAACAGGACCTCGACGAGTTCCTGTACGATGGCGTGCTGTGTAACGCCTGCGCGACCGGTGACCACGCCGCGGTGCGCGCGTGGATCGCCGATTTCGTCGCCGCCGAGGAGGTAGAGGACGCGCGCATCTTTGCCGAGATCACTGCGGAAGCTGCGCGCAACGAGCGGATCGCCGCGATCTTTCACATGATCGACCAGCGTTTACGACAGCAACTGGTGCTCGCCCTGCGCATCATCGTTCCGACTGCGGTCTCCGATGAGCGTGTGTTGACCGTCGCCAACCTGATCCTGACCGTTGCATCGGGCGTGTTGCACCGGCGGGTATTGTGGCCACGGCAGACCGATCGTGCGGTATTCGCGCCGCTGCTTGCCTGCATCGATGCGCAGATTGACGGATTGTGCCGCGAGAACGTACCGGCCTG
>NZ_CAJYVU010000082.1 GCF_913778135.1 uncultured Sphingomonas sp. | reverse complement strand
AGCGCACCGCAGGAAAGCCGAGCTTGAGGAACGGTTCGTGGTCACCGCCGCGGCCGAAGCGATCGGGACGGCGATCGAGCATCACGTCGAAGCGTTTTCCAGAAGTGGGGCCCGGCAGCGCGTCGGCAATACCGTCGATCGCCTTGGCGAGCGCGCGGCTGGGGCCGTCGTCCTCGCCACCGATCGCGCGCCGCTCCATGTCCTCGGCGAGCGACTCGCTCGAGCGGATACCCTCGGAGAAGACGCGGACGCGGTTCGCGTCGACCACCCCGCCCTGCCCGACCGAATTGCCGACGATGTCGTTGTTGAGCATCGCGTCGACCTGCCACCCGCGTGCCTTGGCGGTGTCGGCGAGCAAGGTCGCACCCCACAGGCCCTGCTCCTCGCCCGAGAAGACCGCGTAGACGATCGTCGCCTTGAACTTGCTCTTCGACAGGATGCGCGCCGCTTCCAGCACCAGCGCGACGCCCGACGCATCGTCGTTCGCACCCGGTGCGTCGCTGGTCACGTTCATCACGTCGGTGACGCGGCTGTCGATATGCGCGCCGACAATGACGTAACGGCCCGGCTCGCTACCCGGCTGGATGCCGAGCACGTCCTCGATCACGACGCCGTTCGGCGCGCGCGGACCAGTGAAGCGGCGCGACAGCCGCTCGGTCGTGATGCAGCCGCCGCAGTCACGCGACAGCGCGGCGAACTGCGCCGCAGTCCAGTTGCGCGCCGCACCGATCCCACGCACCGGATCGGTCGCGGATGACAGCGAGTGGCGCGTGCCGAATGAGACGAGCTTCTCGACGGTTGCGCGCATCCGCTCCTTCGACGGCGCCTCGCGCGGAGCCGCGGCGGCGGGGTGAGCAAGAGCGAGCGGAAGCGCGGCGAGCAGGAGCGAGCGGTTCATGGCGCCGGTTGTGACCGCGAACGCGTCCGCGCTCAAGCCGCTGTTATCGCTTGTCCATCAACTCAGGCGGTCGATCGCCTCGCGGTCTAACCCGCCGGGCACGATCATCAGCGGCACCGACAGGCTGCCGACATCGGCGGCGAAATGTCCGACCAGCTCGCCCGGCGCGCCGCTCGCCGCCGCGCCCAGCACCAATGCCGCGATCTGCGGGTTGGCGGCGATCAGCTCGCGGATCACCTTCGGTCCGTCGCCGCTGCGTACTGTCAGCGACGGGCGCAGACCCGATTCCTCCAGCAGCGTGCCCGCCGCGCGCTGCACCAGCCCCTCGGCGTGGCGGCGCTGATCGTCCTCGATCGTCGCCTGCACGCCACCGAAGGCAATGAACTCCTGTGGGGGGATCAATGCCAAGATCTCCACCCCTCCTCCGGTCTTCACCGCACGTCGCGCAGCGAAACGCAGCGCGATCTGCGCCTCGGGCGTGTCGTCGATCACGGTAAGGTAGATGCGCATCGGGAAACGACCTTTCTTCCCCCGATCTACTAGGCTTTCGCGGGGTCGCCAAGCGACGCCGATCAAGTCGCGGGCTTGACGCTACGGTGCCGGGGGGCGAGAGACGCGCGCATCCCCAGGAAAGCATTCGTGCAAAGGTTTGCCATGCCGATCGAGATCAAGATGCCTGCCCTTTCCCCGACGATGGAGGAAGGCACGCTCGCCAAATGGCTGGTGAAGGAAGGCGATACGGTGCGCTCGGGCGACATCATGGCCGAGATCGAAACCGACAAGGCGACGATGGAATTCGAGGCGGTCGACGAGGGCACGATCGCGAAGATCACCGTGCCCGAGGGCACCGACGGCGTGAAGGTGGGCGCGGTAATCGCGCTGCTCGCCGGCGAAGGCGAAGATGCCGGCAGCGTGTCGGGCGAGTCGACGCCCGAGCCCGCCGCGAAGGAGAGCGAGGCGCATCCCTCGCCCAAGGACCCGAACAAGACCGGCAGCGAGGCGCAGCCCGCGCCTGAGGACGACCGCGACCACGGCAAGCCGACGGACGCGCAGGTCGCGAAGGACGAGCCGAAGACCGGCGCAGCTGCACCCGCGCAGAACGACGGCGACCGCGTCAAGGCAAGCCCGCTCGCACGTCGCATCGCCGCCGACAAGGGGCTCGACCTTTCGCAGCTGACCGGCAGTGGCCCCAACGGCCGCATCGTCAAGGCCGACGTCGAACAGGCCAAGCCGGGCGCCGCGTCTGCGCCCAAGGCCGAGGCGTCACAGCCCGCGCCGACGCCGAACCCCAGCGCCCCTGCGCCCGCCGCCGCGCCGCAGATTCCCGACGTGCCGCACGAGACGACCAAGCTCAGCAACATGCGCAAGACGATCGCGCGTCGCCTGACCGAATCGAAGCAGCAGGTGCCGCACATCTACCTGACGGTCGACGTGCGCCTCGACAAACTCCTCAGCTTGCGTGGTGACCTGAACACCAGCCTGTCGGCGCGCGGGGTAAAGCTGTCGGTTAACGACCTGATGATCAAGGCGCTTGCCGCCGCGCTGATCCAGGTGCCGAAGTGCAACGTCATGTTCACGCCGAACGAGCTCGTCAGCTTCAAGCGCGCCGACATCTCGGTCGCGGTGTCGACGCCCGAGGGGCTGATCACGCCCGTCATCACCGAGGCGGACACGGCCAGCCTGTCGAGCATCTCGACCCGGATGAAGGACTTGGCCGCCCGCGCACGCGACAAGAAGCTGAAGCCGGAGGAATTCACCGGCGGCACCGCGTCGATCAGCAACATGGGCATGTTCGGGATCAAGCAGTTCGAGGCGGTGATCAACCCGCCGCAGGGCATGATCCTGGCGATCGGTGCGGGTGAGAAGCGCCCGTGGGTGATGGAGGACGGCTCGCTCGGCGTCGCCACGATCATGTCGGCGACGGGCAGCTTCGATCACCGCGCGATCGACGGCGCGGACGGCGCCGAGCTGATGCAGGCGTTCAAGCAGCTGGTCGAGAACCCACTCGGCATGCTCGCCTGAGCTGGGCTGCGATGACGCGCCGACATGTCACCCCGCTGGAGATCGATCCGGTGATCCGCGAGATCGCCTGGGGCGCGCTCGGCCTCGGCATCACCGCGCTCGTCTTCTGGGGCGCGGCGTGGAGCTATCCGCAAGGATACTGGACGATCTGGCTGGTCGGCGCGGCCACGATGCTGGCGATGGGTGTGCTGAGCGCGCGCGAGGTGTGGAGGGTGCGCGGATGAGTGACGCGACCAGCCCGGCATTCCGCGACCCTGCGATGCGCGTCACCGCGATGCCCGCCGATACCAACGCGTACGGCGACATCTTCGGCGGCTGGCTGATGAGCCTGATGGACTCGGCCGCGGGCCTCGTCGCCGCGCGCCGTGCCAAGGGGCGCGCGGTCACGATCGCGATGGAGGGGATGAAGTTCCACGCGCCCGTCCACGTCGGCGACGAGGTCAGCGTGTTCGCCGACGTCGTCAAGGTCGGGCGCACCTCGCTCACCATCGCGGTCGAGGCACACGCGCGCGACCGCCACCGCGAGACGACGCGCAAGGTGACCGAGGCGCATTTCACCTTCGTCGCGATCGACCGCGACCGTCGCCCGCGGCCCGTGGACGCCTGACCTCAGGCCGCGCACCTTATATCGGACCAAACGGCATCGCCCACGTCGGCGATGCGAGCGAACAGGGCGACAAGCCCGGGAGTTTACGAGAATGGCTGACCAATACGACCTCATCGTGCTCGGCTCGGGTCCGGGCGGTTACGTGTCCGCGATCCGCGCATCGCAGCTGGGCATGAAGGTCGCGATCGTTGAGCGCGAGCGGCTGGGCGGCATCTGCCTCAACTGGGGCTGCATCCCGACCAAGGCGCTGCTGCACACGTCGGAGGTTTACCACTATATGACCCACGCCACCGACTACGGGTTGAAGGCGGACAATATCGGGTTTGACCTCGGCAAGATCGTGGAGCGCAGCCGCAAGGTCGCGGGGCAGCTCAATGCCGGCGTCAAGGGCTTGATGAAGAAGCACAAGATCGCCGTCCACGAGGGCGTCGGCAAGCTCTCGGGTAAGGGTAAGCTGACGGTCACGCAGGGCGACAAGACGACCGAGCTGTCCGCGAAGCACATCATGATCGCCACCGGCGCGCGCGCGCGCGACCTGCCGTTCGCCAAGGCAGACGGCAAGCGCATCTGGACCTATCGTCACGCGATGGTGCCCGAGGTCATGCCGACCAAGCTGCTGGTTATCGGATCGGGCGCGATCGGGATCGAGTTCGCCAGCTTCTACAACGACATGGGCGCCGAGGTGACCGTGGTCGAGATGCTGCCGCGCATCCTGCCGGTTGAGGACGAGGAAGTCAGCACCTTCATGGAGAAGCGGCTGACCAAGGAAGGTATCCGTATCGTGACGGGCGCCGGCGTCGAGAAGATCGACATGTCGGCGAGCGGCGTGAAGGCGACGATCAAGGGCAAGGATGGCAAGTCCGTGACTGAGGACTACAGCCACGTCATCGTCGCGATCGGCATCGTGCCGATGACGTGGCTGTAGTCCTCGGTCGTGGACTTGCCGTCCTTCCCCTTGATCGTCGCCTTCACGCCGTCCGCGCCCGTGTCGATCTTCTCGAGCGCGGCGCCGGTGACGATCTTGATCCCGTCCTTGGTCAGGCGCTTCTCCATGAAGGCGCTGACTTCCTCGTCCTCGACCGGCAGGATGCGCGGCAGCATCTCGACGATGGTCACGTCCGCACCCATGTCGTTGTAGAAGCTGGCGAACTCGACGCCGATCGCGCCCGATCCGATCACGAGCAGCTTGGTCGGCATCACCTCGGGCACCATCGCGTGGCGATAGGTCCAGATGCGCTTGCCGTCGGCCTTGGCGAACGGCAGGTCGCGGGCGCGCGCACCGGTGGCGACCAGGATGTGCTTGGCTTCCAGATCGACGGTGCCGTTGCCCTGCTTGACGCTGAGCTTGCCCTTGCCGGTGATCGTCCCGAACCCCTCGACCACGGTGATCTTGTTCTTCTTCATCAGCCCCTTGACGCCGGCATTGAGCTGGCCGGAGACCTTGCGGCTGCGCTCGACGATCTTGGCCAGGTCGAAGCCGATGTTCTCGGCCTTCAGCCCGTAATCGCCGGCGTGCGTCATATAATGGTAGATTTCCGACGTGCGCAGCAGCGCCTTGGTCGGGATACAGCCCCAGTTGAGGCAGATGCCGCCCAGCCGCTCGCGCTCGACGATCGCGACCTTCAGGCCAAGCTGGGCGCCACGGATCGCGGCGACATAGCCGCCGGGGCCGGAGCCGAGAACGATAAGGTCGTAGGTGTCAGCCATGGTAACACTCCCCGGAGCCGCAGCCCCCTGTTGTCGTCGCACGGGCACGTCGGCCCGGAAATGATTATGTCGCGGGCGGCACTTCGCGCGGGCGGCGGTCCTCGTCGATCGCGACGAAGGTGAAGCGTGCCTCGGTCACCTTGCGCGATTCCTCGCCGTGGCGATCGCGCGCCCAGCTTTCGACCTGGATCGACAACGACGTGCGGCCGATCTTTTCGATCGCGGCATAGACCGACACCTCGTCGCCGACATGGACGGGGGCGTGGAATTGCATCCCGTCCATCGCGATCGTCACCGCACGACCACGCGAGCGGCGCGCGGCGGTCAAGCCGGCGGCGGAGTCCATCAGGCTCATCAGCCAGCCGCCGAAGATGTCGCCGTAAGCGTTCGCATCGGCGGGCATCGCGGTGACGCGGATCGTCGGCGCGCGATCGGGCGGCGTGGCGGTCATGCCGCGTTCTCTG
>NZ_CAJYVU010000081.1 GCF_913778135.1 uncultured Sphingomonas sp. | reverse complement strand
CCGCCAGATGTCGCTGCTGCTGCGCCGTCCGCCGGGCCGTGAAGCCTATCCGGGCGACGTCTTCTATCTGCACAGCCGTCTGCTGGAGCGTGCGGCCAAGATGAACGACGCCAATGGCGCCGGTTCGTTGACCGCGCTGCCGATCATCGAGACGCAGGCGGGCGACGTGTCGGCCTATATTCCAACCAACGTGATCTCGATTACCGACGGCCAGATCTTCCTCGAAACCGACCTGTTCTTCGCCGGCGTTCGCCCCGCGATCAACGTCGGCCTCTCGGTCAGCCGCGTCGGTGGCGCCGCGCAGACCAAGGCGATGAAGAAGGTGTCGGGCTCGATCAAGCTCGAGCTCGCGCAGTACCGCGAGATGGCGGCGTTCGCGCAGTTCGGTTCGGACCTCGACGCTTCGACGCAAAAGCTGCTCAACCGCGGCGCGCGCCTGACCGAGCTGCTCAAGCAGCCGCAGTTCAACCCGATGCCCTTCGAGGAGCAGACGGTGTCGATCTACGCCGGCACCAACGGCTATCTCGATCAGGTCGCGGTGCAGGACGTCGTGCGCTACGAGTCAGCGATGCTCAGCTTCATGCGCGAGCAGCACGCCGACGTGCTGACCGCGATCCGCGACAGCCGCGAGCTGAGCAAGGACAGCGAAGGCAAGCTCAAGGGTGCGCTCGACTCCTTCGCGAAGACCTTCGCGTAAGAGAACAAAGCCCTCTTCCCGCCGGGGAGAGGGTTGGGAGAGGGGCCGCCCCAAGCGACACGGCCCCGGCGAACGCTGATCCCGATCCGCTCGCGGTGACGGTAAGAGGAAATGAATGGCGTCTCTCAAGGCCCTCAAGATCAGGATCAACTCGGTCAAGTCGACCCAGAAGATCACCAAGGCGATGAAGATGGTCGCCGCTGCCAAACTGCGCCGCGCGCAGGAGGCGGCGATGGCCGGCCGCCCTTATGCCGAGCGGATCGAGAGCGTGGTCGCCAGCCTCGCCGCGCGTGCGGGTGGTGAGGGCGCATCGCCCTTGCTCGCGGGTACCGGCAAGGATCAGGTCCACATGCTGGTGGTCGTCACCTCCGAGCGTGGTCTCGCGGGTGCGTTCAACACCAACATCGTCCGCGCCGCGCGCCGCAAGGCCGAGGAGCTGGAGGCCGCGGGCAAGACCGTCCGTTTCTACACGGTCGGCCGCAAGGGCCGCGTGATCAAACGCTTCTATCCGACCGGCGTCGTCGCCGATCATGATCTGTCGACGATGAAGGTGGCGCGCTTCGACGAGGCGAAGGCGATCGCCGACGATTTGCTCGCGCGCTATGCCTCGGGCGAGTTCGACGTCGCGCACCTGTTCTACGCCAAGTTCCAGTCGGCGCTGGTGCAGATCCCGACCACGCAGCAGATCATCCCGGTGTCGGTGCCGACGCGCGATCCCAAGCTCGCCCCGACGCTGTCGAACGACGGCGACGCGGCAGTCGAGTATGAGCCGAGCGAGGAGAAGATCCTCGACGACCTGCTGCCGCGCAACGTCGCGGTGCAGGTGTTCCGTGCGCTGCTCGAAAACGCCGCGTCGGAGCAGGGCAGCCGCATGAACGCGATGGACAATGCCACCCGCAACGCCGGCGACATGATCAATCGCCTCTCGATCCAGTACAACCGCACGCGTCAGGCCGCGATCACGACCGAACTGGTCGAGATCATCTCCGGCGCCGAAGCGCTTTAAGCATTCAGAAGCAGGAAGCAGAACATGGCAACCGTCCTCGATGACCGCCCCAACGTCTCGGGCAGCAACAATGTGGGTCGCATCAGCCAGGTGATCGGCGCGGTCGTCGACGTGTCGTTCGACAACCACCTGCCCGCGATCCTGTCGGCACTTGAGACCGACAACAACGGCAACCGCCTCGTGCTCGAGGTCGCGCAGCATCTGGGCGAGAACACCGTTCGCACGATCGCGATGGACTCGACCGAGGGGCTGACCCGCGGCCAGAACGTGACCGACACCGGCAACCAGATCACCGTGCCGGTCGGTCCGATGACGCTCGGCCGCATCCTGAACGTCGTCGGTGAGCCGATCGACGAGCGCGGTCCGGTGCAGACCGACCTGCGCGCGCCGATCCACGCCTCGGCCCCGCTGTTCGTCGACCAGTCGACCGAGAGCGCGATCCTCGTCACCGGCATCAAGGTCATCGACCTGCTCGCGCCGTACGCGAAGGGTGGCAAGATCGGCCTGTTCGGCGGCGCCGGCGTCGGCAAGACCGTGCTGATCCAGGAACTGATCAACAATATCGCCAAGGGCCACGGCGGCACGTCGGTGTTCGCGGGCGTGGGTGAGCGCACCCGCGAGGGCAACGACCTCTACCACGAGTTCTTGGACGCGGGTGTCATCGCCAAAGACGCGGACGGCAACGCGATCAGCGAGGGCTCGAAGGTCGCGCTGGTATACGGTCAGATGAACGAGCCGCCGGGCGCCCGCGCGCGCGTCGCGCTCTCGGGTCTCGCGATCGCCGAGTACTTCCGTGACCAGGAGGGCCAGGACGTGCTCTTCTTCGTCGACAACATCTTCC
>NZ_CAJYVU010000080.1 GCF_913778135.1 uncultured Sphingomonas sp. | reverse complement strand
TATCGCTCAAGCGATGGAAGAGTAGGTCGCCGCCAGGCATTGATGCCGGTGAAACAAACAAAAAGAACCCATCACAATGTCACCTCCGGCCAACACACGCCGGATCCAGCCGAGCCACACCGCGTCATGCCCAAAACGTGCCGCAGAACAGCTCAGCTCAGCGTCGCGGGGTGGAGCAGCCCGGTAGCTCGTCAGGCTCATAACCTGAAGGTCGCTGGTTCAAATCCAGCCCCCGCAACCAACGTTGAGGATGGCGATCCTATCGGTCACGGCTGCATCAGATCGTGGCGGAACATCGGCTTCGGCTACCGGCGGCTGGGATCATGCTGGTCCGCGACGGGCTGGTCATGAACTAAGAGGAGCTGCTGCGGGTCGAGCGCCGGCGTGGCTGTAAGCGAGCGACGACACCCGAGCATCCATAGCGCTGCCGCGAGGCCCATATCTCCGCTGAAGTCTGAAATTTGTCAGCGACACGCTTGTCAGCGACCGGTTCATCCGGATTCTGACGGTGGTTGACGAATTTACGCACGCGTCGCTGTGCTCCGCAGGCGGCGCGGCGGACACGATCGACTGCGATGTTGACGCCAAGCTGGTTTGGAAGCTCGCCTTATGTCGCTCCGACACATGTGAGGGCTTCTTGTACCTTTTTCGCGAGCACCATATTTTCTTAGGGTGGTTCCCGCAGGTACTGTATAAGTACTTCTAAGGTCGCCAAACGTAAACCATCTAAGACGGTAAGGCACCCGTGCGACGATCGCTGCGCGGATCAAGGAAGAACGCCTAAGGCTGACGCGATCGCATATCGCGTTTGCTGATCTGGCGGGCGTCACGAAGAGCGCACAGGTCAAGTGGGAGAGTGATGCTTCGTCCACACCTATCGCTCCGGCATTGGCCGTGTGGGCTGAGGCCGGGGTGAGACGTTCTCTACATACTGACTGGAAAGCGGTCGAACGACCGCGCCGATGAGGCGGTGCAAGCAGACGAGCAGTTAGCCGCCATTCGGCGCGACATGTTAGTCACGGCTTGGATGCCTTTGAACGTTGAAGATGAGGCTGTGGCAGCAGATCGTGTGATGAAAATGCGGACGGGACACCTCCGCGCGCTTATACAGGGCTGCGCAGGTGTTGGTCCTCTGACGGACGAACAACTTGAGGAGGCCGAAAGAGTCCGCAAGATCGTCACTACCCCAGTTTCGCTTGCAGCTTTCTGTGCCGCTGATCGCGTTCCAGCATCTTGCTCGCCGCCGGCGGCTGCGCAAACGTATCAGGTTGCACACCGATCTCGGCGATTACCAACCCACAGAAGCTGTGATCGAAACCATGACCACGCTAGCGCTCGACCACGGTGCGTTGATCGATCTGCTGTCGGGCTTGTTCTACGGGATCATCGTTGCTGATGAAGGGCCGGGTTGGCCCGAAAGTGACTCCTGAAAAGTTCGCCAGCTTAACGGCCGCGTTTTTGAGGCGGCCGAGCGCCCGACGAGCCACAAAGTCTAATCTTTTTAGAGGGTGCCAACTTAATCGGTCCGCTTTGAGGCTGCGTGTGCAATTTGCCATCTTAGATCACGCCCGCGCCGGGAACGCCAATCCTGTCACTTGGCCGCAAACGGCGTAAAGCCGCCATCTATTGGCAATTACGAGCTTGGCGAGTTTCGCCGCATCGTCTCCCTCTCTCATGCCCAGCGGATCTTCAAATAAGCGACTTGGCAACTTAGTCCAAACCTTAATGTCCGTTGCACGAACCCTACCCTAAAATCGAGAAACTGGCGGTCTTCTGCGGTCTTTTCCCATATTGCTTGGGTTGTTCCCGGATATCCCCGCTAGTCCGGTTTTTTAAGTCCCCTCACACCCGACGCGCTGATGTATGAGGATTGATCCCGGTGGTGCGGAGAAGCCGGCTCTTGGATCAGGATAGACGCCGGAGCGATGGGTTGATCCCCGCGGGTGCGGGGGAGCCTCGGCAGCGCATCATTGATCCCACCAAGCCCCGGGTTGATCCCCGCGGGTGCGGGGGAGCCCGGGTGGACGCGGCCCAGGCGACGGTGGACAAGGGTTGATCCCCGCGGGTGCGGGGGAGCCGCGGCACGCGGCCGCCCCGGCGGAGATCATGCGGGTTGATCCCCGCGGGTGCGGGGGAGCCTCATCCTTGGTCATGACCTCGCCCGACCAGTCGGGTTGATCCCCGCGGGTGCGGGGGAGCCGTATCGCGGCGGGCCTTTACGGCTGGTGGATCGGGTTGATCCCCGCGGGTGCGGGGGAGCCACAACCGCGATTGCCGCAGCACGTAGAAGATGGGGTTGATCCCCGCGGGTGCGGGGGAGCCCGCGGACGGAACGCTCACCCTCTCCGAGGTTCAGGTTGATCCCCGCGGGTGCGGGGGAGCCATGGGCGGGATCGTCGGATTGACGACCGGTCAGGGTTGATCCCCGCGGGTGCGGGGGAGCCGATTTCCAGCCGTATGCCCGACAAGCAGTCCGGGGTTGATCCCCGCGGGTGCGGGGGAGCCTCTGCATCCTAATAGATTGATTAAGCTCACATTGTCAAAGAAGCATGAGCGTGCGCTCAGGACATGGGTGATATCGATCGCGGCGGAAGGGGGCGGCGGACGAGGAGGAGGGCATCGTGGACGAGAACGTCCTTTGGCGGCTCACCAAGCGTTGCGAGGCCGAGGCCGCCGGCGGAGGCGGGTTCGGCCCAGCACATGACGATGCTGCCGCGGCGCAGGCGGTTGTGCCATTCCTCCACCACCGCCCAGATGCGGCCGCGCACGCCCGCGCTCATCCGTGGCTGCGCGTAGACGCCGGGTGCCAGTTCAAGCATCGCCGAGCCGAGCAGCCCGCGGTAGCGATCCTCGACATCGCGGGTGATGACCACGGTGAGCGGCATCAGGTCGCGCGCCTGTTTTCGGCCACGCTTGCGGCGCCAGCGCCAGCGCCGGTGTCTGCGATCACCTCGCCCTCCTGCCCCGGCATCAGCAGCGTCTTGATCCGGTCGATCATGCCGGGAATGACGCTACGCTGACGGAACAGCAGCGCCGCGCGCTTGCGCACCAGTCGCTCGATCGGCGCGGCACCCGCCGCGCGCGCCTCGCGCACCGCGGAGAAGGCGATGTCGAGCAGTACGTCGTGGCGGTAGAGGTCGGCGATGTCGAGCACGAAGCTCTGCCCTGAGTCCTCGTGGACGAAACCGAGCTGCGGGATCGCGCCGACCGCCGCCACCGCGACGCTTGCTGCCGCGGTCATCGCCGCGCCGGCGTGGTTGATCGCCTGGTTGGCGAGGTCGCCGGCTTCCGGGTTCTCGCGGTCGTAGCGGCGCCCGCCCCAGCCGATACCGTGGCGTTCGGCGGCGAGCGCGTAGGCGCGCTTGATCCGCGCGCCCTCCTGCCCGCGCAGCACCGCGATGTCGCGCGTGCGCACGATCTCGCCGAAGCGCATCGCGTACATGGCGCGCGCGACCTCCATCCGTTGTTTCGGATCGGCCCAGCGCCGCACCTGCGCACGTGCGAGCGCGGAGGTGTCGGGCATCAGCGGCGGCGCGGTGTAGAAGCGCACCGCGCCGTCGCCGATCGCGGCGAGCGCGCAGCCGTGCCGCGCGAGCAGGCGGAGCGCGTTGTGCGTGACGCTGGAGCCGGGTCCGAGCAGCACGATCGAGATGGTATGATAGGGGATCTGGTAATCGCCCGCCGCCATCGCGTCGCTGCCGTTGGTCGCGAAGCGCAGGCAGCCGTCCTCCACCTCCAGCCGCCCGCGATCGAGCCAGATCAACCCGTGCCGGTCGGCGTGCGGAATGCGCGCGCGCTCCAGCCCGAGACGACCCGACAACATCTAACGCGCGCGGCCGGGCGGGGCGAGGAGGAGCATGCCGAAGCCGAAGGCAGCGTGTCGGCCGACGCCGCCGGCGAGCAGCGCGGCGAAGGCGGTGGGATCGGCGACGGCGAGCGTGCCGGCCATGACGGCGTCGGGACCTTCGACCGCGAGGGTGCGCGGCTGGCCGCCTGTACTGCCCCTGCCCGCGTGCGTGTTGCGGCGGGTGCGTGCGCGGCGGAAGTCGCGCAAGCCCGCGTGCTCGATCGTCGCCACGCCGTTCAGCCGCGCGGTGAGCCAGTCGGCGTCGACCGCCTCGCGCGAGATGCCGTCGATCGCGTTGAACTCGGTGTCGCTTTCAGGCGTGCCGCCCGCGTCTCCGCCGGTCACGGCTGCGCGCTCGCACGCGGCGACGAAGGCGTCGATCTCGCCCGCGCGCGGTTGCCAGCCGCCGCGCTCGGCGCGTGCGGTGCGCGCCTGCTTGCCGAAGCGCACGACGGGGCGGACGCGCACCTCGAACGCGTAGCGCGCGCCTTCGCGCCACGCGTCGGGCATCGATTGCAGTTGGTGGTCGCCCGGGAAGATTGCGGCGGCACCATCGTCGGCGGGCGGGAGTGCGGCGGCATCGCCAAGTGCGGCGGCGTCGGCGACATAGCCGAGCAGGTGAGCCCCGCGCGGATGATCGGGCAGAAAGCGGAATGGACGCGGCGCGGCGGCGCCGAAGCGCGCGGCGAGCGCGGCGTGGAGCGCGTAGCCCGCGTCGTCGTCGTCGAGCCGTCGCTCGACCGCGAAGCGTTGCAGCGCGTGCCGGTCGATGCCGATCCGCAGCAGGTGAAGCGTCACGCGGTCGCCTCCGCCGGCCAGTCGAGTTGGCCGTGGACGACGCGGCGAAGCCCGGCGTGGACACCCGAGGGCCAGTGACGCTCGTCGGTGAGTGCGTCTTCCTGCGCGCCCGCCGCCTCCGCCTGCGCGCGTGTCGCTCCCGTCAGCTCCGCGTAGGGCCATTGCGCGCGCACGCGGTCGCGCCGCGCCGCGCCGTCGAGCAACGCTAGACCGGCGGAGAGCGCAGCGGGGATCGTTTCCGCCTCGACGATGCCGAGTAGCAGCGGGCGTGAGGGAACGAACGGTTTGCGCCCGATGAACAACGGCCGTTCGGGCCGCGCGAGCGCGTGCGCGAGAGCGTCGAGATGGGGAGCACTGTCGTCGGGGTCAGGAGGCGCGACCCGACACGCCACCAGCACGCGCGCGTCGGCGTCCATGTCGCGGAAACGAATGTGCGGTGACTTGTAGGTGTCGCCGCCGCCGGCGCGCCCCTCCACCCGCCCGCGGGTGGTCCAGCCGCGGTCATTCACCTCGAGCTTGGCGGTCTGGAAATCCTGCATGCGCTGCCCCTCGGCGACGCGCGCCGCGCCGATCGTCAGCCGCGACTGGAGGTCGGCGTGCCGATCGATGTCGAAGCGTTCCCAGCCGAGCGCGTTGGCGAACAGCCCCGCAATCATCGACTTGGCGGGGAAATCGCGCACGACACCGTTGGCGTCGACCACGTCGCCGCCGAAGCTCATCAACGGCGCGTCGAGGTCGACGAGCAGGTGCCTCACGCGGAAACCGCGGCATCGCGCACGACGGCACCGGCCCAGGCGGCGAGATCGCGCAGGCTGCTGCCGGGGATCGGTGCTGGTGGTGCGCAACAGCGTCGCGGGCGCGGTGGCGGTCGCGCAGGCGGTGGCGGCGCGCGCGCCCGAATTGGCGTTCGCGGTGGAGGGCGTGCCGACGCTGCACCACGGCCGCTTCGCGCGCGATGATCGCCAGCGGTTGGACGAAGCGGTGGAGCAGGCGTTCGGCAAGCGGCGTCATGCACGCGGGCAGGTGCTGGTCGGTATGCAGACGCTGGAAAAGTCGCTCGACATCGATGCCGATTTCCTTGTCACCGATCTGGCGCCGATCGACGTGTTGTTGCAGCGGATCGGACGGCTGCATCGCCACCGGCGCTACGATCGCGGCGCGTTCGCGCCGGCGCGCGTGCTGGTGCTGCGCTCGGCGGCACGAGACCTGTCGGTGCTGCTGGGCAAGGGCGGCGGCGCGCGGCATGGCCTTGGCAGCGTCTACCCAAATCTGGTCCAGCTCGAGGCGACATTGCGGGTGCTGGAGCAGTCACCCGAGATCGTCATCCCGCGCGACAACCGCCGGCTGGTCGAGCGCGCGCTGCACCCCGACGCGCTCGCCGCGATCAGCGCGGAAGGAGCGGCGTGGCACAATCACGCCGCCGAGCGTGCGGGCGGCGAGCTCGCCTCGGCCGAGGCCGCGCGGCGCATCGCGCTCGACCTGTCGCAGCCGTTTCGCACATTGACCTTCGCGGATGTCGAGGAAGCGGTGGTCACGCGACTGGGCGCGCGCGACCTGCTGATCGACCTGCCCGATCCGATCGCCAGCCCGTTCGGCGGCGCGATCACGCGCATCGCGATCCCTGCGCATCTGGCGCGCGGGATCGGTGCGTGCGACGAGCCACGCGTGACCGGTCCGGCGACGTTCGAGATCGGCGCACGGCGGTACGACTACGATCAATGGGGTCTGCACGCGCTCAGGTGATGGCGTGCGGTGAAGGTCGTGTCAGCGTGCCGGCATTCGGCTAAGGCGGGTTGCGCGGATCGGGAGCAGCGAGTGGCGGACGTGATGAGAGCGGATGAGGCGCCCTGGTGGAAGGGCGCGGTGATTTATCAGATCTACCCGCGCAGTTTCGCCGACGCGAACGGCGACGGGGTGGGCGACCTGCCCGGGATCACCGCGCATCTCGACTACGTCGCCGCGCTCGGCGTCGATGCGGTGTGGATTTCGCCCTTCTTCACCTCGCCGATGGCGGATTTCGGCTATGACGTGTCGGATTACTGCGACGTCGATCCGGTGTTCGGCACGCTCGCCGATTTCGACGCCCTGGTGGCGCGCGCGCACGCGCTTGGGTTAAAGGTGCTGCTCGACCAGGTGTGGGCGCACACCTCGGACCAGCACCCGTGGTTCAAGGACAGTCGCGCAAGCCGGACGGGCGTGCACGCCGACTGGTACGTGTGGCGCGATGCCAAGCCTGACGGCAGCCCGCCCAACAACTGGCAGTCGGTGTTCGGCGGCCCGGCATGGACGT